>NZ_NJGF01000011.1:0-166987 GCF_002209985.1 Bacillus sp. K2I17
ATTGGAACAAGGGTGGAACCACGAAAACACATTCGTCCCTTTCCTAGGGATGAGTGTGTTTTTTTACTTTGAAAGGAGGTGCAGTAAAATGAAACGATTTGTACGTACGGAAATAACCACCACCTGCATGATTAAAAAGCAGAGCAAGGTGATTGATAGAGATAAAAAATAAAATTGTAGGAGGAGATTAGAAAATGAATAACGTTATTAATGTTGGGGTGTTAGGCTTAGGTACGGTCGGAAGTGGTGTTGTCCATATTTTGAAAGAACATTATAAAAAAATTACACTTGATACAGGGTATGAAGTGAAGGTAAAGACAGTCGTTGTACGTGACTTAGAAAAAGAACGTGATGTTTGCATTGATGGAATCGTAGTAACAAGTCATGTCGATGAAGTTCTAAATGATCCAAATATTGATATTGTAGTAGAGGTAATGGGCGGAATTGAAGAAGCAAAGCAACATATTGTTAAGGCTTTACGAAATAAAAAACATGTCGTAACAGCAAATAAAGATTTAATGGCTGTATACGGTGCAGAGCTTCTCCAAGTGGCGAACGATAATGATTGTGATTTATGTTATGAAGCAAGTGTAGCGGGCGGTATTCCGGTGTTAAGAGGATTAACAGACGGATTAGCTTCAGATCAAATTGAAAAAATAATGGGAATTGTAAATGGAACAACAAATTACATGTTAACAAAGATGAGTCAAAATGGATGGTCGTATGAAGAGGCTTTACAGGAAGCACAAAAATTAGGTTTCGCAGAATCGGATCCAACAGCGGATGTAGATGGGTTAGATGCGGCGAGAAAGGTAGCCATTCTTGCAAACTTAGGTTTTTCGATGAATGTTTCTTTAGATGATGTGCAAGTAAGAGGGATTCGAAAGGTCGAAAAAGAAGATTTACAAATGGCTGAAAAGTTAGGATTTACTATGAAATTAATTGGTAAAGCAGAGAAACAAGGGTCAGCCATTCATTTAAGTGTAGAACCGACTCTTTTACCAAGTCATCATCCATTATCGAATGTAAATAATGAATTTAATGCAGTATATGTTCATGGTCAAGCAGTAGGAGAAGTAATGTTTTACGGACCTGGAGCTGGGAAGTTACCAACTGGTTCTGCTGTAGTAAGTGATATTATTTCAATCGTTAAAAATATGAATCAAGTTCAGAAAAATAAAAGCGCATTAAAAGAACCAGAACCGTATGAATTACAGGGGGATGAAGAAGTCGTTTCGAAATATTTCTTACGTATTTCATTACGAGATGAACCTGGGATGTTGCAAAAAATAACAGAATGTTTCGTTAATTATTCTGTAAGTTTAAAAGAAGTTATTCAATTACCTTTAAATCGTGAACTTGCAGAAGTCGTTGTTGTGACACATCAAACTTCAAAGTATCAATTTGAACGAGTTCTAGGAGCGATAGAAAGTGTCGCAAGTGAAATAAACAGTTATTACATTATTGAGGAGGAAAAACAATATGTATAAAGGATTATTAAAACAGTATGCTTCTTATTTACCGGTGAATGAAAATACACCTGATGTTAGCTTAATGGAAGGAAATACACCTCTTATTCCGCTATTAAATATATCAAAACAATTAGGGATTCAGTTATACGGTAAGTACGAAGGTGCGAATCCGACAGGTTCTTTTAAAGATCGTGGTATGGTAATGGCTGTTGCGAAGGCGAAAGAAGAAGGTTCGGAGGCAATTATTTGTGCATCAACAGGTAATACTTCGGCATCGGCCGCAGCATACGCGGCACGCCTTGGAATGAAATGTATAATCGTAATCCCGGAAGGAAAGATTGCACATGGAAAATTAGCGCAAGCAGTCGCTTACGGAGCTGAAATCATTTCAATAGAAGGAAATTTTGATGATGCACTTAAGGCTGTAAGAAATATTGCTGCGGAAGAGCCGATTACATTAGTAAACTCAGTGAATCCTTATCGAATTGAAGGGCAAAAGACAGCAGCATTTGAAATTTGTGACCAGTTGCAAAGTGCACCAGATGTTTTAGCGATTCCTGTTGGGAATGCCGGAAATATTACAGCATACTGGAAAGGTTTCTGTGAATATGAGAAAGAAAAAGGCTATAAGAAGCCAAGAATTCACGGATTTGAAGCGGAAGGAGCAGCTGCTATTGTAAAAGGACATGTCATTGAAGAACCTGAAACAATTGCAACAGCGATTCGTATCGGTAACCCCGCAAGTTGGTCATATGCAGTAGAGGCTGCTGAACAGTCTCACGGTGAAATAGATATGGTATCAGATGAAGAAATTTTACATGCGTATAGATTATTAGCAAAAACGGAAGGGGTTTTCGCTGAGCCAGGATCAAATGCTTCATTAGCAGGTGTAATTAAACATGTTCAATCTGGAAAAATCAAAAAAGGAGAGACAGTTGTTGCAGTTTTAACTGGAAACGGTTTGAAAGATCCTGATATCGCAATTTCTTCTAATACATTAGATATTGCAAGTGTTTCAAATAATATAGAACAAATTAAAGAACATATTAAAGGGGTGATTATGTCGTGATACCATTAAGTATTCGTGTTCCTGCTAGTACAGCGAATGTTGGACCTGGATTTGATTCAGTAGGAATAGCTTTGTCATTATATTTAGATGTGGTGGTAAAAGAAAAAGCTGATAGATGGCAAGTAATCCATTCCTTTGAAGAATTAATTCCGACAGATGATAAAAATTTAATCGTTAGCACGGCATGTAAAGTATGTCCTTCTTTATCACCTCATATAATAGAAGTTACTAGTAATATCCCGCTTACAAGAGGACTAGGAAGTAGTGCATCAGCAATTGTAGCAGGGATAGAGCTTGCGAATCAACTTGGCAATTTAAACTTAACGACTGATCAAAAAGTTCAAATTGCAACAAATTTTGAAGGGCATCCAGATAATGTTGCGGCTTCTATATTAGGAGGAACTGTAATCGGAGCACTTGATGGAAAGAATGTTTCGGTTGTAAGAATTGAAAGTAAGGAATTAGGTGTAATTTCTCTTATTCCAAATGAAGAGTTAAATACAGAGGAAAGCCGATCTGTATTACCAGATGTGTTTCCGTTTCATGAAGCAGTTAAGGCTAGTGCAATCAGCAACGTATTAGTAGCTGCGTTTTGTCAAAAGAAGTGGGAAGTTGTAGGTGAAATGATGGAAAGAGATCATTTTCACGAGCCGTATCGTTTAGAACTCGTACCGCTATTACCCTCAATTCGTAAATGTGCAAAAGAGTTTGGAGCATACGGCACAGCGCTTAGTGGTGCAGGTCCATCCATTTTTATATTAACGCCATATGATAAGCGTCAAGAAATTGCTGAGCAATTAGCGAGAGTATTTACGTCTATGAAAGTGTGTGTGCTAGAAATCGATCATAGAGGAATTACTGTAAATAAAGAAGAACATATAGAACTATAAAAAAGCTAGCATTGCTAGCTTTTTTTGTTGTAAATATCTTTTCAGTTGGCATATAAAAGAAAAGTAATAATGTATAATTTAGTAAAGCGTGTATTAATTTGGAGGTGATCGTATGAAAAAAGAGTCACCAGAAGAAAACAGAGAACGTATAAGGCAAAGTGAATTGAAAAATAATCCTACCGGTTCTTTAAATGATGGATTCAACAGAGCTGAATCAGGTAGTCCAGTTGATATGACGGGTGGTATGAATTGGAAAGGTACAGCGCTAGTAATTTTAGTGCTAGTTTTAGGGTATATTATATACACTTATTTTTTTAGTTGAAAAATAAGTGTTAAGGCTTCGAATTATTTGCTTTTATATTTAGTGGGGATGAAAAAACACGGTTATTGTACTACATATACTTTAAGCAGATTATAGTTGTTCATACACACTTATTTATAATACTCAAAATAGAGCTAGCGTTATGCTAGTTCTATTTTTTTGCCACATTCCTGTAACAAAGCCCCTGTATATTCAGTGGTGGAGGTGCAGAAGATGAAAAAAATGATAGCAATATGTCTTCTTACAACGATGTCATTTTCGACTTTAGTCGGGTGTGATGTAAAAGGTAACAAGGCTGTACAAGATTCTAAAGTAAAGAAAGCGACGTATAAAGAGTTTACTTACGATGTAAATCCAGAGACTTTCATGTTAACTGTAGAACATGATGGTGTAAAGGAACAGGCGTCACAGCCGTTACCGAAAATGAAGGTGTCGAATGTAAAAAAAGACAAGGATCGAACATCTTGGGAATATCCAGATCAAAAAGTAAAAGTGAATCTAGAAAAGAAAAAAGATCACTTAAATATTGAAGTGGAATCGACTGGTGCAGAAAGCTTTACGTGGCCGAAAGTACAAGCTGAAAATTATACACTTCCGTTATGGGAAGGTAAGCAAATTCCGAGTAATGATGAAAATTGGAAGAAGTTTTTAAAGGATGATGCATATTCATTTGCTGAATCATTTTCTATGAAGTTTTTTGCGTTAAATGGTTCGAAATATTCAATTGTATTTATTGCGAACAATATGTTTAATAATGAATTGAAATTTCATTCGGATCCGAAAATAGGATTTGATTTTATACATGAATTCCCGAGTATAAATAAAAATAAAGCATATGGATTTCAATTATATGTGACAAATAATGATGCAGTCAGTATTGCTAAACTGTATAAGGATAATATTGCTCAAAAAGGTGAATTTAAAACATTACAAGAAAAGGCTAGAAAAAATAAAGAGATTGAAAAACTTTATGGTGCTGCTCATTTTTATTTTTGGAATCAAAATGGTTTGTCTGACAGTAACGTAAATTGGCCTAAAATAAGAGAGCAAATAAATAGTCCTGTATTTAGTCATATAAAAGGGCTTATTCAAAAGAATAGTTCGGAGCTTGGAGAACTGAGTGTGTTTGAGCAAGTAAGTAAACAAGATTTCATTGATAAGTACCAAAAAAATGTTATTTTACGTTATGTAAATGAAGTATTATCAATGAAGGAATTGTATAAAGATGATATTTTTCAAAAGGTTGATCAGAACGCTAGTGAGTTATTAAACAAAGGGATAGACCATTTATCGAAGATGGAGTTATATAACTTAAATAAGCATATATTAAAGTCAGCGCTCGGTGATGCGGTTGAAGAAGTAAGTAAATGGGGTAAGGCAGATGGAACGGATATTATAAAGGAAATGAAAGAATCAGGAATAGACAATGCATGGATTGGGCTACCGAACTGGGAACAAGGGTATATGCAGCCTGATTTCGTGACAGAAGCTAAGAAAATGGGATATTTAGTTGGTCCGTATGATTCTTATCATTCTATTCACGAAAAAGCTGATAAAAATTGGAATACAGCTTCTTTTCAGGATCCATCGTTATATGAAGAGGGAACTGTGACGAAGAAAAATGGAGAAAAAGTGCAAGGCTTTTTAGGTAGAGGGCGAAAGTTAAATCCAACTTTATCTCTTCCTAGTGTAAAAGAGCGAATGAACGATATTTTACAAAATGGACCTAAATATAATTCATGGTTTATTGATTGTGATGCAACAGGTGAAATTTATGATGACTATTCAGCCAAACATATAACGACACAAGAACAAGATTTAAAAGCAAGATTGCAACGAATGGATTATATTGCGCAAGAAAAAGGTATGGTAGTTGGCTCAGAAGGCGGAAATGACTTTGCAAGTAGCACGATTGCATTTGCTCACGGTATTGAAACACCGGTTATTAAATGGGACGATGAAGATATGAGGAAAAATAAAACAAGTCCGTATTATGTGGGCGGATATTGGTCACCGAATCAAAATGTTCCAGAAAAATATGCAAAACAAGTACCGTTAAAAGAAGAATATAAACAAGTGTATTTAAACCCTGTATATTCAGTACCATTATATAAATTAGTATACAATGATTCTGTAATTACAACGCACCACTGGGAATGGGGAAGTTTGAAAGTAAAAGATGAGGTAGGGAACCGTATGCTATACGAATTATTGTATAATGTTCCTCCGTTGTACCATTTAGATGAAGTAGAGTGGAATAAGCATAAACAAGAAATTACGCAGCACCTGAAAGTTTGGAATGACGTTCATGAAAAGGCAGTAAAAGAAGAAATGACGAACTTTGTATATTTGTCAGAAGATAAATTAGTTCAATCTGCTTCTTATGGAAAAGATATTAAAATTATTGTGAATTTCTCGAATGAAGATATAGAAATAGAAAAGACGAAACTAAAAGCAAAATCCGCTTTCATTAATAATCATGGGAAAAAAACAATGTATACACCGCTTGAGAGATAATATGAAATGTATTGTTGCATTACTAATTTTTTAGGTGAAAATTGAAGGATTCGAAACGAATAAATTTATAAATCTATAATTTCGAATGTTGCGAAGTGCTAAATATTTGAAGTTGGAAAATAGTGACTTGCCAAAAATAAGCACGAGAGTATAATGTGAAATGGAATACATATTGGATTCATCATGTAACCTTACAAAAATGTAAGGTGTTTGAAAGGAAATTCAATATGAAGAATACTAGACATACATTATACTAGGGAAAGAGAAAGAGAGGCGAATGAAGATGAGCTCTGAATTAGAACAAAATACGAGAAGCAATAAAAAACGTTCTAAAAGAAGGTCAATAAAATGGTTCATTTTAATTCCATTTTTCCTACTTATTTTTGGAGGAGTAGGATATGGATCATTAATATATAATAAAGCAAAAGCTGTTGTAAGTGATGCGTATGCACAAATTGATAAATCATCAAAACGTGATAAAGAAGTTGAGCCTTTAAAGGATAACATCTCTATTTTAATTATGGGTGTAGATGGTAGTGAAATGCGAAAAAGTCAATATGGTGAAGCTGTTCGCACAGATGCACTTTTATTAGCAACAATTAATAAAGATGATAAATCAGTTAAATTAGTAAGTATTCCGCGTGATTCACGTGTATATATTCCATCTAGAAAGAAATTAGATAAAATTACACACGCACACGTATTTGGTGGTGTTGAAAGTACACGAGATACGGTGGAAAGATTTTTAAATGTTCCTGTTGATTATTATGTGAAGTTTAACTTTGAATCATTCGTACAAATTGTCGATTCACTTGGTGGTATTGATATTGATGTACCTGTTACTTTCACAGAGCAAGATAGTAAAGACCAAGCGGGTATGATTCATTTAGAAAAAGGCTTCCAACATTTAAATGGAGAACAAGCACTTGCACTTGCAAGAACGCGTAAAATTGATAGTGACGCAATGCGTGGACAAAGACAACAACTTGTAATAGAAGCAATTGCAAAAAAAGCGATGTCTGTGCAATCAATTAGCAAAATGGGCTCTTTACTTGATGCGGTTGATAAAAATATGAAAACGAACTTAACTTTCGATGATATGCTTGCGATTACAAAAAATATGGCAGGATCTAATTTAGAAATGGAAAAAATGCAAATAGAAGGTACGGATAAACGTATCGGAGGTATTTATTATTACATTCCAAACGAAAAAAATGTAAAAGATATTTCGAAAAAATTAAATGAGCATTTAGGTGTAACACCAAAACCAGTTCGAAATGAATAATAAAAAAAGATTGGCCTTTGCCAATCTTTTTTATTGAGATGGATTTGTAACTTTTCTGTAACGATTTTTTATTTTAGAAAACTTATACTTAAATCATTTCAATTTATATAAACAAAAGGTGCAATTATACGATATACTAGAGGAGACGATTTGGCAATTAACTCCTAATGCTGAAGAGAAGCAAATGCAATTCATCAAAACTATAGAACGAATTGAATTGATAGGAGATCGAAATAGGCTAAAGCAAGTTTTCTTGAATATTGTTCAAAATGCCATTAAATATTCACATAAAAATGGTAAAGTATATATTGAAGCGACTAAAAAAGAAGGACAAGCAGTGATAAAGGTGAAAGACGAAGGGATTGGAATTGCTACAGAGCATTTACCATATATAGAACAGTCATTTTACTAGATTAATAACCGTGCTACAGGTGTTTTAGCTATCGTTAAAAAATGGTGGAGCTTCATGGAGGTACACTTAATTATTATAAGTAAAGAAGGAAAAGGAACAACCATTTTGATAAAACTCCCATTATAATACATATAAAGTCTGTTTATATAGTGTAATAAAATAAATAGATGTATAATTATATTGGGTGATTTATATATAAGATTAATAGGGAGAGGAATTCGATAGAATGGAAAAAGCTTTTAAAGTTAAACGAGTAGTAGTCGGCTTAATAGCGATTGCAGCAGTAGCTATTGGGTATTTCATGTTTCAATCCATTACTTCACCAGCAAAGGCTGTTGCAAAACAAGAAAACGTAGTACAGCTTGCAAGTGAACAACCGAAAGTAGAAATGAATAAAACGGCACCAAGTCGTTTTAATGGAAAAGAAAGAAAAGTTGCTTACCTTACATTTGATGATGGCCCAGGGAAATATACGGCTGAATTGTTAAATACGTTAAAACAGCATGATGCGAAGGCGACGTTCTTTTTAATTGGAGCGAATGTAAAAGGATTTCCGGATTTAGTGAAACGTGAAAATGCAGAGGGTCATTATGTAGGTATGCATAGTATGACACATAATTTTGCAAAGTTATATAAAAATGGCGAGTATGTAAATGAAATGAAAGAAGATCAAAGCTTAATCGCAAATATTATTGGAAAATCACCTAAATTAACACGTCCACCATACGGTTCGATGCCTGGATTAAATGAAGGTCTTCGAAATAAAGTAGTAGAGGGCGGTTTTAAAGTATGGGATTGGACAATTGATTCATTAGATTGGAGATATAACAAAATGCAAGTTGATGCAGCGGCAGCACAAATTGCTCAAAATGTAATAACAAATGCAACAAAACCACAGGAAGTTATTTTAATGCATGACATTCACCCACAATCAGTTGCTGCTGTGCCAGCAATTTTAAAAGGGTTAAAAGAAAAGGGTTATGAGTTTGAAGCTTATCATGAAGAGAGTCACTTCCCAGTGAATTTCTGGCATGATAACCGTATGTAATGGAGGAATGAACGTTGAAGTATGGAAAAGTAGCAGTAGTTGGAGCACTATCAGTAGGACTATTAACAGGTTGTTTCGGTGAAAAACCAGAAGAAAATCTATATACAGCTTTTGAAACAGCAGCGACACAAGAAAAATTATTAGTTGATGAAGCGAAGAAGTTAGAGAAATTAGAGAATGAAGGTCAAGAACTATATTCTCAAATTTTACAAGAAGGTAAAGATCATAATGACGCTGTTATGAAGAAGATAGAGCAAGCTACTGCAAATGTAGATGACCGTGAAAAAGTATTAAAAACTGAGAAAGAAATGCTAGAAAAAGCTCAGAAAGAAACAAAATCTGTTCAAGGAAATATAGAGAAGCTTGAAGATAAGAAGTTACAAAAACAAGCGAAAGCAGTAGAAGAGTCGTATAAAAACCGTTATGATGCATTCCAAAAGATGAATGAAAATTATACGAAGGCGTTAGCGACTGAAAAAGAACTGTATGAAAAATTAAAAGTAAAAGAAACGAAATTAAAGGAGATTGGTGAAAAAGTTAAGGCTGTTAATGAATTAACTGTGGAAGCACAAAAATCAAAAGAGCAATTTAACAATTTTACAAAAGAGTATAATGACAGTAAATTAGCATTCTACAAAGATGCAGAGATTAAGATTAAAGATCAGAAATAAAGAAGAATCTTAAGCATAATAAAAAGCCGGAGAAACATCGTTACAAATGTTTTTTCGGCTTTTTATGTTAAATGAATAGAAAAGACTGGAATTGATATCATAAAAGAGTTATAGTGAATTATTCCAAGGGAAACATTGTAAAGTAAGGAGAATGGAAATATGTCATATGAATTTTTACTCAAATTAGGTTTAGCACTCTTTTTAGGATTATTCATCGGGATAGATAGGCAGCTAAAGAATAAACCGCTTGGTGTGAAAACAAGTATGGTTATTTCTGTAGCAAGTTGTTTAATTACGATGGTTTCAATTGAAGCCGTACATGTATATTCTGTTCCAGGGCATACAAATATGGATCCAATGCGTCTAGCTGCTCAAATTGTGAGTGGGATTGGTTTTCTTGGGGCAGGTGTTATTTTACGAAGAAGTAATGATGTTATTTCTGGATTAACGACAGCTTCTATGGTGTGGGCTGCTTCAGCTTTAGGTATAGCAATTGGGGCGGGCTTTTATTTACAAGCGACGGTTGCTATGATTTTAATTATTTTAGCAATTAACGTACTTCCACAACTTGTGAAAATTGCAGGTCCGTATTCATTAAGACAAAAGGATTTATCTATAAAAATTACTGTAAAAGAGCATCATGAGTTAGATGGTATATTTAAGCAAATTAAAAATTTAGGTATGCATGTGAAACGAGTGAAAATTAAAGATATAGATAATGGAGCATTTCAGCAACTGGAAATGGTTATTTTAGCTCCAGAAGATTTATATACAACAGAGTTATATAGTTCCCTGAAAGAGATTGATCGTGTTGTTTCAGTTGAAGTGGAAAGTAGATAATTGTGATAAAAAAGAGTGAAGTGCATTCGCTCTTTTTTTATTTGGATTTTTAAGGAAATAAATTGATATAATGATGAATAACAAGGGGGAGAAATGATGGAAATACATATTAGAAGAGCGATAAAAGATGATATACGAGGTATAGCAAAGGTGCATGTTGATAGCTGGAAAACAACGTATAAAGGGATATTTGCTGACGAATTTTTAGAAAATATAACATATGAGCAACGAGAAAAACAATGGGAAAACATTTTTCAACAAGAAGATAAATACCAATATAGATTTGTAGCAGAGACGTCAGATGAAACAATAATCGGATTCATTGACGGGGGAGTGGAAAGAAGTGGTACATATAATTGTGATGGGGAATTATATGCAATCTACCTTTTACAAGAGTATCAAGGAATGAAAATAGGACAAAAGTTATTTCAAGCTTTATTATCGGAATGTATAAACAATGATATGCAATCACTTTTAGTATGGGTTGTTACGAATAACCCTTCTAAAAATTTTTATGAAAAATTTAATCCAGAAAAAATTGATACGAAATTTTTAGAGAGAGTACAGGTAGAAGAGACAGCCTATTGTTGGAGGGATATAAATAATATTATTATGTAAACTTTATGTTTGAAAGAGGTATACGAATTAATGTATACCTCTTTTGTTTAACTATTTTGAAGGGGATTACTAATGAAATAAATAAGTATGTAGTTTGAAAGTGAGAATTTTTCTTGTGTATTTTTAATTAGATTAAAGAAAGGCTGAAAAAAAGAAATATTTATTCGGATTTAAAAATTCTGAAATAAACTATTGAATTGATAATGATAATCAATTAAAATTTTAATTGATAACGATATTCAATTATCGATTGTAATATGAAATTACGATAGCGTTCATATAAAGAGGAGGACAAGTATGCAGCGTGCGAAACAAATCGCGGAACATGCAACAATACAAAGTTTTTTAAATTGTTATTTAAGAGAAACAGGAAGTGGAGAATGGATTACAGCGGATAAAAGGATAGAGGATATTTTCTACAATTCATTTCAAAGAGATACTGGCTCTACTTATTTATGTTGTCGGTTATCGGCACAAAACATTACTTTGTATGGAGAAGTTATATATAAATCAGCAACAGATCGCCATTTGTTTGGAGAACAATTTTATTATCAAATGGGAGAAAATAAGAATGTTATAAAAGCAGATTACGTTACTGTTATTACATTCTTAATAAAAGAGATGTCTATCAACTACGGAGAAGGGACGAATCCTGCTGAACTTATGCTTCGAGTTATTTGTAGTTGTCAAAATATTGAAGAATTTACAAAGGAGAGAATAGAAGATACATCTGCATTATACGGTTTCCATACATCCTTTATAGAAGCGGAGCAATCTTTATTATTTGGACATTTAACGCATCCAACCCCAAAGAGTAGACAAGGTATTTTGGAATGGAAAAGCGCAATGTATTCTCCAGAATTAAAAGGAGAATGTCAGCTTCATTATTTTAGGGCACATAAAAATATAGTAAATGAAAAATCATTATTGTTAGATTCTACAACAGTAATTCTAAAAGAAGAGTTACGTAATGATGAGATGGTTTGTAAAGAATTTATATCGAAGTATTGTAATGAAGATGAATATTCATTACTTCCAATTCATCCGCTTCAGGCAGAATGGCTATTACACCAATCATACGTACAGGAGTGGATAGATCAAGGAGTACTTGAATATATCGGTCCTGTCGGTAAGTATTATATGGCAACATCATCCCTTAGGACGTTATATCATCCCCAATCAAAATATATGCTTAAGTTTTCATTCCCAGTAAAAGTAACAAATTCAATGCGTATTAATAAATTGAAGGAACTAGAGAGTGGTCTTGAAGGAAAGGAAATGCTAAATACAGCAATTGGTGAAGTGTTAGATAAGTTTCCAGGTTTTGATTTTATTTGTGATCCAGCATTTATTACATTAAATTACGGGGCAAAAGAATCTGGATTTGAAGTAATTATACGAGAGAACCCTTTTTATGGTGAACATGCAAATGACGCTACTTTAATTGCTGGACTAGTTCAAGATGCAATACCTGGAGAACGTACTCGTTTATCGAATATTATTCATCGACTAGCAGATGTAGAAAGTAGAAGCTGTGAAGAAGTAAGTTTAGATTGGTTTAGACGATATATGAATATTTCTTTAAAGCCGATGGTATGGATGTACTTACGTTATGGTGTTGCAGTAGAAGCGCATCAGCAAAATAGTGTTGTTCAGCTAAAGGATGGTTATCCGGTCAAATATTATTTCCGTGATAATCAAGGGTTTTATTTCTGTAATTCAATGAAAGAGACGCTTAATAATGAGTTGGCTGGCATTGGAGAACGTACTGGAAATCTATATGACGATTATATTGTAGATGAGAGATTTCGTTACTACTTAATTTTCAATCATATGTTTGGTCTCATTAACGGTTTTGGCACAGCAGGATTAATTAAGGAGGAAATTCTTCTCTCTGAATTAAGATCTGTACTTGAAGCGTTCCTTTCGTATAACCGTGAACCTTCTACCTTTTTAAGAGAATTGTTAGAAGAGGATAAGTTGGCATGTAAAGCAAATTTATTAACGAGATTTTTCGATGTCGATGAGTTAAGTAATCCTTTAGAACAAGCAATTTACGTACAGGTACAGAATCCGCTCGTTAGAGAAGTGGCTGTCCGTTCATAAATAACGTTAAAATTTCACGTAATACAAATAATGGTATTTTTCATAAGGTGGAGGAGTTATGAGAGTGGACATGTATCATAAGAGAATATTGAAAGCGCTTGAATCAAAAGATTACATTTCAGTACGAAGAAGAGTGTTACGTCAATTAGTAGAGTCGTTAATTTATGAGGGGATTATTACGCCAATTCGCATAGAAAACGAAGAACAAATTCTTTTTCTTATTCAAGGACTTGATGAGGACAACAAAAGTGTCACGTATGAATGTTACGGAAGAGAACGAATGACATTTGGACGTATCTCTATAGATTCATTAGTAATAAGAGTTCAAGAGGAAAAACAAGAAATACAATCAGTTTCGCAATTTTTGGAAGAAGTTTTTCGAATTGTTAACGTAGAACAAACGAAATTAGATTCTTTTATTCATGAATTAGAACAAACGATATTTAAAGACACGATTGTACAATATGAAAGACATAATAAGGTGAAATATACCCAAAAATCGTACGATGAATTTGAAAGCCATTTAATAGACGGTCATCCATATCATCCTAGCTATAAAGCACGCATTGGGTTTCAATATCGTGACAATTTTCAATATGGATATGAATTTATGAGACCAATAAAAATTATATGGATTGCAGCTCATAAGAAGTATGCGACTGTAGGTTATGAAAATGAAATGATCTATGACAATATTTTAAAAGGTGAGATAGGCGAGCATACATTAGAAACGTATATGGAACGAATTCACAGTGCGGGATGTAATCCAAAACAGTACGTGTTTATACCTGTTCATCCTTGGCAGTGGGAGAATTTCATCATTCCAAATTACGCTGACCATATACAGGATAAAAATATAATTTATTTAGGACAATCGGCGGATGATTATTGCGCGCAACAATCGATGAGGACGTTAAGAAATGCTACGAATCCAAAGAGACCATATGTAAAGTTATCGCTGAACATACTTAACACTTCAACACTCCGTACGCTGAAACCATATTCAGTTGTGAGTGCACCAGCTATATCGAATTGGTTAAGTGATGTCGTAAGTCAGGATTCTTATTTAAGGGATGAATCGCGCATTATTTTGTTAAAGGAATTTTCGAGTGTAACGTATGATACGAATAAGAAAGCCACATATGGTTCATTAGGGTGCATTTGGCGTGAAAGCGTTCATAAATATTTAGATGAGCAAGAGGATGCGCTTCCCTTTAACGGCTTATATGCAAAGGAGAAAGACGGGACACCAGTTATTGATGCATGGTTAAACAAATACGGGATAGAAAATTGGCTACGATTACTGATTCAAAAAGCGATCATACCAGTTATACATCTTGTTGTAGAGTATGGAATCGCATTAGAATCACACGGACAAAATATGATTTTAGTTCATAAAGAAGGGCTACCTGTCCGTATTGCATTAAAGGATTTCCATGAAGGACTTGAGTTTTATCGTCCATTCTTAAAAGGAATGAATAAATGTCCAGACTTTACTAAAATGCATAAAACGTATGCGAATGGGAAAATGAATGATTTCTTTGAAATGGATCGTATTGAATGTTTACAAGAGATGGTATTAGATGCACTGTTCTTATTTAATGTAGGAGAATTAGCTTTCGTACTTGCAGACGAATATGATTGGAAAGAAGAAATTTTTTGGATGATAGTTGTCGAAGAAATTGAAAATCATTTTAGAAAATATCCACACTTGAAAGATAGATTTGAAAGTATTCAGCTATACACTCCTACATTCTATGCTGAGCAATTAACGAAGCGACGATTATATATGGATGTGGACTCGCTTGTTCATGAAGTTCCAAATCCATTGTATAGAGCAAGACAACTTATCAAACAAAAATCAGTTGTTACAGGGGGAAATTATGCTAATCGTTAATAAACAAGAGTATAGCAAAAGTGATTTTGATTTGAGATTACAAGTTTATGAGGAAATGGAACAATTTCAAAAAGCAGCAGGAAATAGATTCGCGCTTTGTCTGAAAGATCCATTCGATATTATTACGCTTGTGTTTTTCTTAAAAGAAAAGAAATCATCAGTATTGCTTATACATGAAGATACGCCAAAAGAAACGGCTATTGAAATGGCAAAGCGTGCAAATTGTATCGGGATATTATATGGAGAATATCCCGATTTTACGAAATTAGAAGTAGTGAACGCTTTACTAGAAGAGCCTTCTTTATTGCAATATAGTTCTGGAACAACAGGAGAACCAAAACTGATTCGTAGAGCATGGGCGGAAGTGGATACAGAAATTACTGCTTATAATGAAGCTTTAAACTGTGAAGTAGATGAAGTGCCGATCGTTATGGCTCCTGTTTCACATTCATACGGACTAATATGTGGTACGTTATCTGCAATTACGCGAGGAAGCAAACCTATCATCATTACGAATAAAAACCCTAAATTCGCATTAAATATAGTTCGCAATACAGAAAAACATATCATTTATGCAGTACCGCTTATGTTACATATTATGGGGAGTTTCCCGCAAGGAACGTTTCAGTTTCATAAAATTATGACATCCGGAGCACCTTTACCAGAAGCATTATTTTATAAACTAAAAGAAATGACAACATATATGATGCAGCAATACGGTTGTTCTGAAGCAGGTTGTATTAGTATATGTCATGATATGAAAAGCCATTTAGATTTAGGTAATCCACTACCTCATGCGAGTATAAGTATAGGTTCAGATGAAAATATGCCCGAAGAAATCGTAGTGAAAATGAAAGATAAGGAAATTTTCACGAAAGATTTGGGGTATAAATCTGAGCATGGTCTTCATTTTATGGGGCGCATGGATGATGTGATTAACGTTTCAGGATTAAAAGTCTTTCCGATAGAGGTAGAAGAAACAATGCTTCGACTAGAAGGCGTTCAAGAGGCAATTGTATATCGGGGAAAACATCCTGTGATGGGCGAAGTTGTTAAAGCGAAAGTAATCTCTCATGTTGATCCAGTGCGAATAAGAGAATGGTGTATGCAGCATTTACCATCTTATAAAGTTCCGCATGAGATTGAACGTGTAACTGAAATTCCGAAAAATAAAACTGGAAAAGTAAGTAGAAAATTACTAGAGATGGGAGAGGTTACAACATGAGACGTGAAACATTAAAAAATGAAGTGTTGAAAATTATGACAGAAAAAATGGAGCTAAAAAATGTAACGCATTTAGAAGAAACGATGCGTTTAAACCAAGATTTATATATAGATTCGGTAATGATGTTACAACTCATAGTCTACATAGAAATGGATGTAAAGCTATGCGTTCCAGAGGATGAGGTAGACCCAAAAGCATTTCTTACTGTAGGATCTTTGCTTGATTTTATGGAGGAGTTACAGCCGGTATAAGTAGTAAATGTGAATAATTAACCTTTAGGAAAGTGGATGAGAATATGACTTCAATTAAAGTTCACTGTTTAGTGAGTTGTTTTTGTGAAATTATAAAAAGGCGTAGCGAAATAGATTTCCGTCCATTTTATTTTGGATTATGGGACGGAGATTTTGATATAACAGAAGGCGGCATTATCTCGTATCACTCCGAAAATATTAACCATGATAATTATTTATTATGGTATGAAAAATTGTACGGTATGAAAGTGAACGAATGGTATGATCATGCAAAAGGTAAAGATAGCAATGTAGAAACGTTTTTACAATTAGTAGAAAACAAGCCAGAAAATCGCTATGTCATTGTAATGGTTGATATGTCTCTATTGCCAGAGAGGGAAAATAAATTTCATCAAAAACCGTTTCCGCATTATTTAATGATATCGAAGACAGAGAAAGATGAAGAATGGTTCATGCTAGATCCTGATTTTCGCTGGGAAGGGAATATGGAAAGAGAAAAAGTGCTTCACTCTGTTCAAGATAACCCATTTGGTGGAGGGTATTTCATTGATGTAGAAGAAATTCAGGAGCCAACAGAAGAAATGGTAGCGAGTTATTTCATAGAAACTTTCAAAAGAAATGACAATGAACTGACTATGGAATTGAAAAATTTAATTATAAAAATGGCAAATGAAGAAGAAGGTTATTCGCTTTCTGGTCTTGTAGCGGCAGTGAAGCAAATACCAGTACTTGCAATTCGTAAATATAGTTATGAACATGCCTTTGCATACTTCCGTGAAACGTTGCAATATTCGGAGCAAGAGTTTGATTATTGGTGTGATCGGGTAGAGGATATTGTACAAGGATTTACAAATGTACAGTATCGAGCAATTAAAATGGCGATGACGAATAATAA
This sequence comes from Bacillus sp. K2I17, assembly GCF_002209985.1. Lineage (NCBI taxonomy): Bacteria > Bacillati > Bacillota > Bacilli > Caryophanales > Bacillaceae > Bacillus > Bacillus sp. K2I17. The sequence continues at coordinate 17,519 of NZ_NJGF01000011.1, forward strand.
AGGCATGTTATTATCAATTGTTGAAAAGTTGGATGAAATGAATGCAATTGAACTGCAAATTAAGGCTGAATTAGAGAGACAGTTTTTATCATGGAAAGAAATGAAAACAAACGAGTCTGTCTTAGCATTTTAAAAACCTAACTGAATTTAAGATAAGGGAGTTCAAACCTATGAAATATTCATTATGTACTATTTCCTTTCGTCATCAATTAATTTCATTTACTGATATTGTTCAATTTGCATATGAAAACGGTTTTAAAGGAATTGAATTGTGGGGGACTCATGCACGAAATTTGTATATGCAAGAGTATGAAACGACAGAACGAGAATTGAATTGTTTAAAGGATAAAAACTTGGAAATTACGATGATAAGTGATTACTTAGACATATCATTATCGGCAGATTTTGAAAAAACGATAGAGAAATGTGAACAACTTGCAATATTAGCTAATTGGTTTAAAACAAACAAAATTCGTACGTTTGCTGGACAAAAAGGTAGCGAAGGTTTCTCGGAACAGGAGAGAAAAGAGTATGTGAATCGTATTCGCATGATTTGTGAAGTATTTGCTCAGCATAATATGTATGTACTTTTAGAAACACATCCAAATACGTTAACGGATACGCTGCCTTCTACTTTGGAATTATTAGGAGAAGTAGATCATTCGAATTTGAAAATAAACCTTGATTTTCTTCATATATGGGAGTCTGGTGCAGATCCAATAGACAGCTTCCATCGACTAAAGCCGTGGATACAACATTACCATTTTAAGAATATATCGTCAGCAGATTATTTGCATGTGTTTGAACCAAATAATGTATATGCAGCAGCGGGAAGTCGAATTGGTATGGTTCCATTATTTGAAGGTGTGGTAAATTATGATGAGATTATTCAGGAAGTGAGAGATACTGACCATTTTGCTTCACTCGAATGGTTTGGACATAATGCGAAAGATATATTAAAAGAAGAAATGAAAGTATTAACAAATAGAAATTTAGAAGTAGTAACTTCTTAATATAAAATGATGTAAGAGTCTCTCATTGTAGAGACTCTTTTTTAAAAAATATAAATAACCAAAAATTACCATGTATTTAAATTGAAATTTAACACAATTTATATATAAATAAGGAGGTGATTGGTAATGGCTAGAAATCGTAACTCTAATCAATTAGCATCACATGGAGCACAAGCAGCTTTAGATCAAATGAAATATGAAATTGCACAAGAATTTGGTGTACAACTTGGCGCTGATACTTCTTCACGTGCAAACGGTTCTGTAGGCGGTGAAATTACAAAACGTCTAGTAGCGATGGCAGAACAACAACTTGGTGGCGGATATACTCGCTAATTGTAGAAGGTTATAGGAGAAAGGAAGGATTCTTCCTTTCTTTTTTTTTCAATTAATTGGTATGAATATATTGCGAACTGGATTCAAAGAATAGGAATAATACTATATTTTCCCCAATTTCTTTTGTTGTAAATGGGAAGTAGTAAAGATGTAATAGCCCTGGTGGAATGAAAAATTACGTTCCAGCAGGGCTATTATATGGTCAGAAATATACGATGAAAGGGTTCCGAAGCCAACATGTTAAAAAAAGAAAACTGTTGTTTAATTGCGCTTGCATCAGTTCCACTTGTTATGACATTAGGGAATTCAATGCTCATTCCAATTCTACCGACAATCGAAAAGAAATTACATATTTCATCGTTTCAAGTATCCATGATTATTACAATTTACTCTATCGTAGCCATTCTTCTTATACCGATTGCTGGTTATTTATCAGATAGATGGGGACGAAAGATGATAATGGTTCCGAGTTTGCTGATTGCGGCTATAGGAGGAGCGATAACTGGTTGGGTATCATGGAAAGTTGATAATCCCTACACTTGGATATTGGTCGGTAGAGCGATTCAAGGTATTGGTGCTGCTGGTGCAATGCCAGTTGTTATACCATGTGTTGGTGATTTATACAAGGATGAAAAACAAGTTAGTACAGGTTTAGGAATCATTGAAACATCCAATACATTTGGAAAAGTGCTGAGCCCTATTTTAGGATCTGCTCTTGCTGCCATTGTATGGTTCTTACCATTTTGGGCAATTCCAGTTTTATGCATAGTATCAATTGTTTTATTACTTATTCTAGTAAAGGCAAAGAAACAAGAAGGAGAAGTGCCACCACTTAAAGAGTTTATAAAATCGATTATCTCTACATTTCGAGAAAAGGGAAGATGGTTAATTGCCATTTTTGTATTAGGTGCAATTATTATGCTTATTTTATTCGGAATTCTCTTTTATTTGTCGACGATACTGGAATCAAAGTATGACATACATGGTATATGGAAAGGTTGTGTACTTGCTATCCCGTTACTTGTACTGTCACTTAGTTCATATATGGCGGGTAAAAAAATTGGAGATAATCAAAATGTAATGAAGAAGTGTATTTATATTGGTTTTTTAATGGCAGCTGCATCAGTCATCATTCCTTTATTTATAAAAGGGATTTATTTACTACTTCTTTGTCTCGTTATCATGGGGATAGGAATTGGTATGGCACTCCCATGTTTAGACTCCCTAATTACACAAGGAATTGAAAAGGAGCAAAGGGGAACGGTTACATCTTTTTATAGTTCCATGCGATTTATCGGTGTAGCAGCCGGCCCACCTCTATACTCTTTTTTCATGAAAGGTGCTGACCATGAAGTGTTTTATGTAACAAGTATTTTCGCTGGTATCGGTGCTGTTATAGCAATGATTTGGATTAAACCAGCAAAAGATGCAAAGAACGTAAAACAGAAACCGGAACCTACTTCATAATTTGAAAGAGAATTGCATGATGTTTTCAGTAACATGCAATTCTCTTTCATTCATTAAGAATACATAACTTGTTTTAACATATAAAGCGCGACGCCCCATATGATGAGGCCAGAAAATTTATTTAATAATACGATTGTCTTTCCGGTTGAGTCTATTCTTTTTAGAAATTTCCCCGCTAAAGCTAAGCTTATAAACCAAATCCACGAAACGATAATAGTTGCAAGTGTGAAAGCCCATTTTTCACTTCCTATGTATTGAATAGAATTTGTTCCGATTACACCGATTGTATCTAAAATTGCATGTGGATTTAATAACGAAACCGATGCAGCGAAAAGGATTTGCTTTTTTAATGGCATACTGTTTTCTTTTTTTATATCGTTGGAAGGGTTACTTCTCCAAATAACAAAGCCCATATATAGGAGAAAGAAAAATCCAATTATATATAACGTGTTAGTTAGCCAAGAAAAAGTAAGGAGTACAAGGGAGACACCCTGCACTGCAATCAATATGAGTAACGTATCACATATAGAGGCAGTTAATACTACAGGGGCTGCCCTCCAAATGTTTGGTTGGCTCGCACCTTGGTTAAAGACGAAAACATTTTGGACACCTAATGGAATGATAAGACCAAATGCAAGAATGATACCATGAATAATTGCTTCACTCATCATATTACCTCCTATTTTAATTCAGTATGATAGTGTATATTGTATAGAAGAAATGAAAATTTGTATCCATCCATATGGTTGGAGAGGTTACCAACCAAAAAGAATATAAGGTGATATGATGGAAAGATTTGTTTGGAAACCGAATATGTCTCTAGCGACTCCTCTGTATAAACAAATAGAAACGTATATAAAAGAAAGAATCGTTAATGGAGAATGGACTGTTGGAACGAAATTACCTTCACAAAGAGATTTGGCACATACATTCGGTGTGAACCGGAGTACAATTGTAATGGCTTTCGATGAACTAGTGGCAAAGGGATACATTGAAGGGAATGGCAGGAAAGGAACAATTGTTGTAAATAATAATGAGAATGCTTCAACGTACGCGCCCCCGCCTAACTGGCAGTCTTATGTAGAAACAGGACTTCATTATCCGAATCTGCCTGCTATTCAAGAGATTAATCAAGCTGAATTTTATCCGCATGTAATTCGTTTAGGAACAGGTGAGCTCGCGCCGAGTCTTTTACCTGAAAAAAAGATGAAAGATATTATGAATAAGCTTTTAAAGTCGAGCATGATACTTGGGTATGAAGAACCAAAAGGGAATTTCTATTTAAGGAAGAAAATTGCGGACTATTTAAAAGGACATGGTATAGATGTAACTCCTGATTCTATATTAATTGTTTCAGGAGCAATTCAAGCGTTGCAACTTATTTCTATGGGACTTCTTCCAAAAGGGGCATCCATCTTATTAGAAAAACCATCTTATTTATATTCTCTTAATGTTTTTCAATCAGCAGGAATGCGTTTAATTGGTATACCAATGGATGAGAACGGTTTACATGCATCATATATTACGAAATATAAGAAGCAATTTAATGCATCTATTTTATATACAATTCCGTCTTTTCATAATCCGACGAACTTTAGTATGAATGCGAAGAAACGAATAGAAGTGATGGAAATATGTAACGAAATTGGTTTGCCTATTATAGAAGACGCGGTGTACCAAGACTTATGGTTTGATGAGCCTGTTTCAAAGCCTTTAAAAGCATATGATAAAAACGGAATTGTACTACATATTGGGAGTATGTCTAAAGTCATTAGTCCAGGATTAAGAATTGGATGGATTGTTGGATCTGAGCCAGTCATTCAAAGATTGGCAGACATAAAAATGCAAACAGATTATGGTTCAAGTTCTATATCCCAGCAAATTGCAGCGGAATGGTTTGCAGATGGATTGTATGATGAACATTTACAGTTTGTAAGAACTAAGTTGAAAAAACGTAGAGATTTTATGTTGCAAATGTTAGAGAAATATTGTCGTGATATAGCAACATGGTATGAACCGACAGGTGGTTTTTATATTTGGTTACATATGAATGTACCCGTTTCGAACCGTAGCTTATTTGACAAAGCTTTGAAAGAAAAGATTTTATTAAATCCAGGTACTTTGTATGATAGAAGTGCAAACCAATTTTTGCGTCTATCCTATTCATACGCAACGTTAGAAGAAATTGAAATAGGTATAAAAAAGCTTGCACAACTAATGAAAAAGTAAGAGGAGAAAGTAATGAAACAATACGTAATTTGCCAAATTATTAATGGAGAAAAATATTTAGCTGCTTATGCGGAGACGAAGCAGGATGCAATTGAAAAAGCAGAATTGTTAGGGTTACGAACGGGAAATCGATATACCGTTATTACTGCGGAAGAAGCTAAAGGGTTAACGTATCCTTAAGAGACGTATAATAATTTATGCAGGAAGTAAATAAGCCTCGTAATCTATGATATTACTAGGCTTATTTTTTTTGAAAGCGTTACGTGTTCTCGTATGAAAAATAATAGTATTATGAGTCAAGTTGACGGAAATACCGATTTGTTTTTCGGTCCTGATTTCCGTTTCTATAGTCATCAATATATTGTCTGAAGTTCCAAGATTGTAAAAACTTATTTGCGGCGTTATAACCAGAATTGTAAAGCCACTCTTTTTCTTCCTTTGTTAACTCAAAGTTGGTACTTGTAATGGATCCTGTTGGAATTGTAATCGTTCTTGCTTTTGATTCCTTATCTAAATGACGTAAATCATGGGCTTGCATCATTGTTTTAAAAAGTCCTTTGAACATGGAGATAGGCTCGTTATAATGGGCAGGATCAGCTTGAATCTCATCTTTTACGAAATGAAATCCAAATGTTGGCCAGCGAGGAGAGGAAGGTGAGTCGAAAATCCAAATTGGGTAATTGCTTAAAATCCCTCCATCAACCATATAACAAGGTTGCTTCCATTTAGGGGTTCTCCATTTTACCGGTTCAAAGAAGAAGGGGATTGTACTACTCATTCTTACAGCTTTAGCAATAGAGAAGCGATAATTTAAAAATCCGTAATTTGGTAAGTCATCAGGAAAGATAACCATTTTACCATTACTTATATCAGAAGCAATAATTTTAAGCTTATTTAAATCAGGTAAATCTGTGAATAAGTGAACTCCTTTTTTGCGAAGTAATTCTTCAATCCATTCTTCTATAAATATATTAGAGTAAATACCAAGAGTAGTCCATGCGCTTAATCCTTTTCCGATAAAGGGGATTCTGTCAATAAAGGTTCTCTTCGTAAATTTATTATAATCGATATCAGTTATAATCGTTTTTAACTCTGAACAAGAATATCCTGCTGCTAGGAGCGCAGCGATAATGGAACCAGCTGATGTTCCAGCTACACGTTCCCATTCATAGCCTTTTTCAGCTAACGCGCAAATTGCCCCTACATGCGCAATTCCGCGTACACCGCCCCCCTCAAAAACACCATCAATCTTCATTAATCATACTTCCTTTCGAATAAAAGATTTGAAAATGGCAAAAAAGCACGTATTGTACGTGCTTTTTTACAATAGTTTTTAAATTTACTAGCAGCCTACAAAGCCGCCCCAACAGCTAGCTCCGATGATGATTAGAAGGATAAATAAAACGATTAATAAAGCGAAACCTCCATAACCACATCCACCACCGTAACCGCCGCAACTACCACCGTAACCGCCGCAACTATATCCGTAACCCATGTGGAATTCCTCCTTAAATTAAAAATAAAAATGAACGAGGGGAAAATGTACTGGAAGAAATAATGAACTATCGTGTTTGTAGGAACAATGTATACTATGCTTTTTTAAACTTGTTCGCGTATGGAGGAAGAGCCCGTTTTTTTGGAGGCTTGTTGTTTTTACAAAGAATGGAGTATAATTTTTGTGCGATGATACAAATAAGTATGTAAATATAAGGAGAATTTATGAATAAACAAATTGAAGTATTAATTGATAAATATGGGCTGACACATTTAAAAGAGGAACTTATTCACACTGTATTTCCTTGTGTAAAAGTTGTGCCAAAGCAGGAGGAAACAGTTGCGGTAGGTAGTTCGAAAATGGGAGGAGTTCCTGACTTGCCAGCTACATTGGAATACCCAATGCACAAAGGAAATCCATTACAATTTATCGCTCAATTTAATTTAAATGATTTACAAAATGTTGGTATGGGTCACAATCTTCCTAAGACAGGGATGTTATATTTCTTTAGCATTGAAAATTACTTTGAAGAAGATGTGAATCCAACTGAAGCGGGGCGTGTACTTTATTATGATGTTCCTGTAGAGCAATTACGAAGAGCAGATGAATTGCAAACAAATTATAACCAGTGTGCAACTACTTTTGAACTGACATATAAATTGCCAGAGCTTTTCATTGAAGATGAGGCTGATTCAGATCGTTTCTTACAATTGCTTGAAGAACTAATCCCAGACAACTATGATAACCATCAAATGTTTGGTGAACCATTCTCTGTACAAGAGGAAGTATTATATGAGACAGGAGAATATATGGGGATAGACCCGCAGCAAATGACGCTTTTATTCCAAATCGATTCAGATACTAAAAATTGTAATATGATGTGGGGAGATTTAGGAATGCTTTATTTCTGTATTGGAAATGAAGACTTAAAAAATCGACGTTTTGAAAATGCGTGTTGTGTATTACAAACTTGTTAATGAAAAAGGTTGTTCTTGTAAAAAGAACAACCTTTTTACAATGTTAAATATGCATAATCTCATATGACCTATACGGAAAAGTATTGTATACTCTGAAACTATACGATACTTTTTCGTATAGTTATAGAATGTAAGGAGTGACGAGATGAGAAAGACAAGTAAGTATGTGACAGCTACCCTGCTTTGTTCAACTATAGTAATGGGAGGCTTACACGCGTCAACGGTATCTTATGCAGCTACGAATCCGTCTGTAGCGACAACACAATCAGATGCAAAGCTATTAGATGATTTCCGAAAAGAATTAAAAAAACAGGTTGATAATCGAGAAGAAAATATTACAATCACATATAAAAAGAAAGATAGAAATGCTAGAAATGTTATGGACCAATTGTATGGCGAGTTTAATAAAATTGTAGATGCAGATGAGTATGTAAAATATAATGTAGCGTCTACTAAATATTCTATTAAAGGGTTACCAGGAAACTATACGTTTACATTGGAAGTGAAATACCGTGAATCAAAAGAGCAAACACAATATGTAAAATCTCAGGCAAAAGCAATTATCGGTTCAATTGTAAAAACAGGGATGGATGAGCATGAGAAAGTAAAAGTTATTCACGATTATGTTGTAAAACATGTATCTTATGATACGTCTTATAAAGCGTATACAGCATATGAAGCATTAGCGAATCGTTCTGCCGTTTGTCAAGGCTATACGTTATTAACGTATGAGTTGTTAAAAGAAGCAGGTATTCAAAATCATATTGTAACAGGCACAGGGAATGGACAAGCTCATGCATGGAATTTAGTAAACATTGAAAACAAATGGTACCACATTGATACGACATTCGATGATCCAGTACCAGATAAAGCTGGGCGTGTAACATATTCATATTTTAATATGTCTGATGAGCAATTAAGTAAAGATCATGAATGGGATCGTAGTAAATATCCGGCGGCAACTGCAAGTTACTTTAATGAATTAACAAACAAAATAAAAACGGGTAGTTCAAAGACTGCTGCGTATGAACAAATGTTAAAAGAAACAAATTTAAAATATTTGTCTGCACAATACGGGGCAGATAATTATAGTGAATTTAAGAAAAAATTACAGCAACAATTCGCTTCTAAGCCAGAAAAGGTAGAAGTACGATATAAGCAATCGATGGATGGAACAATGCAAGATATAAAGAAAGTGTTAAATGAAATAAATTGGCCAAAAGGTGCAAAACGTGTATCTTATGAAGTAGCACCATATAGTGCGATGGCAGATTATTCATTAGCGACAATTACATTTACTTATTAATTAAAAAGAGCATCTGTAAAAGGTGCTCTTTTTATTATGTATCACTTCAAAAAACAGAATTGTGTGATAAAATATAAAAAGGAAGGATGTGGGATTTGAATGAATTTGTTCGAAAGTAATATTTTTACATTGATATATACTTGTTTAGTAATCGGACTTATCGTTTTGTTTTTCCTATCATTTACTTTGTTCCTTAGAAAATTATTGCAAAAACAGCGCTGCAAAAAAACAACATGTAATTAATATGAATAATAAGCTAGATCGAATGATTGAATTGCTTGAAAAAGATAAGAAATAATGATAGAAGATGTATGAAAAGGGGAAGAGGATGGCTAATTATATAAAAGAATTACGTGAAAAAGTAGGTCACGACTGTGTTCTCATAAACTTTGCGGGTGGTTGTGTGTTGAATGAACATGGAGAAGTATTACTGCAAAAAAGAGGTGATTTTAACGCTTGGGGATTTCCTGGCGGTGCAATGGAAATTGGAGAATCTGCCGCAGAAACCACGATTCGAGAAATAAAAGAAGAAACAGGTTATGACGTGGAAATAAATGAGCTTATCGGGGTGTATACAAAATATTTTCAAGCATATCCAAATGGAGATAATGCCCAGTCAATTTTAATATTCTTTTCATGCTCAATTGCCGGTGGAGAGCAAAAAGTAGACGGTGATGAAACGTTGGAATTGAAGTTTTTCCCGCTAAACAAAATGCCACCATTGTTTAATCAACAACATGAGGATTGTTTACAGGACTTACTAGAGAAAAGAGTAGGGGTGTATCGTTAACATAAAAAAGAAGCTAATGAGATTAGCTTCTTTTTTATGTTTTATTTATTTCCACCAATCATCAAACATTGATGCTGGAACTTGTCTTTTATGTTCGCTCACTGTGTAACGTTTTTCAATTTTTTCTGCAACGTCAGTTGGAACTGCTTTACCTTCTAAATAATCATCTAGTTGATCATACGAAATACCTAACTCCGTTTCATCAGCTTGACCTGGTTTTTCATCCAATAAATCAGCAGTTGGCATTTTTAAGTAAAGTCGCTCATCCGCACCTAATTCTTGTAAAAGAGCACGTCCTTGACGTTTCGTTAAACCCGTTAATGGTAATAGGTCTGCACCACCATCTCCGAATTTTGTAAAGAATCCTGTAACAGCTTCTGCCGCGTGATCAGTTCCGATAACAAGTAGACCTTTTTGTCCTCCAATTGCATATTGTGTAACCATACGGATACGTGCTTTCACGTTACCTTTATTGAAATCTGTTAATGATTCACCTAATAAGTTTTCGTATTGGTTTGAGAAAGAGTCAACTGTTGAAGCGATATCAAATGCAACAGATTGATCAGCTTGAATAAATTGTAATGCTAATTGTGCATCATCTTCGTCTTTTTGCACTTTATAAGGAAGACGCACGGCGATAAACGTTGCGTTACCACCTTCATTACGAATTTCCTCCACTGCAAGCTGAGCTAAACGTCCAGCTAATGTAGAGTCTTGTCCGCCACTAATGCCAAGTACAAATCCTTTTGCACCTGTTTTTTTCACATAATCTTTTAAGAAATCAACACGTTTACGGATTTCTGCTTTCGGATCAATTACAGGCTGAACATGTAATGCTTTCATAATCTGTTCTTGTAATGTCATTATGTTTCCTCCTATTCATATTAAAGCGGTAAATAAGTTTATATGTATATTGGTACATACTTCTATCCTTTATTATTTCGCAAAACTAACGAATATACAATAGGATGCGTGTATGAATATGAATGTAGTCATTATAATGAAACTCTTTCGTTTAAGCAATTTTTTTTAAACCTTTCAATAATGTAAGGTTTTTGTCATTTGAATCGATGGAAGGTATTTCCGGACTTTACTAATATAAGAACATAGTTAGTAGAAGGGTGGAGAAGGAATATGAACATTAGAGAACTCGCATATCGAAATGTAACACGAAATAGACGAACATACTCAGCATATTTTTTAAGTAGTGCATTTGCCATTATGGCCTTTTTTGTTTATTCATTTTTTGCGTTTCATCCCGCATTAAGTGCTGGAGAATTGGGACGATACGTATTCGTAAGTATGTCTTTTGCACAGTCCATTATTTACTTATTTACGTTTTTCTTTATTTTATATTCGATGGGAATGTTTTTAAAAACGAGAAAGCGTGAATTAGGAATTTTAATGATGTTAGGTATGACGAAATATCAATTAAAGCGTCTTATCTTCTTTGAAAATATTATGATTGGGATAGGGGCTATTATTTTTGGAATACTTGCAGGAATGCTATTTTCCGGAATGTTAATATTTGTAGCTCCGATGATATTAAAATTAGATATTTCCTTAGCTTATTACATACCAATGAAAGCCATTGTTGTAACGAGCATTATGTTTTTCGTATTATTTATGATCATTTCATTGTTTAGTGCAGGAATGATTCGGAAAAATAAAATTATGAAATTGTTTAGAGGATCAGCAGAAGCGAAGCCGGAACCGAAAGCTTCCATTATTTCTTCTATATTAGCGGTCATATTGCTTAGTGCGGGATATGCGGGAGCGCTTATGTCACACGGTGCAATGGTATTTGTCATGATGATTCCTGTTACAACGGTAGTCATTATTGGTACATATTTGCTGTACAAGCAGTTGAGTGTCTTTATTATTAGACTATGTAAAAAAAGTAAACGTTTCTATTGGACACAGACAAATATTGTTACGTTATCAGATTTAGCTTACCGTATGAGAGACAACGCCAGAATGTTCTTTATTGTAACTATTATTTCAACTGTAGCATTTTCAGCAATAGGTACATTAGTAGGTTTCACGTCCATGACGAAAGGGATTATGGAGAGACCAATTGCGTTTCAGTATCATTCTAAGCAAGGAAATAGTAATGAATCACAGCATTTGAAGATGATTGATGAAGGATTAAAGAAACATAGTATAACAGCTTCTAAAGCTACTATTTCAACGAAAAGGGCGGAGGAGCAGTCGTTAAGAAGTGCTATTTTCATAAAAGAATCAGATTATAAGGAATATGCGAAGTTAACAGGAGAACCATTTCAAACTGTAGCAAATAAAGAAGCTTTATTTTTATCAGTCGATATACCAGGCCCACCGATGAAAGAAAGAAAAGAAATTACTTTACCACATTTGAATGAATCTTTAAAAGTGAAAAAAGTTAATACTTCTTCATTAAGTAAAATACTAAGAGGTAACGTTTATGTAATCTCTAAAAATCAATATGATGCATTACAAGATGGATTTAAAGAGGAAAAAGATTATGTGTACAAAACAGAAGGAACGAAAGATGAAATAGAGGTTGGTAAAGAGCTTACTCATCAAATGAAGACTTATGAAGAACATGCAACGTTTAGTGCAGAAGAGTACGAACAAAACCAAAGTTTACAAATAGCAGGACCAATTTTATTTGTAGGTTTCTTTATTGGTATAGTATTTTTCGTATGTGCAGGAAGCTTCCTTTACTTCCGTTTGTTTTCTGATTTAGAGGATGATACTCGTTTGTTTGAAATGATTAGAAAAGTAGGTTTAACGAGCGGAGAATTATCGAAAGTAGTTACAATTCGATTAGCACTATTATTCTTCGTTCCAATAGGTGTTGCAACATTACACGGGGCAGTAGCGTTAACTGCACTGGGACAGATGTTTGAGTACTCATTATTTAAAGAAAATGCGATTGTATTAAGTGTTTTCGTAGGAATTCAAGTTGTATATTTCTTATTCATACGATCTCGTTATTTAAAACAATTGAAAGAGAGATTACGTATTAGTTAAATGTGTATTTTTAACTTGAGTACAAAATTTTCTAAAAAGATACAAGTATTACCAAAAAGTGATAAAATGGAAAGAGCGAGGTGGAAAAATTAATAGAAAGTAAGGGGGGAGTAATATGAAAGCAACAGGAATTATTCGAAAAGTAGACGAATTAGGACGAATTGTTATTCCTAAAGAGTTACGAGAAGTATTAGGAATACAAATCAAATCACCACTTGAAATTTTCGTAGAAGAAGATAAAGTCATTTTACAAAAATATCAACCTTACAATGCTTGTCAAATAACAGGTGATGTTTCAAATCAAAACATATCATTAGCAAATGGAAACATTACTGTTAGTATAGATGGAGCGAAACATTTAATAAAAGAAATAGAGAAGTTTTTAAATAAGAGTGAGGCTTAGTCTTAATTTATTTTATTTTTAAAATTTCATATCATTCTTTAAAAACTATGAAAGGACCATTAAATTGGTCCTTTTATTTTGGTTATTGGTTGTACCAATCGAATTTTTGGTGAATAAAAATTACGAGATAAATAAAAAGAGTAGTATAGAATTAGTAAGCTATATTGAGAAATATTTTTAAGGAAGGAAAACGAAACGAATAAAACGAATGTTACATTTAAACCTTTTCAAAAGTGGTCTGAAATGAAAATAATATATTTTCAGGAGGGATTACGATGAATAGTAGTACAGCGAATAAACAAAAAGGTATACAATTGATTCCTTTTACAGTAGATAAGGTGGTTGAACAAGTAAATGAAATTCCACCAGGTGTACAACTCATTCATGCTCCACAAGTATGGGAGAAGAGTGCGAAAGGAAATGATATTGTTGTTGCCGTATTAGATACAGGTTGTGATGTGAATCATATAGATTTAAAGGATCGCATTATCGGTGGAAGAAATTTCACGAAAGATTACGAAGGGGATCCAAATATTTATCTTGATAATAACGGACACGGTACTCATGTAGCGGGGACAATTGCAGCGACTGAAAATGGTGTCGGTGTTTTAGGAGTTGCACCACTTGCTAAAATGTTAGTGTTAAAGGTTTTAGCGGGAGATGGTTCTGGAAGTTATGAGCAAATTATTGAGGCGATTCATTATGCTGTAAATTGGAGAGGGCCTAATAAAGAAAGAGTTAGAGTTATTTCAATGTCACTTGGTGGCCCGCAGGACGTTCCAGAATTACATGAAGCGATTCAAAATGCAGTAAAGCAAGATGTTCTCGTCGTATGTGCTGCTGGGAATAATGGAGATTGTAATGATAATACAGAGGAACTAGATTTCCCAGGTGCTTATTCCGAAGTAATTGAAGTCGGCGCTGTCAATTTAGAACGGAAAATCGCATGTTTTAGTAATTCGAATCAAGAAATTGATTTAGTGGCGCCAGGTGATGAAATATTATCTACGTATCCTGAAGGGAAATATGCGGTATTAAGTGGAACTTCTATGGCGACACCGCATGTCGCTGGAGCGCTGGCATTGCTCATTAAGCAGTGTGAGAGAGAATATGGTAGAAAGTTATCAGAGCCAGAAATATATGCACAACTTATTAAAAGAACTGTACCTTTAGGGTATGAACGTACATCTGAAGGGAATGGATTAATAGATTTATTAAAAGAATAGCAAATACTAAAAACATCTCATAATTTTATGAGATGTTTTTTTGTATGGCTTTGTCGAATATATCGTGGAATCTAGTATTTATTTCTTTTTCATGAAATGTTTATTAGGGTGGTGGTTATCCCATAGATCTGTTCATAAAATGATAAAAGGTACATAGAACTGGCATCGTAACAACGAAAACCGCTATAAGGTTAGAGGAGGTATATACTGATGATATATCAAGCTATCCAGCAGTTAATTGATCGTGCTATTGAAGTTCAACTGATTGAAAAAGAAGATGAAATATATACAAGGAATCAAATCCTTTCCTTACTTCGTTTAGATGACTTTGTAGTGGAAGCGTCAGCGCCCGCGCCCGCAAAGAAAGCAATTTCGGAGTTATTGGAAGAGTTAATTGAATATGCTTGTATGCATAAAGTCATTGAGACAGTAATGGACGAGAAGGAGGTTTTAGCAAGTGCAATTATGGATGTTTTTATGTCCAAACCGTCCGTTATCAATTCTCTATTTTATGAAAAATACGAACAAAATCCGAAGGCTGCGACAAATTACTTCTATGAGTTAAGTAAAAACAGCAACTATATCCAAATGAAGCAAATTGCCAAAAATATAAATTATAAAGTAAATACGGAATATGGACCCATTGATATAACGATTAACTTATCAAAACCGGAAAAAGACCCGAAACAAATTGCTAGAGAGAGAGTATTGGAAAGTACAAATTATCCAAAATGTTTACTCTGTATTGAGAATGAAGGATATAGAGGCAGAATTGGACATCCAGCACGCACGAATCATCGTATGATTCGTATGAATCTTACAGATGAAAGCTGGTTTCTACAGTATTCTCCGTATATATATTTCAATGAACACTGTATTGTATTGTCTTCAGAACACCGTGATATGAAAATTGACCGTCAAACATTTTTACGTTTGTTAAAATTTGTAGAAAAATTCCCGCATTATTTTCTTGGTTCTAATGCTGATTTGCCTATTGTAGGAGGATCTATTCTAACACATGACCATTATCAAGGTGGAAACTATGAATTTGCTATGGCAAATGCATCAAACGACCTAATTTTTGAACTAACTAACTTTCCAGAAATGCAATGTTCTATTATTAAATGGCCTATGTCAGTTATTCGCTTAAGAAGTAAAGACATAGAACAAATAGTAAATGCAGGGGAGTACATATTAGAGAGGTGGAAGGGATATAGTGATCCATCTGTTAATATATTTGCATTTACGAATGATATTCCACATAATACGATAACTCCGATTGCTCGTTACCGGAATAGTATGTACGAATTGGATCTTGTTTTGCGGAACAATCGTACAAGTGAAGAACATTCGTTAGGTATTTTCCACCCTCATGCGGAAATACAGCATATTAAAAAGGAAAATATCGGTCTAATTGAAGTAATGGGGTTAGCAGTACTTCCGGCGCGTTTAAAAACAGAACTTCAGGAAGTGGAAAAATTCTTACTTAACATTCCAAGTGATATTCCAACGCTTCATATACGATGGGCTGAACAATTAAAAATCAAATATTACCATCGGATACATGAACAAAATGTACAGGAGATAGTAAGAGCAGAATTAGGACAGAAATTTATACAGGCGCTTGAAGATGCTGGCGTTTTTAAACGAGATGACGAAGGGATATCGGCATTTAAACGTTTTATTCAGAGGTTAAATAAGGAATGAACTTAGTAGTGATGGTGATTACAAAATGACCTAATTATATGATAAGGGAGGTAATAATATGGAGGAGTGTGAGCATAAGCAACTACAGGAATTGAAACAGATAGGCGGCCCTATATTAATGATGTGTATAAAATGTAATCAAATAATTAAAGTGTCCAAAGGATCCAGTACAAAATAAAGTGAAAAAGAATGAAGCGTATATATTTCTAGTGTGTGATGAACAAAGTTCCTTCTGATTAAAGTTGCATTTTATTAAAAGAATAGAACCATACTAAAAAACATCTCATATGAATATGAGATGTTTTTAGTATGGTTCTGTCGCATGTAATACGACGTCTAATAAACCAGGGAATCTAGCATGTAAGTCATCTTCACGAATTGAAATGAAACGTTGTGTTCCTTCAATGCGTGTATACATAACACCGGATTCACGTAAAACCTTGAAATGGTGAGATAAAGTTGATTTCGCAATTGGAATGTTTAACGCACCACAAGATTGTTCATTTTTCTCTAATAGCATTGTTACAATTTGTAAACGAATTTGATCGCTAAGTGCGTATAAGACTGAAGAGAATTGAATTTCTTCTCGGTTTGGATGATAAAGAGTACGCATTTTTTTCACCTACTTGTATCAGTTAATATAGTTTGCACTATAACATATAAAGTGGTATATTTCTATTGTTCGAATATGTTCGAACAATAGAAATATAGGGGGAGAAAAAATGAAATATACAAAATTACAAAAGGCAGGGTTACATATTTCGAAGTTGGGGTTAGGAACAAACGCTGTAGGGGGGCATAATTTATATGCTAATGTGAACGAAGAAGAAGGAAAACGATTAATAGAAGAAGCTATCCAGCGAGGGGTTACATTTTTTGATACAGCGGATTCATACGGTCTCGGTAGATCAGAGGAATTGGTAGGAGAAGTATTGAAAGGAAAACGTCAAGAAGTTGTACTTGCTACAAAAGGTGGAATACAGCCGTTATTAAATGGAGAAGTTTATATTAATAATGAACGAAGCTATTTAAGAAATGCTGTGGAAAATAGCTTAAGAAGATTACAAACTGATTATATTGATTTATATTATTTACATTTTACAAATCCAGAAACAAGTTACATAGATTCAATTGGAGAGCTTGCTCGTCTAAAAGAAGAAGGTAAAATTCGTGCAATTGGAATATCTAACGTAAACGTAGAGCAATTAAAAGCAGCGAATCAGCACGAACAAATAGATGTTGTACAATCACCGTATAATATGTTGGATCGTACTGCTGGAGAAGAACTTTTGCCGTATTGTATAGAATCAGGTATTTCATTTATACCATACGGGCCTCTTGCTTTTGGGATACTAGGTGGAAAATATACAGAAGATTTTAAATTAAACGAAGGCGATTGGCGTCAAAGTGTAAATCTATTTGAAGAAAATACATATAAGAGTAACTTTAAAAAAGTTGAGAAGTTAAAAGGTTTAGCTAAAGAAATGAATCTTGAAGTATCACATTTAGCTTTAGCATGGCTATTAAATAAAAAAGGCATTGATACTGTTATTCCTGGTGGGAAACGAGCGGAGCAAATAAGAGAAAGTGTAAGAGCGGTGGAAGTTTCATTGAATGAAAAGGTTATGGAAGAAATTAAATCTATTTTAGAAGATTAGTTGAGAAGAGGGGGACTTCCCTCTTTTTATATAAAAGGAGAAGGTTTAAATGAAAAGAGTACTAGCTGTATTCTTTACGATCATGTTTATGATAGGTACAGATACTTTCTTAATTTCACCACTTTTACCGACATTACAGAAGGTGTATCATGTTTCAACTGAGCTGTCAGGGTGGATGGTGAGTTCATATGCTTTAGGATACGCTGGATTTGCGCTTATTGCTGGTCCTATATCAGATGGCTTAAACAGAAAAAAAGTGATGGTAATAGGAATGAGTTTTTTTGCGTTAAGTACGTTTTTATGTGGAATGGCACCGAGTTTTCTATGGATGCTAGCATTTAGATTTTTAGCAGGTGTAAGTGCAGCCTTTGTATCTCCACAAGTGTGGGCATCTATTCCGCTCCTTATAGAGAAGGAGCAAATTGTAAAGGCAATTGGAATTGTAACAGCAGGGTTAGCAATCTCTCAAATTTTAGGGTTGCCAGTTGGATCGTATTTGGCAATGATACACTATACAACACCATTCTTCGTCATTGGTATATTATCAACACTACTTGTAATTCTTATCTATATAGTATTACCAGAAATACAACCGGTTCATATAGGTGGAAGTAAAACAAACATCTTAAAGCGCTATAAACAATTACTTACAGATTCAAAGGTTTCGATTTCTTATTTTGCATATTTTGTTTTTCAAACTGGTAATTTTGCTGCATTTTCATTTTTTGGTGTATGGCTGTCCATTCAATTTGGCTTACAAGTTCATGAAGTAGGTACAACTATGCTTATATTAGGATTAGGGAATTTAGCTGGTAATATTTTTGGCCCTAGAATCACAAATAAAATTGGTTATAACCTTTCTTTCTATGGTGGAATTATATTTACAGCAGTGCTATATGTATTACTTCCTCATGTAAAGAACATTATATTGGTGGAGTTATTGTTCTTTGTTTTGTTTTTTGTGACAGGAATTTTGTTTGTATTAATGATGAGGCACTTACAAAACATATCTAGTGTAGCAAGAGGAACAGGAGCCGCGCTTGCTAATGCTTCTATGTATATTGGTCAAATGATTGGAGCGGCAATAGCAGGACTGCTATTTGCAGCATCTCACAATTTTATACTTATAGGTAGTTTTACTGCGTTACTATATATAGGAGCTTTATTTTTGTTTAGAAAAAGTGAAAAGCTTAATGAAGATAGTGAAACAGGAATTGTATCATAAAGCCTGTACAAATAAAAAAGAGCTATATCTCCTCTTTTGAGGTGACATCAAATAAAGCGAGTGCAAGAAGTGCAGTTAGTCTATCAATGAAAATAGCAGTTAGAAACCACATATGAAATCAATATTAGAAGAGTAATAATACAAAGGGATCTTTGAGTGCAGAGATTAAAGAAAATAGACAAATAGTATAAAGGTATCGTAATAAAGTTATGAGGAATCCAAAAATAAAAAATCCCTACAGAGATAGGGATTCATATATCGGCATATAGTTCCTTGGAAAAGGATATACTTAGTTTAGCATATAGGACTACTTATATTTGTGAAATAGATGTGAAATAGCTGTGAAAAAATTCTAAATAAAAAGCACTGTTTTAGCTAATGTAACTAAAACAGTGCTTTTCTCTTTGATTGAACTGTTGCTGCATTTTCATCATGTATGCCTGCATCTTTAATAATTCGTTGTTTTGCTTTATTTAATAGATGGTCTACTGCTTCACCAAAATAATTAGCTTCGCTTTTTGTGCGGGCTTCTCGTAAACATTTATAGTTTTCTAGCAGTTCCTCTTTTTCAGTGTTTGTTAAGAAATCTTCTATTTTCTTTTTTGTCATACGAAACACCCTTTCTTCTGACAAACGACGCAATAGAAAATATTTATTGTTTATTATAGCAATAATTTTTAAAGAAAGTATAGACTAACGTCGTAATAATTTGTCAATTTCTTGAATCTTCTCATCAGCTTTCCCAATTTGTTTATTTTTAGCCTGCTCACCACCAAGCGCTTGGTGCAGTAAGAAAGTCTGACCGGAAATAGCAGTCACAATGGATACTTTAATAATTTCTTTTATTAAGGTAACATCGAATAAAACGAGTCCAAGAAGTGCAGCTAGACTACCAGTGAAAATATCAGTCAAAAACCCAAAGTGAAAAAAAGTTTTCAAACGGCGTGGAAGCAATAACTTACCTTGGTTATTGATTAGATGGGAAACGAAACCGGTAATGCCACCAACGAGTATAGCGGTTAGCCATTGATACATTTCCATCGAATCCACTCCTTTTAGTGAATAAGATTCGATTCTTTTATATTGATTCCTTTTAATATTTCATAGAAGCATATTGAGAAAGTTTGTTTGGGTTTATTACGTATTCAATTTAATTATAACAGAAAAATCTGACATATTTCAGTCTATTATATGAAGCGGTTATTCCTTAATATGAATGTAGAAAGGGGTGCGTGAGATGAATATAGATTATCGAATAAGAAGTATGGATGGTTATACAAAAAATATAGGGGAATTAGTAAGCATGCTGGAGCATACGAGGGCTGTAACATTACAGGAAATAAACGATCTATCAGTTGAGCAAGTAGATTTCATTATGACGAGTGGAGGGAATTCCATCGGAGCGTTACTAAAGCATATAGCAGCTATAGAAAAAGCCCATCAACTTATTTCATTTCAAGAGCGCGACTTTACAAAAGAAGAATTAGAAATATGGGAAGACGCACTGTATTTAGGGAAAGCGGGGAGAACAATCCGTGGTAATGAAATACAGTATTATATACAAATTCTACAAAGTGTTCGAGAAGAATCTCTGAAGTATTTGAATGAACAAGATGATGAATGGCTTATGTCAGAAAGAAAGTGGCCTAACGGTGTAGCGTATAACCAGCACTATCTGTGGTTTCATGTGCTAGAAGATGAGATTAGTCATCGTGGACAAATTAGAATGATGAAAAAAAATGTTTGAAAATTGCGTTAAACAAGGTAGCTTTTTAAATAAATATTCCATATAATGAGAGTAATTAAAATGAGAACGGGGTGATGTATTATGGTGAAAATAACGTATATGAATCATAAACCAAATACAAAGGTGGATGGAAAGGGCGAGACTGTATAAGTGAGCGCACGATCCTTCCGCTTAGCTTAAACTAGGGAGGATATCAATTTGAATCAAAATATTTTAGAATCATTCGGCTGGGATTCTTTTTTTGAAGAACAAGCTGTAGAGAACTTTGAAGTAGGGCGTATTTTACTAGAGCATAAACATATATATCGAATTATTTGTAATGATGGTGAATATATGGCAGAGCTGTCTGGAAAGTTTCGGCATGAAGCAGTAACGAAGGGAGATTATCCAGCGGTTGGTGATTGGGTGTATATAAAGAAAATAGAGAATGAAAAGAAAGCAATTATTCATCGTATTTTTCAAAGAAGAAGCTCTTTTTCTAGACAAGAGGCTGGTAATCGAACGGAAGAACAAGTAATAGCAGCAAATGTAGATTATCTATTTTTAGTAAATGCACTTAACCATGATTTTAACGTAAGAAGAATAGAACGTTATTTACTATTAGCGTATGAAAGTGGTGCAATGCCTGTTATTGTTTTAACAAAGAGTAGCTTATGTGAAGACGTGGAACAGAAAATTGTTGAAACGGAAGCTGTGGCAATTGGTGTTCCGATCTTCGTCGTTGATAGTTTAAAGCATACTGGTATTGAATCGCTGCAGCAATTTGTTTCTTCAGGAAAAACAATTGCTTTAGTCGGGTCATCGGGGGTTGGAAAATCCACTTTGTTAAATGCACTCATAGGACTTGAAGTAGCAAAAACGGGAGATATTCGTGAGGAAGATAGTAAAGGAAGGCATACGACAACTCATCGTGAATTGTTCCGATTACCGAGTGGTGGTTTAGTTATTGATACTCCGGGTATGAGGGAGCTACAGCTTTGGGAAGGAAGCGATGCAATTCAAACAACATTTTCTGATATTGAAGAATTAGCAAAAACGTGCCGTTTTAGGGATTGTAAACATGAAAATGAGCCAGGGTGCGCAGTGCATAGTGCAATTGATAACGGAATTATTACGATAAATCGTTTGCAAAGCTATAAAAAATTACAAAGAGAACTGGCGTATTTTATGAGAAAACAAGATGCTATTCTTGCGAGAGCAGAGCGTGATAAGTGGAAAAAGATTTCTAAACAGCATAAAAAAATATGAAAAGCCAAAGGGTGGTTCCCTTTGGCTTTTTTTGTATTTGTAAATTTTATAATAATATTATTCAAATATATAGACAAAGAGAATTTAATTGTTTAAACTTTACAAAGTATTCATCGTAATAGATTATGAAAATAATAATTTAGGGATGGGAAATGTTTACAACTCGCTAGATTTAACTATTGAAATTGAAAAGCAGGAGGTTTGTAATGGGTAGACTATTAAATTGGTTTCGTGATATGAAAGTAGCAAAAAAACTACTAATTTCGTTTTTTGTCATTTTAATTGCGGCTGTCTCTATTATTGGAGGCATGTCTTATCAAACAGCTAAAAAGAACTTTGAATCACAAATTACGAGCAGTGCTCACGACAATATAAAAATATTAGATAATTTAATCAATCAAATGATTGAGGCGAAATTTAATGATGTAAATAATTTTGCACGGGTGATTCAAGGTAATATGTATCAAGGGGATAATCAAGATGAATTAAGAAAAATGTTATCTCAATATATTAATTTGAATAAAGATGTTGAACAAGTATACTTTGCTGGGAATGATAAGAAATTTGTGCAAGAACCAAATATACAAATGGCAGCAGACTATGATCCAACAGAACGTTCTTGGTATAAAGATGCAGTGGCAAAACAAGGGGGTATTGTCGTTACTGAGCCATATAAGGCGCAAGGAAATGGACATATTGTCGTAACGATTGCAAAACAAGCAGAAGATAAAAACGGTGTTGTAGCAATAGATTTAAGTTTAGATAATTTATTAAAAACAACAAAGTTAATCAATATCGGTAAAAAGGGATATGCTTTCATTTTAGATGGAAAACAAAAAATAATTGCACATCCTCAAGAAAAATCAGGAGAAAAAGCAGCTGATTCTTGGGCGAAGAAAATTTATGAAGATAACCATGGTGCTTTTTCATATATGTATGATGGCAGCGAAAAACAAATGGTATTTGCTACAAATGTAAAAACAGGTTGGAAAATCGGTGGAACGATGTACTCAAATGAAATAATTGAAGCTGCGCAGCCTGTATTTTATAATATGTTAATTGTTATGTTCATTTCATTAGTTATAGGCGGAGCACTTATTTATTTTGTGACACTTTCTATAACGAAGCCATTAAAAAGATTAGTTGCTACTTCTAAAGAAATAAGTGAGGGAGATTTAACGCAAACAATCGAGATTCATTCTAATGATGAAATTGGCCAACTTGCAAAAGGATTCAATGAGATGACAGATGCATTGCGAACGTTAATTGGAAGAATTAATACGTCGGCTGGACATGTTGCAGCAGCATCAGAAGAGCTAACGGCAAGTGTAAGACAAGCGAGTGAAGCAACTGAGCAAATTACAATGGCAATGGATGAAATATCGAGCGGGGCAACAACGCAAACAACGAGCGTAGAAAATGGTGCAATGTTATTATTTGATGTAACAGAAGGAATTCAGCATGTAGCAAATAGTTCATCATCAATTAGTACGGCTTCTGCTCATACTCGTGAAAAAGCAGAAGATGGCGGGAAACTAGTAGGAAAAACAGTAAATCAAATGCAGTCTATTGCAGAATCTGTTTCACAATCAGATGAAGTTATACAGTTGCTAAATAATAAATCAAAACAAATTGGTGACATACTAGAAGTCATTCAAAATATTGCAGATCAAACGAATCTTCTAGCTTTGAATGCGGCAATTGAAGCTGCAAGAGCAGGAGAGCACGGAAGAGGATTTGCGATTGTTGCAGATGAAGTACGTAAATTGGCGGAGAAGTCTAGTGTATCTTCTAGTGAAATTAGTAAATTAATATGTGAAATACAAGATGACATGAGTAAGACGGTAAAATCAATGGGGCATGTAAATGAAGAAGTTCAATCTGGACTTGTTATTGCGAATGAAACGAAGCAAAACTTTACTGAGATTTTACTATCTACAAATGAAATTGCAGATCAAATTAAAACGATGGTTGAAACGGCTAACGGGATGTCAAAAGGTGCAAATGAAGTGTCTATTTCAGTAGGTCAAATTGCAATGACAGCACAGAACAATGCGACGAGTACTCAAAACGTTGCAGCATCAGCAGAAGAACAACTAGCGTCCATTGAGGAGATTAGTTCGGCGGCTGGTACATTATCTCAAATGGCTGAAGAGTTACAAGGGTTAATTGAAAGATTTAAAGTTTAACAGAGGACAGACTATCTCCAAAATAGCAGTATGCTATTGGAGTAGTCTGTTTTTATTATGTAAAATGAAATGAGATTGAGAGTATCTTTATAATATTTAAAGGTATATTTTGTATGATATTTGTCGAAAAATAGAGGTATTTGTTTGCTTTGTGTATAATTATAATCGTATAAAATGCAAATAAAGGAGATTACTATGGGAGTTTATTGGGGTACCAAAAGACATTCTTGGCTTAGTTATGTCTCATTTTGGTTAAGTATTTCATTTTTTATTGTCTTTCTAATTGAAGTGTTTATTTTAAAAACACTTTCGAATAGTTCGGTGCAAATTGTTAAATATTTTTATTTTATACTTGTACCAGTAAACATCTTTCTTAGTTTAAAGTTACTCTTTAAGAAGAATGAAAAGAAAGCATTACCTATTTTTAGTTTCATCGTATCATTATTATTTACAATTTTAATACTAGTATTAGCGTTAGTAGCTACGGGGAAATTCTTTTAAGGGGAGTGATAAAAGTCACTCTTCTTTTTTGTGATTGTAAGGAAATACTAAGCGGAGGATGGACAAAGAGTGCATTTACTTATGTTTGATATGATTGGAAAGCGTTAGAAGCATATTAAGAAATATAATGAGAGACAATTCATATAATAATGAAGAGAATCAGGTGTTTTACATGCAATTATGAAGCAAATGAATACGGTAAAAACGACGATATATGGTACAATACATATGGATAGTGATAGAGATAAAGGGTATATAAAATACTCATCGTTTTTTAGTAAGAGAGGGGTTATCTTATGCTATACGAGGATTTGATGACATTATTTCAAGCAGCTCCGAAAGAAGAAGGTAGAGGCGGCTGGAAATATATAATCCAGGAACGAAATGATAAATATGAAATTGTTGATGAACTGTTGAAAAATCAAATGAGTGTTGAATTGTATTTTAATGAATATGATGAGGTGAAAATCACTTTATATAAAGATGGAATGCCTATTTCTACTATGCAAAGAATTGCGATTTCAAAAGTTGAATTAGACGAAGAGGAAGAAGGAATTCAATTCGTTTTAGAACGTATGCCTAGTCGGATGATTCGGTTGCAATTAAAGCCATATTTAGCACTCGAAATGGGGCCGTACTGGGAAGTATGCGATGATTGTGAATGAACATAAAAGAAGCATCCAATAACATGGATGCTTCTTTTATGTTTTTTGAAGTTGTTTAAAAGCAATAATTGGCAGTAAAATGATGCTGACCCATCCAATTATAGGATATAGAATGTGGAGTAATTCACTGTAACCAATGTAACTAAAGCAATAACTAATTAGTAAAATGAAGAAAATAATATTGTTACTTTTCCATCTGGTGATGGATTGAATTTGTTTTGTCATTCCGAACACATTACCAACTAAAGTTGTGAACACTTCACCGAAAATGATAAGAACAAAGAAAAAGTGAAAAGTTGCATTGAATTTTCTTATGACTTCAGCCATTGGGATATTATATTGATAAAATTGATCGACTGATAAAATAGCTAAATGGCTACATAATAAAATTAAAGAAAGTCCTGCACCGCCTAAAATACCGCCCCATAAAATGGCCTTTCGATCTTTTACTTCACTGGCTAACGGGACGAGAACGCTTTGGGCGAGAGAAAGATTTAAGGCGACATATGTAATAGGACTAGTAATCCACTTCATATTCCAGCTTTCTGCAGGAATAGTGTCACTAATAGGAGTTGTACCGTGAAAAAAAGTTGTAATAGCAAGTCCGATAATAAAAATCATCATAATAGGTACGACAAGTGTATTAACTTCAAAAACCCCTTGTAATCCGCGACTACCTATAATGAGACAGGCGATCAATATAATGAAAATACCAAGTTGTCTTGGTAAACGAAGTTGCTCTTCAAATACCGCCCCAGCTCCTGATAACATAACGCTCGTTACACCAAATAATACGAGTAATAATAGTGTGTTTACAACATTGCCAACTACATCCCCAAATAAATATTTGTTAAATTCTTGCGCTGAAAATGCACCGATTTGTGATGAAAGTAACATCATCTTTGTGCCAAGCCAAATAAAAAAAAATCCACTTACACATATGCCAATTGTTCCATATAATCCGTTCACTGTAAAAAATTCAACGATTTCTCGTCCAGTAGCAAATCCAGCTCCAACGACTGTTCCAATATAAGTAGCAGCGACCTTCTTTGCTACTTGCCATTGTTGATTGTCCATGTTATCCCTCTTTCTACTACGATGAGCTTGATTTACTATTATGCATATGTATGAGCTTGGACAATTAGACGTATGAAGTGTTTGAAAACATACATGAATTAAAAGATATTAGGGAAGTATTAAAGGTGTTAAAACTTTGTTACATATGAGCCAATCGTTCGAAAGGATAGGAAATGTATGGTAACATGTAACTAGGTTATTAAAAGATAAACATTATGAAATGATAAGAGGAGTGGATTGTATGAGTACGAAAACAAATGTTGTTGAAGTATTAAACAAGCAGGTAGCAAACTGGAATGTGTTATATGTGAAACTACATAATTATCACTGGTATGTGACAGGACCACACTTCTTTACGTTACATGAGAAATTTGAAGAGTTTTACAATGAAGCTGGAACAAATATTGATGAATTAGCAGAACGTATTTTAGCGTTGGAAGGTAAACCGCTAGCGACAATGAAAGAATATCTTGCAACATCTAGTGTGAGTGAAGGGACAAGCAAGGAATCTGCAGAAGAAATGGTGCAAACATTAGTGAATGATTACTCTGCACTTATTCAAGAATTAAAAGAAGGTATGGAAGTTGCTGGCGAAGCTGGCGATGAAACATCAGCAGACATGTTGTTAGCGATTCATACAACATTAGAACAACATGTATGGATGCTAAGTGCGTTCTTAAAATAAATATAAGTATATAAAGAAAAAAGTCATTGAAAAATTCTTTCAATGGCTTTTTTTGTCATTTTTCAGTTTTCTTTTATGCTATAATATAGTAAAAAGGAGGCGATGCAATGTTTCGCTTTTTCAGAACTGGAAAAGAAGAGCGTGAAATTACGAAAGATGAATTAGAACAAGCGATGGCTAAATTTCTAGAAACGAATGCTAATATTGTTTATACAGTATTAGTAAATGATGATTATACAGTAAATTATGATTTGTTAAAGCCGTATTTACTTGCATTTCCAACAAATAGTTTTCTTATTACGAAGGAAACGCTTGAGGTATTTGAACATACAGAAGAAAATCTAAACCTAGTTAAAGAAATTGATATCGTACAAAAAGCAGTAGATCAATACGTAACAGAAAAAGAAATGTTTCCAATTGTTGAAGGTAGTGAAGATCGCCTTATATGCGGGATGAAATTAGGGCCGTATTTAAATCGTATATTAAAAAGAGACTTATATATTTCAGAAAAACACTATTTAGTTTCAAGTAAACCAGACAGAAAAAAACAAAAGAGTGGGTAGATGTATTGAAAACAACAATAAATATATTGTTGTCTTTTTTTGTTTAGTAAAATATTGATTTTTCAGTTTATTAAATTTTATACTAAACTTATTGGACGAAGAGAAGTAATGATTAAGTATTGTTAGCGTGAGTTATATACAGTGATTACAGAATGGTATAAAGGTTTGAGAAATAAATATTATAAAAGATTACGGGGGAATGGATGTATGAAAAATAGTATGACTTACATTCAATTATTAAATGAAACGTTACATTGTTACGCAAATAAAGGGAGTTTGGAAGCGTACACTTATATAATGGAGCATGCTAAAGGTGTAGTGGGGAATAAAGCGCAAATATATAATTTTAAATATGCGCTAGCGAGTGCAGCGGGGCTTGAAGAAGAAGCGTTACAGATAATGAAGGAAGCTATTATAGACAATGGATTTTGGTACGGAAATGAGTATTTAATTTCGGACGATGATTTAACACCACTACATAAATTTGAAGAGTTTCATAAAATGGTTCAATTATGTAAAGAAAGAGAAGAATTAGCAAAGAAAACAGAACGAGCAGACGTGAAATATTTAGACAGCAATAAAGAAGGAAAACTATTTATTGCAATGCACGGGGATCAAGAAAATATAGAAATAATAGAACCATATTGGAAATCTGTTTTGACACAAGATTATACGTTAGCTTTACCACAATCTTCGCAAATTCAGTTTTCAGATGGATTTGTTTGGGATGATAAACATAGAGGGAAAGAGGAATTAAAAGAGCATTACGTTATGTTTATAGAAAATCATACAGTAGAAAGTGTAATAATTGGTGGTTTTTCTGCTGGCGCAAGAGTAGCTTTGTATACAATTTTACAAAAAGATATAGATGTAGATGGTTTTATTTTTGTGGCGCCGTGGCTTCCAGAGATTGAAGAATGGAATGAGTTGTTGGAAGTGTTACAGAATAAAAATATAAAGGGATATATAGTGTGTGGGGATCAAGATGAAGATTCTTTCGAATGTACGCAGCAATTTGTACAATTATTAAGAGATAAGAATATAGAACATGAGTTTAAAGTTATACCCAATTTAAATCATGATTATCCTAAGGATTTTGATGAACTATTAAAAGAAGCTATTGAATATATAGACGACAAAAATAATAAGTAGTAAAAAAGGGAGATGCATCATAATTGATGTATCTCCCTTTTGTCATTATAAATGAAAAGCATTTGCTAGTAAGCGATAAGAATTCAATTTATCTTCAAATCGATGAGTAATTGTGACAATCATAAATTCATCAGTATTGTACGCTTTGCTTAAGTTTACGATTTGTTCTTTCACAGAAGATGGATCACCGACGATCATACGTTGACGATTTTCTTTTATACGGAATAAATCATAAGCGCTGTATGAATAATTTTGTGCAGTTTCGATAGAAGGAGTACCAGTTGTACGCTTTCCTTGTTCTAGTAATAAGATTGATAAATCTAAACTAGAAGCAATTTTTTCCGCCTCTTCATTCGTTTCTCCGCAAATAACAAAAATAGAGACGATTGATTTTGGTTTATCTCCTAAATAAGAAGGTTGGAACTGTTCTTGATAAGCATTCATTACTTCAGGGCCACCGTATCCGTTAATGAACTGTGCGAATGCAAAAGAAGCACCTTGTTTTGCGGCAATCATTGCACTCTCTCCGCTAGAACCAAGCATCCACATCTCGGGAGATGTTGGAATGACAGGAGTAGCCTTTAAATTTGCATAATGATGGTTTTCTGGTACTTGATCATGTAAGTACATTGCAACATCTGCAATTTGTTCTGGGTATTGATCAAGTGAGACCATTTTGCCTTCTTGAAGTGCGCGAGTTGCAATTGGCATACCACCAGGTGCTCTGCCGACACCAAGATCAATACGATTTGGATAAAGCGCTTCTAAAACACGGAAATTCTCAGCAACTTTATATGGGCTATAGTGTGGCAACATAACACCACCTGAACCCACTCTCATACGATCTGTTTTTGCTGCAATATGTGAAATAAGTATTTCAGGACTTGAACCAGCAAGGCTGACAGAGTTGTGATGCTCCGATACCCAAAAGCGTGTATATCCGAGTTTTTCAACTTCTTGCGCAAGTGTAACTGTATGTGAAAAAGCTTGGGCTGCTGTACTACCATCTGAAATAGGTGATTGGTCTAATACGCTTAATTTGATCATAGAATATACCTCTCAATCTTAATGTACATCCTATTATATATTTACTTACGAAAAATGCGTAATAAAATGCTCAAAATAAAAAGTGGATAAATTCTATATTTACTTTTAACGAGAAAATCCTCGTTCATAATGATTCATTTCGGCTAAATTTAATATATATTCGTAGTTATCAATCTCAAGTTTTAGTTGTTCACGCTCTTTTTTAGATAGATGCTTACAACTAAGTTTGTTGCATAGTTGTTGTTTCTTTTCTTCTAAATACTTCTTTGTAGCGTGGTAGTCGTAAGTTTGTTTCATTTTTAAACACTCCTTCTTTGCTGTTGCTATATTATACGAAGCGTGAAGAGGTGTGAAAGCTAACTCTTATGTACTTTTAGTGAATATTCCTCTTTCTATGTTGTTATGTTTATAGGAATTTATGAATAAAATGCACTAAACCACTAATGCCCATAAAAGCCCGATTGGTTCAACTAATAATCAGTAGGGGAAGACCCCCCACTGATTATAGTTTCACTTTATGAAGTAAGGGGTGGAATTGTGCAGAAAGATATAATGTATAACACTGAGATGGATGAAACGTTAAAAGTTATAAATAAAGGGTTAAAGAAGACGACTCGTCCGAAGCGAATTATAGTAGTAGGGGCCGGTATGGCTGGGTTGGTTTCGGCATCTTTATTAAAAGCTGCAGGACATGATGTGAAGATTTTTGAAGCAAACAACCGGGTAGGTGGCCGCATAGAGACGGTTAGAATGGAAGATACCGGATTATATTTAGATGTTGGGGCAATGAGAATTCCGTATTCGCACACATTAACGATGGCATATATAAGAAAATTCGGGCTACAGGTAAGCCCTTTTATTAATAGGAATGAGACAGATATCGTTTACGTAAATGGCCGAAAAACGACATTAAAACAATATGAAAAAGATCCAAGTATATTAAAGTATCCTGTGGAAATGAATGAAGTTGGGAAAACGTCTGAGGAGCTATTAATGTTAGCGGTGCAGCCCATTATAAATTTTATAAAAAAGAACCCAGAGAAAAATTGGGATATTGTAGTAAAGGATTTTGGGAGATACTCTACAGGACAATTTTTAAAGTATTACCCTTATCAATATAATACTTACTTTTCACCAGTAACAATCGAGATGATTGGTGTTTTATTAGATTTAGAAGGTTTTTTGGAAAGGTCATTTGTTGAGACGTTACGCTTTTTATATATTATGCAAGTGGAGAGTGGATTTTGTGAAATAGTAGGCGGGAATGATAGATTACCGAAGTCCTTTTTACCACAATTAGAAGAAAATATTATATATAATCAAAAATTAATGAAGCTACAACAACATGATAATGGTGTGACAGCTTTCTATCGAAACGAGGAAACTTTTGAGTATAGTAGTATTACAGGGGATTTAGTTATTATTACAATTCCATTTTCGACAATGCGCTTTGTGGAAGTAGATCCATTTAATTCTATATCTCATGAAAAATGGAAAGCGATTCGTGAATTGCATTATATGCCAGCGACGAAAATAGGAATTCAATTTAAAAGTCGATTTTGGGAAGAACAAGGACAATTAGGTGGCAGAATTATAACGGATTTACCAATTCGTTACGCCTATTATCCAAGTCACGGAATTGGAGAAAAAGGACCTGCTATGATGTTAGGAAGCTATACATGGTCTTATGATGCGTTGTTATGGGATGGGTTATCAAAAGGTGATCGTATTTATTACACACTACAAAATTTAGCGACCATATTAGGCGGTCAAGTATATGATGAGTTCATGTCTGGCATATCAAAAAGTTGGACATTGGATCCATATGCACTTGGAGGATTTGCGCTATTTCAGGCAGGTCAAGAATCTGAGCTACAACCAGCGATTATAAAACCAGAGGGGAGATTATACTTTGCAGGTGATCATACAACGTTATATCACGGATGGATACAAGGTGCAATTGAATCTGGAGTTCGTGTAGCGGTAGAGGTAAATAATTAAAATGTATAAAATTCAGAAATTTCTTTACTGTATAGTTTGAGATGGATATTATTATATATAAAAGAATTAAAAGGAGTGTTGAAAGTGAATCCGTTATTATTTGATTTTCCTTCTGAATTTTATACTGATAGGCTATTTATTCGAATGTCGAAACCGGGTGACGGTAAATCTGTATACGATGCAATTCAAGCTTCTATGAAAGAATTAAAACCTTGGATGGTTTTTGCACAAAAAGAGCAAACAGAGGAAGAAGTAGAAGTGAGCATTAGAAAATCGCATATTCAATTTTTACAGCGTGAGGATTTAAGATTACTAGTTTTTTCGAAAGAAACAGGTGAATTTATTGCATCAGCTGGATTGCATCGTATTAATTGGGATATACCTCAATTTGAAATTGGGTATTGGATTGATTCAAGGTTTAGTGGAAAGGGTTATATGGTAGAGGCTGCAAAGGGTATAACAGATTATGCTTTTTCTGAGCTGAAAGCAAATCGCGTAGAAATTCGATGTGATTCTTTAAATAAGAAGAGTAGAGCGATACCTGAGAAATTAGGATTTAAGTTAGAAGGTACATTGGAAAGTGCGAGTGTAGCGGTAGATGGAAATGGATTAAGGGATATGTGTGTATTTGCCATGACTAGAAATACATATGAAAAAGAAGAGCTGTAAAGAAACAGCTCTTCTTTTTGTGTATTATGGTACAGGATGTCCATTAGAGCTTTCGAAAATTGTAAACCATTGTTGACGATCTAAATTAACTTTTGTAGCAAGGGCGGCTGTTTTAACACGATCTAATTTACCAGATCCAACGATTGGCATCATGTTAGCTGGATGAGCAAGCAGCCATGCATACATAACTGTATCGATGCTAGTAACATCTAGTTCAGTAGCAACCTTCTGTAAAGTTTCACGTAAACGTACAGCACGTTCTGATTGACCAGTAAAGATTTCTCCGCCAGCAAGAGGCGACCAAATCATAGGATTGATTCGCTTTTCTTGGCATAAATCAATTGTCCCTTTTTCGAAATGTTCAAGCTGCATCGCAGATACTTCAATTTGATTTGTAATGAGCGGGAAATCTAAATAAGAACTTAACATATTAAACTGTGAAGGTAAAAAGTTAGATACACCGAAGTGACGGACTTTTCCTTCTTGCTTTAAGCGTGAGAACGCTTCTGCTACTTCATTTGGATCCATAAATGGATCAGGGCGATGAATGAGCAGTACATCAATATAATCTGTATGTAAGTTTTGTAGTGAGTCTTCCGCGCTTTTTATTATATGTTCAGCACTCGTATTGTAGTGCGCAACATATCTCTCTGGAAATTTTGGTGATGGGGGAGCGATTCCACATTTTGTGATAATTTGCATGTCTTCGCGTAAGGAAGGCTTGAGTTGTAACGCTTCTCCAAATAATCCTTCACACGTATATCCGCCATAAATATCAGCATGATCGAAAGTAGTAATTCCCATATCCATACAAGCTTCCATAAAAGAAAGTAACTCTTGCTTTGGCATATTCCATTCTGCTAAACGCCAAAAACCTTGAATAATACGAGAAAATTCTAGTGTTTCGGCCATTTGAACTCGTTCCATTATAAGTACCTCCTTGATGAATGAATCATTTTTTGAAAAGGCTTTCTTGCTACATATTATTATATAGTTACAGTGTCGTACATACAATAAATATGTTTTGCTACAAAAACGATTTTCTCTATATGCTATAATGTAAAAACATATAGCTATAAGGAGATGTACGAAATGATTCCAGTAACAATATTAACTGGTTTTCTTGGATCAGGGAAAACGACATTATTAAATCGCATTTTATCAGAAAATCACGGTCATAAATTAGCAGTGATTGTAAATGAAATAGGACAAATTGGTATTGATAATCAGCTGATTATGAATGTCGAAGAAGAGATTATGGAGATGACGAATGGATGTTTATGTTGTACTGTACGTGAAGATTTACTAGTCGCTTTAAAACAATTACTGGACGTAAAAGCAGAAGGTAAAATGGAATTTGATGGATTAGTAATTGAAACGACTGGTCTTGCAAATCCAGGTCCGATTATTCAAACATTCTTTTTAGATCCTGTGATTCAATCTGCATACCAAATTAACGGCGTTGTAACAGTAGTAGATAGTTATCATATACATAAACATTTTGAAAAAGGACTAGAAGCAAAGGAACAAATTGCATTTGCTGATGTCGTTTTAGTAAATAAATTAGATTTAGTGGATGAAAGTGAAAAGGAAAATCTATTGCAGGAACTGCAAGGTATTAACCCAACTGCAAAGTTAATCGAGGCGACTAACTGTGATGTAGATATTCCATCGTTACTACAAATTCAAACGTTTAAAACGAAAGATACGTTACAAATTTATCCTCATAAAGAGCATAATCATCTAGAAGGGGTAAAGTCGTTTGTACTACGCGAAGAGCGACCGTTAGATTTACAAAAACTAAATGAGTGGATGTCAGCTGTCGTTCAAGAGCTAGGGGAGTATTTATATCGCTACAAAGGAATTTTATCGATTGATGGAGTAGATAAACGTATCGTTTTCCAAGGTGTGCATACACTGTTTGCTGCATCATATGATAGAGAGTGGCAAGAGGGCGAAGAACGAGTAAGTGAAGTTGTGTTTATCGGAAAAGATATTAATAAAGAATGGTTCCAAGAACATTTCGGGGAGTGTGTGAAATAAGTCTGCATATATTGCAGGCTTATTTTTTTAACTTAACTAAGTATTTTGTAGAAAAATGCTAGATTGCAAAAAACGAAGGATAATAAAAAGCCTGTTTTCACAGGCTTGTATGTTCATCTAATAGTAACTCCATTACAACACCTACAACTGGACCTTCGTCATCAATATCACCATTTAAACGGAAACCAAATGACTCGTATAATCCCATTGCGAGTTTGTTGTCTGGATGTAAACTTAAATAAATTATTTTACATTCAAATTTATCTTGTAAGAATTGAATGAGTATGCGAAGGAAACGTTTTGCGTATCCTTTTCCTTGATATTGCTCGTCAATCATAAAGCGATCTAACCACACACTTTTACGTTTTTCCCAATACCATCCATACATTGCGTATCCTACAAGTGTTTCTCCATCATATAAACCTACTGACGTTCCGTTTCCCTCATATAATGATTCTGCTAGAGAAAACGCATTGCTTTCAATAAATTGCTGCTGGTCTTTTGCGACGTTTAAAGCAGCTACCGAACGCCAATTTTTTGCTGTAACTTCACAAATGTGAAGAGTCATAATTCCAACTCACCTTCTAAATTAATATAGCTTAAAAGCTAATATGGATAATTTTACTTGTTATTTTGGTCAAGTCAAGTAAGAACAAATAAAAAAGAAGCTGAATGACATATTCAGCTTCTTTTAAAAATTTGATTAGTTAGTAGCTTCTTTTAATGTATTTACGTTTTCTTCCATTAAAGTGAAGTAATCTTTATTGCTCTTCGCATCATCTTCAGAAATAGTAGCAAGATGATTTAAGCGTAAAATTTTTGTACCCGTCTCTTTTTGAATTACGGACGCTACCTTTGGTGTAGAGAATGTTTCAAATAAAATATATTGTAGATTATGTTCTTTTACTGTTTTTGTAATGTCAGCAAGCTGTTTTTGAGATGGTTCATTAGAAGCTGAAATACCAGCGATAGCAATTTGTTTCAGGCCATAGCGTTGTTCCCAGTATCCATAAGCCGCATGAGAAACTAAAATGTCTTTCGTTTTTGCATTCGCAACAGCTGCTTTAAATTGATCATCTAAATCAGTAAATTTTGTTTGCAGTGCTGCGAAATTTTTTTCGAACTCTTGTTTATGATCAGGCTGTAATTCTACAAGTGCATTTTTAATTTTTTCTGCCTGTTTCATTGCTAGAGTAGGGTCTAACCAAATGTGTGGGTCTTTATCGTGATGATGTTCATCCTCTTTATGGCCGTCTCCGTGATCATGATGCTCTTCTTCAGTAGGAGTACGCAGTTCAATACCTTTTGATGCATTTACAATTTTAACATTTTCTTTTTGTAATGCTTTTTCCATTTTTTCAGCAAATGGTTCTAATTCAGCGCCGTTATAAACGAATAAATCGGCTTTTGCAACTTGTACTGTTTGTTTTTGACTTGGTTCAAATGTATGTGAATCTGCACCAGGTGGGTAAATCGCTTCAACAGTTACATAGTCGCCACCAATTTTTTTTGCAAAATCTGCAAGAGGAAAAATAGTAGTATAAACAGTTAGCTTTCCGTCTTTCTTGGCATTACCTTCTTTTTTATTTGAGCAGCCAGTAAAAATTAAAGTGAAAATAAGTAAGAATGAAAATATAGTCAATCTTTTAGGCATGAAGTTCTCC
Source organism: Bacillus sp. K2I17 (assembly GCF_002209985.1). Lineage (NCBI taxonomy): Bacteria > Bacillati > Bacillota > Bacilli > Caryophanales > Bacillaceae > Bacillus > Bacillus sp. K2I17. Next base: position 53,614 of record NZ_NJGF01000011.1, read on the forward strand.
TCTTTTCTTTTTTTACGGATATATTTTCCCCAATTATAGAAGAAAAATATCATTTTAATACAAAACGGAATAATTACGTTTTAGTTTGCGAACTTAGTATAATACATCTTTTATAAAGTTGCAATAAATAATAATCATTCCGATTTGTTTTTGTTATAAAGTTGTCAAATTTGGATGTATTATTTTTAGGAATGCATGCATATGTGACAACGCTACGTTCATATATTTGAAAGGAGGGTGTAGAGGGGGATGAGTGTTTGGGTTACTTAATGGAAGCTATTTTATTGATATTAGCGGTAGTATTACCATTAGCATTAGTCTTAATTTTTTTAAGAAGATTAATAAGTAATTTAGGAGATGCATCAACAGTAACAAAATTGCGAGAGAAAGATGAGAAAAAAGAGTGAGTAAAGCACTATGCGTACGCATAGTGCTTTACTTGTGGTAAAATGAGAGCAGGAAACTCCTAAAAGTTGTATTTTACTGAAGGAGAGAAAAGTAAAATAAGAGGTATATGCATATATGAATAAGCGAACAGCGTTAGTACTTGGTGCAAGTGGTTTAGTTGGACAAGAGATAACGCGTCTATTACTTGAATCAGATTACTACGATTCGGTTACTATTTTTGTAAGGGAACCAATGCAATGGCAACATGAAAAATTACAGCAAAAGCAAATAGATTTTTCGATGTTAGAGGAATATAAAGAGTTTTTTGCTGTAGATGACGTATTTAGTTGTCTAGGAACAACAATCAAAAAAGCAAAAACAAAGGCAAATTTCAAAAAGGTAGATTATGAATATACGTTACGAGCTGCTTGTTTAGCTGAAAAACAAGGGGTACAAAATTTCCTTGTTGTGTCTTCAATGGGAGCAAAACCTAAATCGTTTTTCTTTTATTCGCAAGTTAAAGGGAGAATGGAAGAGGAATTACAAAAGTTAGTCATTGGTGGTATTCACATTTTTAGGCCATCTTTATTAGTAGGAAATCGACAAGAATTTCGTTTCGGTGAACGAATGGCTGAAAAGTTATCTCGTATCATTCCTTTTATATTTAAAGGGGCTTTCAAAAAGTATAAACCAATTTCAGCGAAAGATGTGGCGAAAGGGATGTATATAACTGCATTGAGAGAAGAAACGGGTATTTATATTTATAACTCAAATGAAATTACAACGATAGAATAAAAAACGTGAAAAATGGCATGTATTAAAAATCAAGTTTGAATCTTGAATGAATAGTAAATACATGTAGTTTAGCAATTATAAGAAAGTAAAAAAGGAGTGGGAATCCCACTCCTTTTTTACGATAATTTATTATGCAAATCGCATTCTTATCCCGCTATTTGTGGACAGCAAAACCCCCGCGGATTAAAGTTTCACTTTATACGTCTCCAACTCTAGTACGACAAGTGACCTCGTTTATTGCAATGCTATTTTTAGAGTCGTATTATACTAACGGATGATTTCGTCTTATAAGAATGTTTCACTTCATTTGAAAATATACTACTATCATATATCCATTGTTTGTAATGCCAATAAATCAAATAGAATATACTTTCTATTTGGAAATAATCTGTTTGAGTAAAATCTGAAGGGAATTGGGTTCCGAAGGTATAAAAGTCCTATATGTACTACTCCGTATTTTTGGGAGATTTGCAAAAGGAGGATATAAGAATGAGTAAAAAAGAAATGTTGCAAAATGGAATTAAGCAAGTGTTTTACGAAGAAGAATGGTATCCACCTTTATCAGACGCGTTAAAGCACCTTACTGCTGCACAAGCATGTTGGCAACCAGAAGGAGAGGCTAGTAATACGATTTGGGAAAATGTAAACCATTTACTTATCTTTAAAGAACGCTTACTTGCCCGCTTGCATCAAGATGAAACATTTGTGGCGCCACAAAATAATGATGAAACGTTTGTCCAAGGTGGACGTAATGATGAGGATGCTTGGCAACAAACAGTGTTGCGAACAATTCAAGTGCATGATGCCTTACAATCTGCATTAATATCCCTTCAAGAAGCAGAACTAAATCAATTAACTCCTTCTCTACCAATTTGGCAACAATATATGAACATCCTTTTGCACGATGCTTATCATACCGGGCAAATTGTGCAACTTCGCAAGCTTCAAGGTTCATGGCCAGCGCATCGTTCTTATTTGTAAATGATACTTAAAATTGTTGGAGTTATAAACGAAACAAACGAATTAATATGTAGAATACTACTATATGAAAAAACAATTTCTCACTTAATCTGAGGAATTGTTTTTTTTCGTAATCATGATTGTGGAATTCGATTTTTAACCCTGTCACATATTCAGAAAGGGAGATAAATACATAAAAAAATAGGTGTATCAAGCAAAATGTTGATCCACCTTAAAACGATATTATGAAATAACATACGTTATCTTATAGTATACTTTTTATTCCTCTAGATTCAGTAGTACATATTATTCTCGGTTTTATTTATTTGTATGGAGTTTCCCCGGTGCTCGTTTGTATTGATACGGTTCTTCTAACTCAAAACTAAGTTCATTGGCGGCTATTCTTGGAAAGTAAGGATTGCGAAGTAACTCACGTCCGATAAAAATTAAATCTGCTTCGTTATTATTTAAAATTTGTTCTGCCTGTACTCCATTCGTAATCAAACCAACAGCCCCAGTTGCAATGTTAGCATGTTCTTTAATATGTTTAGCATATTGCACTTGATACCCGGGATATACATCGATGTGTGCCGGAACAACAGCTCCAGAACTACAATCAATTAAATCTACTCCTTGTTCTTTCATCCAGTTTGTATATGGAACGTAATCTTGAACCGTTAAACCGTCAGGATGATAATCGTTTGCTGAAATACGAACAAATAACGGTCCGTTCCAAACTTCATTTATTGAGTCAATGATTTCACGTAAGAAACGATAGCGATTTTCAGGTGAACCTCCATATTCATCGGTCCGTTTATTAGAAAGTGGAGAAAGAAATTCATTAATAAGATAACCGTGAGCGCCGTGTATTTCAATAACGTCAAATCCAGCTTGTTTGGATCGTATTGCAGCCTCTTGAAAAGCTAATATGGTCTTTTTTATTTGCTGTATACTCATTTCTACTGGGATTTTCATAGTTTCATTAAACGGAATTGCGGATGGAGCGAGAGCATCCGTTTCTAATTCAGCTTTTCTTCCGGCGTGAGCAAGTTGAATGGCGGCTTTTGCGCCGTTATCATGTATAAAAGTTGTCGTTTTATGTAAGCCTTCAATTAGGCTATCATCCCATATACCTAGGTCTTTATTAGAAATTCTTCCTTCAGGTAACACGGCTGTTGCTTCGATCATAACTAAACCAACTTGACCAGCAGCTCTTGTTCCGTAATGAACGTGATGGAAATTAGTTACTTGGCCATCCTCGTTTTCTGATGAATACATGCACATAGGTGACATAACGATACGGTTTTTTAATGTAACGTCCTTAATTGTATAAGGTGAAAAAAGTTCAGAATTCATCCAATAGCCTCCTAGATTGAATTTTCTTACATTGTATCATTCTTGTTTTTGTTTCCCTAATAAAACGCTTATACGAAAAATTTTGTCTATTCGTGTTACAATAATTAATATGAATTGAATTGGAGGATGACATATGTACCAGGCTTATTATGAAAGTGAATTAGGCTTGCTGGAAATTACAGCGAACGATAAAGGAATTACGTCTGTTATATTTGTTGATGAGAGACAAGAAGAACATAAAAATGAAATAATAGATCAATGTATAAATGAGCTAGATGAATATTTTAAGGGGAAAAGAAAAGAGTTCACAGTCCCGCTATCTGCTGAGGGAACAGTATTTCAAAAAAATGTATGGGATGCGCTTTATACTATCCCTTATGGCGTAAGTGCTTCATATTTAGATATTGCAGAGAAGGTTGGAAATACGAAAGCTGTACGGGCGATAGGAGGGGCAAATAGTCGGAATCCAATTTCAATAATCGTTCCATGTCACCGTGTAATAGGAAAGAGTGGAAAGCTTGTTGGATATGCTGGTGGTTTATGGAGGAAAGAGTGGTTATTAAAACACGAAGGTATTTTGAAATGACGTATGGATGGGAAGAGGGATTGTTTTGAAATGTATAAATTGTGGGCAACCTTGCGAGGAGGAACAGTTAAATTGTGCAAGTTGTCAGCGAAAGTTGGATAATGAACAAGGTGAAAGTAGCTCGTTAATAGATAAAGAACTAGAAGTATATGTAGGGAGACAATATCCGTATTACAAAAGGAAATGGGAGCTTGAGAATAAGCGGATTGCTAGGTGGAGCTGGAATGGTTGGGCAACTATTTTCAATATAGGTTGGCTTGGATATCGTAAGTACTATTTACCGGCAGCATTATTTGTATTGTTATTAGTAGCGTGTGATGCGTTTTCTTATTATATGGGTTTCAATGTAGCACTGCCAATCATTAATATGGTGCCTCTTACGTTTTTATTACTCATTTTTATTCTGTTTGGAATGGGGATTTTTGCAAATGGATTATACTATCAATTTGCGGAAAGACGTATATACCGAATAAAAGCAAGAGAAATAAAAGATAAATCAGTTGAAAACTATCTTATCCATGATAGCGGCGGAACGAGCAAAATGGGAGCGACAATTGTTACTATTTTAGCAGTTGCTAGCATATTTTTTAGTCATTTCTTTTTTCCGACTGATCGAGACGTTATACAAAAGGTTCGTACAAGCTCGCTTTATGAATATCCTTTCTTTTCAATAGGTGAATCTTTCGAAAATTATTTTCAAAATTCAGGTTGGATATATTATCGTGGAACGGAAGGGTTAGAATTAGTAGAATTCCAAGGATATAACGCGGGAGCACCAAAACAAAAGGTGACGATTCAATTTGTTGTCGATTATAAATTGGGTGAAGTGGAACCGTACTCGCTTACGGTTAATGGTGAATCTAAAAATGAAGAAGAGTTTTTGAAGATGATGGACGAAATATTTAAGGTTCAAAATCCATTTGATATAGAGGATGGATTACAAGTAAATGCGATTCAAAAAAGCGGCTGGAAAGAAACTTCCGACCGCTTTTTTCTATGTTTGTTAAAATAAATATTTAAAATAATCAGAATCTTTTGTATAATGAAATATATTATACAAGATTTAACTTATACATATAGATTGGGGGAAGGAAGAATGAAGAGAAAGACAACAACAATTGCTGCACTTGCGTTAACGACGAGTGTATTGGTTGCAGGATGTGGGAATGGTGAGAAGGCTTCGACAACGAAGAAAGAATCGAATAAGGGAATGGCAGATAAACAAGTTTTAAATTTGCTAGAAACAGCTGAAATTCCTTCAATGGATACATCTAAATCAACGGATTCTGTATCTTTCCGTGTATTTGTAAATGCAATGGAAGGTTTATATCGTCTAGATAAAGATAATAAACCAACACCAGGCATGGCAAAAGATGTGAAGATTAGTGAAGATAAAAAGACATATACATTTGAATTACGTGATGCGAAATGGTCAAATGGTGATCCAGTTCGAGCACAAGATTTTGTATATGCATGGCAACGTACATTAGATAAAGCAATAGCGGCAGAATATGCATTCATTTTATTTGATGTGAAAAATGCACAGAAAGTAAATAAAGGAGAATTACCATCAGATCAATTGGGTGTTAAAGCGAAGGATGATAAAACGTTGGTAGTAGAATTAGAGCAACCAGCACCTTATTTTCTTGAGCTTACGTCGTTCCCTACATTTTTCCCATTAAATGAAAAATATGTGAAAGAGCAAGGAGATAAATACGGATTAGAAGCAGATAAATTATTATATAATGGACCATTTACAATGAGTCAATGGAAACATGAACAAAATTATCAGTTAAAGAAAAATCCTAATTATTGGGATAAAGATACTGTAAAGTTAGACGAAATTAATGTAAGTATTGTGAAGGAAACAAGCACTGGAGTAAATTTATATGATAGTGATCAAGCAAATCGAGTTATTTTAACTTCTGAATTTGTTGATAAATATAAAAAGAATAAGCCAGATGAATTTAAAACGAAGTTAGATCCACGTATGTATTTCTTGCGTTTTAACCAAAAAAATGCAACATTTAAAAACCAAAAAGTACGTGAAGCGATTGATTTAGCATACGATAAAAAAGGAATTGCTGATGTCATTTTAAATGACGGTTCTTTGCCAGCATATTTCTTAGTACCTGAAAAATTCACGACAGGTCCGGATGGAAAAGACTTCCGCTCTGTAAATAAAAACTTCCGTGATAGTAAAGATAACGCAGCGAAAGCAAAAAAATTATGGGAAGAAGCTAAGAAAGAGCTTGGTCAAGATACAATTACGGTTGAATTACTAAATGATGATAATGGTAGCCGTAAAAAAGTAGGCGACTTTATTAAAGAAGAATTAGAGAAAAACTTACCTGGTATTAAAGTGAATTTGAAACAGCAACCATACAAGCAGAAGCTAGATTTAGAAAAGAAATTCGAATATGAATTCTCATTATCTGCATGGAGCCCTGACTATCCAGATCCAATGACTTATATTGATATGTTTGTTACTGGAAGCTCATTTAATGAAATGAATTATTCTAATCCGAAGTATGATGATTTAGTAGCGAAATCAAAAGGAGAGCTATTAAAAGATGATAAAGCACGCTGGAATGCACTTGCGGAAGCTGAAAAAATCTTAATTGGTCAAGATGCTGCCATTTCTCCTACGTATCAACAAAGCACAGCTTATTTAGAGAAGCCGTTTGTAAAAGGTATTGCTAATCATACGTTTGGCGGGGACTTCAGTTATAAATGGGCATATATTACAAAAAAATAGTATAATAAAAGGTGAGTGAATTTTCGCTCATCTTTTTTGTATAAGGAGGAATTATAGTTGTTAAGGGGAATCAATCATCTTTGTTTTTCAGTGTCTAATTTAGAAAACTCTATTATGTTTTATGAAAAAGTATTAGGGGGAGAATTATTAGTTAAAGGGAGAAAATTGGCGTATTTTAACATATGTGGAGTATGGATAGCACTTAATGAAGAGAAACATATTCCGAGAAATGAGATTCATCAATCTTATACGCACATTGCATTTTCTGTTGAACAAGAAGACTTTGAACGTCTAATACAGCGATTAGAAGAAAATGATGTTCATATTTTACAAGGAAGAGAACGGGATGTAAGAGATTGTGAGTCTATATATTTTGTTGATCCTGATGGACATAAGTTTGAGTTTCATTCAGGGACATTGCAAGACCGAATTAATTATTATAGGGAAGATAAACCTCATATGACATTTTACTAAGGGGGGAAGAAGTTGCATGCGTTAGTAATTGGTGGAACGGGAATGCTAAAGAGGGTGTCTATGTGGCTTTGTGAGCAAGGGTTTCATGTTTCTATTATTGGAAGAGATGAAGTGAAATTAGAAAATGTTAAACGGGAGAGTACCACACCTGAAAGTATCACATGCCTTCCGTTAGATTATCATCATGATGACGATGTAAAGTTAGCTATTAAAAACACAATTGAGAGGAATGGCCCAATAACATTGGTTGTCGCATGGATACACTCAAGTGCAAAGGATGCATTATCACTCATTTGTAGAGAATTAGACTTGTCGTCTGAAACATACAACGTTTTTCATATTTTAGGCAGTAAAGCGTCGAGAATAGCCTCACAAAAAATAGGCGGTACGCGATGTAGCTATCATAGAATAATATTAGGTTTTATATTAGAAGATACATACGGAAGATGGCTTACTCATGAAGAAATATCGGATGGAGTAATAAAAGGAATTGAAAGTAAATGTGATGAATGGATTGTAGGACGAGTAGAACCGTGGGAATTGCGGCCGACATGGTAAGGGGGAATTGAAGTGAAGACAACGGTATATGTAACAAGGCATGGTGAAACGGAATGGAATGTAGAGAAACGAATGCAAGGCAGGAAAAATTCTGCTTTAACTGAAAATGGTATGTTACAAGCTAAGCAATTAGGAGATCGAATGAAAGATTTATCTATCGATGCGATCTATAGTAGTCCGAGTGAAAGAACCCTTCATACTGCAGAGTTAATAAAGGGCGAACGTGATATACCGATAATCGCGGATGAGCATTTCTATGAAATTAACATGGGTATATGGGAAGGACAGACAGTCGATGATATAGAAAGGCAGTACCCAGACGAAATACAGTTGTTTTGGTATGAGCCACATCTTTTCCAGTCAACATCGGGAGAAAATTTTGCGGCTGTTCATAAAAGGGTAATGGATGGGATACAGCTTCTTTTAGAAAAGCATAAAGGAGAAAGTATATTAATTGTTTCCCATGCGGCAGCGGCAAAACTACTTGTAGGACATTTTGCGGGTATTGAAATAGAAAATGTATGGGATGATCCATTTATGCATAGTGCTAGTCTAAGTATAATAGAATTTGAAGAAGGGAAAGGTGAAGTGAAGCAATTTGCAGATATAAGTCACTTTCAATAAACGTAAAAAAGGCCGCAAAACGGCCTTTTTTTGTAGGCATAAAAACTAGCAATTACGTTTTTTATACCAGAAGTGATCGAATTTCTTGTTTTTGCAAGATGGGAATTTATGTCCGCCTTTGCAATCATTCCATTTGTGCCCGTCATCGTGACAGTCTTTACCATGATCACATGAATCATCGCAAGAGTGACCGTGTCCGTGAGGGAAGAATTCGCATTTTTTACAGAAACTTCGTTTTGTCCAGAAAAATTTCTTTTCAAAGCGTATGCATTTTGTAACGAAAGTACAATGTTTTCTGCGAGTACGTTTTGTAACTAAAACGCATTCTTTTCTACGCGTTACTTTCGTAACAAATGTCCATTTTTGAACACGTACACGAGTACATTTCGTAACAAATGTCCATTTTTTTACATGCGTACATTTTGTAACGAAAGTACAATGTTTCACGCGAGTACATCTTGTTCTTGGACATTTACCCCCAGTTGTACAATTATGATGAGTGAATTTATCATCATCGCATTCAAAAGTACTTGGATCTTGGTGTAAGAAATCCTCCATCCCAGCACTTTTGATTTCTTCAACCGCTTTTCTAATATCACGTTTCATAGAAATCCTCCTTATCATGTATTAAGTTGAAAAGGTATTCTTTTTCCTTAACATGATATGAGATATGACGTCTTTCTGAACAGGACAAGAGTGTAATTTTATATAAATAGATGATAGCGGATGTATGGACAAGGCAAGGTGCATACATTGAATGAAGAGAACTGAGAAGGGATGGGGAAATATGCTACCTTCATATGATTTTTTTATTCATCCAATGAACTTAGTGGAGTTGAAAAAAGAAATTTGGTCAGATAGTCCAGTGCCAGCAAAATTAACTTATGGAAAAAAGAAGTATGACATTGATATCGTATACCGAGGCGCTCATATTCGTGAATTTGAGAAAAAGTCTTATCATGTTATGTTTTATAAACCGAAAAAATTTCAAGGTGCGAAAGAGTTTCATTTAAATTCTGAGTTTATGGATCCGTCTCTTATACGAAATAAATTATCTTTAGATTTTTTTCATGATATTGGTGTACTTTCACCAAAATCACAACATGTATTTATAAAAATTAATGGTCAAATTCAAGGTGTATATTTACAGTTAGAATCAGTTGATGAAAACTTTTTGAAAAATAGAGGATTACCGAGTGGTTCTATTTATTATGCAATAGATGATGATGCGAATTTTTCTTTAATGAGTGAGAGAGATAAAGATGTTAAGACTGAGCTCTTTGCGGGTTATGAATTTAAATATTCGAATAAAAATAGTGAAGAACAGCTGAGTGAATTTGTATTTCAAGCGAATGCTTTGTCGAGGGAAGCTTATGAAAAAGAAATTGGAAAGTTTTTGCATGTTGATAAATATTTACGATGGTTAGCTGGCGTTATTTTTACACAAAACTTTGATGGTTTCGTTCATAACTATGCACTATATCATAACGATGAAACAAATTTATTTGAAGTGATACCGTGGGATTATGATGCGACTTGGGGGCGAGATGTACAAGGGAGACCACTTAATCATGAGTATATTCGTATCCAAGGTTATAACACGTTAAGTGCAAGATTGTTAGATATACCTGTATTTAGAAAACAATACCGAAGCATTTTGGAAGAAATATTAGAAGAACAATTTACCGTTTCATTTATGATGCCGAAAGTAGAAGGTTTGTGTGAATCGATTCGCCCATATTTACTACAAGATCCATATATGAAAGAAAAATTAGAAACATTTGATCAAGAAGCTGATATGATTGATGAATATATAAATAAAAGAAGAAAGTATATACAAGACCACTTACATGAATTGGATTAATTTTGAAAGAGATTGGAACATTATCAATCTCTTTTTTTGTATAATAAAGATGTATCAATTGAATTGAAGTAATATTTACTTAATAAAGAATGGAGATGTGGAAACATGACAGTTAAGTGGGTTGATTGGGTAAAACAAATACAATCTATAGCTCAAGCGGGTTTAACGTATTCTAAAGATGTGTATGATATAGAGCGTTTCCAACAATTACGGGATATTTCCATTTCGATGATGTCACATTATACAAAGACAGATTGGGAAATAGTAGAGAAGTTATTTGCAAGTGAGACAGGCTATCAAACACCTAAAGTTGATATAAGAGCAGTCATTTTTCAAAATGAAAAACTATTATTTGTGAAAGAAAAAAGTGATGGGAAATGGGCATTGCCAGGTGGATGGGCTGATATCGGTTATACGCCGACAGAAGTAGCAGCAAAAGAAGTTTTAGAGGAGACGGGTTATGAAGTAGATGATTTTAAGCTACTCGCTATATTTGATAAAGAAAAACATCAACCATCGCCTTCAGCAACACATGTATATAAAATTTTTATTGGCTGTAAGATTGTTGGTGGTGAAAAGAAAATTAGTATTGAAACAGAAGATGTGGAGTTTTTTGGTGAGAATGAATTGCCTAATTTATCGATTGCTAGAAATACAGAAGAGCAAATTAAAGAAATGTTTGCCTACATGAAAGAACCTCAAAAAGAAACATTAATAGATTAATAATGCTTATGCCGATGATATTGTTGAAATGAAGATATTGGCAGAATGCAACCTTTATGTAATAATGGGATGGTATGTGAAGAAAAAAGGAGATAGAAAATAAAATGTTAGCAAGCATAATAGATCAGTTATTGCAATTTTTTGCAAGCTTAGGTTACTTTGGAGTAGCGCTAGCTTTAATGATTGAAATTATCCCGAGTGAGATTGTACTTTCGTATGCTGGATTTTTAGTAGCGGATGGTAAAATTAGTTTTGTTGGTGCAGTTATCGCCGGAACTATTGGTGGTACTTTAGCCCAAATCTTTTTATACTGGCTTGGATATTACGGAGGGCGTCCGGTTGTAGAGAAATATGGGAAATATCTACTTATTAATAAACACCATTTAGACATAGCAGAAGGTTGGTTTAAGCGTTACGGAGCAGGAGTAATCTTTTCTGCACGCTTTATCCCAGTCGTACGTCATGCAATCTCTATTCCAGCAGGATTAGCTAAAATGCCGTTAAAACTATTTACACTATATACAGTAGTTGCGATTATTCCATGGTCAATACTATTTATATACTTAGGTGAAAAGCTTGGTGGAAATTGGCGACACATTAAAGAGTATGCATCTGATTACACACATTACATAATTATAGGAGCTGTTCTCTTTGTTGCTCTATACTTCGGTTTAAAGTATTTAAAAAAGAAAAAAGCAGCGCGTTAAAGTCAATGATTTTTCATTGGCTTTTTTATTTGTTTCGGTTCTAAAAAAAAGGAGTTGTCCATAATGTGTAATAATAAAGCGTAGCGGAGGAATGTGATGAAAGGGTCACCGTTTATACGTGGAACGATATTTTTAACGATGGCAACGATGATATCTAAAATGTTAGGATTTATATATGTTATACCATTTACAGCAATGGTTGGTACGAGTGGGTACGTTTTATACACATATGCATATCGTCCTTATACGATTATGCTCAGCATTGCGACGATGGGACTACCACTTGCCGTTTCAAAAATGGTATCAAAATATGATCAACTGAATGATTATCATACGGTTAAGAGAGTGCTAAAGAGCGGTATCTTTTTTATGTTAATAATGGGAGTAATCTCATGTTTTACGCTATATATATTAGCTCCACATTTAGCTAAACTTGTAATCGATGGAAATGATCAAACAGGGAATAGTGTAGCAGCGGTCACTACTAATATCCAAATTGTAAGTTTTGCGTTAATACTTGTACCGGTAATGAGTTTATTAAGGGGATTCTTTCAAGGGTTTCAATCGATGGGGCCTTCTGCTTTAAGTGTAGTTGTTGAGCAGTTTTTTCGGGTCTTAACCATTTTAATAGGAAGCTTTGTCGTTTTATATATTTTAAAAGCTTCTATCTCGCTAGCAGTTGGTATTTCAACGTTCGGTGCCTTTATGGGAGCGATAGGTGGATTAACTGTTTTAAGTGCGTATTACATAAGAAGGAGAAAGCACTTAAAGAAAAAAGAAATGGCGAGTATTCCGCAAACAACGAAATCTTTCTTCTCACTGTATAAGGAGCTCTTTACATATTCAATACCGTTTGTTGTGGTTGGTTTAGCAATTCCGTTGTATCAGACGATTGATACATTTACAATTAATAAACTACTTATACAAATAGGGTATATGCAAGGAGAAGCGGAGAAGATAAATGCAATAATTGGTCTTGTTCAGATGGTTGTACTCATCCCAGTTTCCGTTGCGACTGCTTTTAGTATGTCTCTCGTACCTGAGATGACAAAAGCCTATACAGCAGGGAATGTGAAGTTACTGTACAAACATTTTACGAGAACGAATGTATTAGTAGTAGGTATTACGGTACCAGCGGCGATTGGAATGATGTTGTTAGCAAAACCAGTATATACTCTTTTATTTGGTGCCGGAAATGATCCGGAGATGGGGAGAGTTATTTTACAGTATTATGCTCCTGCCTGTATACTATTTTCGCTTTTTACAGTAACAGCTGCGATGTTACAAGGAATTAACCAACAACAGAAAACAGTGCTAGGATTAGTAATTGGCATTATTGTAAAGATAGTTTTAAATATCGTATTGCTTCCGTATTTCGATTATGTAAGTTTTATTATTTCAACATACGCTGGTTATACGATTTCAGTTGGCTTTAACTTGTGGATGCTTTCTAAATATGTTATAAAGGCAACATAAGCTTTTTAAGGCAGAGAGCACTCTGTCTTTTTCTTTGTTTAGAATATTTTTCTTATAAAAACGTTTTCAAAATAATTTTTCTATTGAAATTTAAACGTATGTTTCATATGCTGAGAATGGCGGTTCAAAAACTGTTATGTAAGAGAGGTAGATTCCTACATGTAAAAAGAATCGGGGTGATAGTATGTTAAATATTTATTTAACAGACCGAAACGGAAAACTACAAGAGGTTGAGGAAATGCAAAAGGGTTGCTGGATTAATGTACTTCATCCAACGGAAGAAGAAATTCAATATCTAGTACAAACTTTAAATGTAGACTTAGATTTCATTAAAGACCCTTTAGATGATGAAGAACGCTCTCGTATTGAAAAGGAAGACAATAATACCTTAATAATCGTGGATATTCCAACAGTTAGACATGATGAAGAAGGAAATTCGATTTATGACACGATTCCAATAGGTATGATTGTAATGCCAGATTGCTTTGTGACAATTTGTTTAGAAGAAAACCCAATTTTCGAACGCTTTATTAATCAACGTATTAAAGAATTTTATACGTTTAAAAAGACACGCTTTGCACTTCAGCTCTTATATACGATTTCTACTTATTATTTAAGATACTTAAAGCAAATTAACAGAAAAACAATCGATTTAGAGCATCAATTAAATAAGTCGATGAAAAATAAAGAGATTTTCACATTGCTAGGCCTTGAAAAAAGTTTAGTTTACTTTACAACATCATTAAAGGCGAATAAAATTGTAATTCAAAAATTAATGCGTAACAGTACATTTTTAAAAATGTATGAAGACGATCAAGATTTATTAGAAGATGTATTAATTGAAAATAAACAGGCTATTGAAATGGCGGAAATATATAGTCACATTTTAAGTGGAATGATGAATACTTTTAGCTCCGTTATATCAAATAATTTAAATAGTGTTATGAAACTGTTAACGTCTATTACAATCATTTTATCATTACCAACGATGGTTTCTAGTTTCTTTGGAATGAACGTAAAGGTTCCGTTTGAAGGGGAAGCACATGGTTTTGTAATTGTACTCATAATATGTGTAACACTATCTTTCACATTAGCATTTGTTTTTTGGAAGAAACGTTACTTTTAACGAGAAGAAAGCTGCTCTAGCATAGTTATATAACTGCGCTAGAGCAGCTTTTTTGCTATGAAATCGAAAGTTTTGAATAGAATATAACTTATAAAATGTAATGTATATGAAGGAAGTGAATTCCGTATAAGCCTTGTCCAATTCATAAAATGGGGTTAAAATTACATATTGTTAATGAAAAGTTGGAGGAAATACATCATGGAATTGTTTCAATTACCGAAAGCATTCCTGCAAATGAATACAATCTTTATCTCCATATTGATCGAAGCACTTCCTTTTGTGCTCATTGGTGTATTTATTTCAGGATTCATTCAAATGTTTGTGACAGAGGATATGGTAGCAAAATGGATGCCGAAAAACCGTTTTCTGTCTGTTTTAATGGCTACTTTTTTAGGTATGATGTTTCCAGGTTGTGAATGTGGAATCGTTCCGATTGTAAGACGGTTAATCGGAAAAGGGGTTCCACCATATGCCGGGATTGCATTTATGTTAACTGGGCCAATTATTAATCCGGTCGTATTATTTGCAACATACGTTGCCTTTGGAAGTAGTATGCACATGGTATGGTATCGTTCTATCGTAGCGATTATCGTAGCAATTATCGTTGGAATTATATTATCATTTATGTTTAAAGAACATCAATTACGAGATGATCACTTCCCAGAAGTGAATCATAAGCGTCCATTACGTAAAAAAATGTGGGATGTATGTACGCATGCTGTTGAGGAATTTTTCTCGATGGGAAAATATTTAGTATTAGGTGCGTTAATTGCAGCGGCAGTTCAAACGTTCGTACAAACTTCAACACTTCTTGCTATAGGACAAGGGCCGTTCTCTTCACCAGCTGTTATGATGGGACTAGCTTACATTTTATCACTTTGTTCAGAAGCGGATGCGTTTATTGCTTCGTCATTCCAAAGTACATTTTCAACAGCATCACTTGTCGCGTTCCTCGTATATGGACCGATGGTGGATATTAAAAATATGTTTATGATGCTTGCGACATTTAAAACGAAATTTGTAATTGTCGTTACAGTTACAGTTACACTTGTTGTTTATGCAAGCTCACTACTCATTTATGCGATGGGGTGGTAGGTTATGTTTCGAGCATATATATTATTAGGTTTTACAATCTTAATTGCGCAGCTTCATATTTCAGGTAATATTACGAAGTATATCAATATGAAGTATGCCTATTTATCAAAAACAGCAGCTATTATTTTAGGTTTTTTAACGGTCGTTCAAATTATTATCGTTTTCCAAAAAGAACATCAAAAAGAAAAAGAACATCAAAAAGAAAAAGAACAGCACAATTGTGGTTGTGATCATAGCCATTGCGGGCATGATCATTCAAAAGATGAGAATACATGGTGGAAAAAAGCATTTTCGTACTCATTGTTTTGTTTTCCGATTGTCTCAGGGCTGTTTTTCCCGATTGCAACGTTAGATTCAGATATCGTTAAGGCGAAAGGATTTCATTTTCCTGTTGCACAAGCAGAAAGTACAGATCCATTTATGACAAGGCAATTTCTAAGACCTGATACGAGCATTTATTACGGGAAAGAAGGATACCGTGGTGTAATGGAAAAGGGGAAAAAAGAGTTTGTTACGAAAGATAGTATTACTTTAAAAGATGAAGATTTTCTAAAAGGGATGGAAACAATTTATAATTATCCTGGCGAGTTTACTGGGAAAAAATTATCTTTTAAAGGGTTTGTTTTCAAAGATGACTCTTCTCAAAAAGAACAATATTTCTTATTCCGTTTCGGGATTATACATTGTGTAGCGGATTCTGGTGTATATGGTATGTTAGTGAAAAAACCAGAAGGTGTAGAATGGAAAAATGATGATTGGATTCAAGTTGAAGGAGAAATATCAACGGAATTTTATCAGCCATTCCATGCGAATATCCCTGTATTAGAAGTAACGAAATGGAATAAGGTTGAACCGCCAAAAGAACAATATGTATTTAGAGGAGCCGATTGATAACATCGGTTCTTTTTTGTGGACTAAGAGTTCTGAATGTTGTTAATATTAAACGTGTAGTGATAGTAAGCTCATACCGTTCTAGTGTTAATGGGAAATGGAACTCTTACCGAACTTCTTTGCTCCAGCCGAATTTTGTGGTGGGAGTCTTAATGTCTGCAAATAGCGGGTTAAATAATCAAAGAGGTGATAACAATGACTGAAGTAAAAGGGAAAACAGCTAATGAGTCTAGAGTGTTTAAAACGAGCCGAGTATTTCCAACAGATTTAAACGATCATAATACGCTATTTGGTGGGAAGATATTAGCCGAGATGGATATGGTTGCTTCTATTTCAGCAACGAGGCATGCAAGAAAAGAATGTGTCACAGCATCTATGGATTGGGTAGATTTCTTACATCCTGTTCGCTCTTCAGATTGTGTTAGTTATGAATCTTTTGTAATTTGGACGGGTAGAACTTCTATGGAAGTATTTGTGAAGGTAGTAGCAGAAGATTTAATTTCGGGTGAGAAACGTATAGCAGCAACGTCATTTGTTACTTTTGTTGCGCTTAGTAAGGAAAATAATCCGGTTCCTGTGCCGCGAGTTATCCCTGAAACAGAAGAAGAGAAAGAATTACATCGCATTGCAGTGTTACGTGCAGAACAACGCCATATACGTAAGGCGGAGAGTAAGAAAGTAGCTACATTATTAACTTTTTGAGTTGAATATGTAGTCGTTAAAGGTACAATAACAAACGGAAATGTTTTTCATATGAAAAGCGGACACCTAAAAATAGGTGTCCGCTTTTATAGTTTTTTCATCCACATATCATATGACGATAACTACTTAGCAGAAGCAAGCAGCACCGACGATGATTAAGAGGATAAATAATACGACTAATAGCGCGAATCCATTACCATGTGCAAAGCCCATTGTTATTTCCTCCTTTTATTTTAAGATACAACATACAATATGCAAATGAGCTATCGTTTGATATGGACATATATCATGTAATGACATATTTTCTTGAATGATATTGTATTAAAAAAGGGAAGATATAGAAATAACGGTAAGTGGAGGAAGGAAAATATCCATGAAACACTTTTTCGTTGTAATCCTTTGTTTAATAGGTATATTCATTTGGATGAACATCGATGTGGAAATGGGGAAAAAAATGGCTAGTGAATATGAATTAGGGCAAGTTCGATTAGGTGAATTTCAACTATATACGAACGGTGAAGAGTTATATACGAAATTATTTGAGGATATACGTAATGCAGAAAAGTACATATATATCCATTTTTATATTGTAGGTAAAGATGAAATAAGCAAAGAGTTTTTGCAGTTACTCGAGAAAAAGGCATCGAGTGGAGTAGAAGTAAAATTGTCAGTTGATCGAATAGGTGGATATAAGCTGAAGAAAAAGATAATTCGTCAACTAAAAAGCAAAGGTGTCCAGTTTACGTTTAGTAAAAAACCTAAATTGAAACATTTATTCTATTCGTTGCATCAACGAAACCATAGACGCATTGTTACGATTGACGGAAAAGTATCATATATCGGCGGCTTTAACATTGGAAAGGAGTACCTTGGACAAGATCCGAAATTTGGCCCGTGGCGTGATTATCATGTACGAGTTAAGGGGAATGGTGCCACGGATATGGAAAGAAAGTTTGCTGCTGACTGGAAAGAAGATACGGGAGAAAAAATGCCTATACATAAAAGTCTACCTGCAATTGGGCATGTAAAATATCAATATTTATTTTCAGATGGAAAAGGGTTATGGGAAAAATATGGAGCGCTTTTAAAGCAGGCTAAAAAGTCTTTAATTATTGCTACGCCATATTTTGTACCAAGTAAAGAAATGATGAAAGAGTTAAAAGGTGCATTAAACCGAGGTGTCAATGTGAAAATTCTCGTACCATTTAAAAGCGACGCAGTATTGTTAAAACAAGCTGCCTATCCGTATTTGAGAGAGATGAACCATGCTGGAGCGGAGATCTATCAATATCGGAATGGTTTTTTTCACGGGAAAGTAACAATCATTGATGGAGAAATTGTTGATATAGGTACAGCGAATTTTGATAATAGAAGTTTTTATTTAAATTGTGAATCTAACTGTATCATATATGATACAACAGTTGTTGCTGACGTATGGAACCGATTAAAAGAAGACTTTCATAAATCAAAAAGATTTTCAGAAGAAGACTTTGAGAAAATTAGTAAGTGGGATTGGTTTTTAGCAAGAATAGCAAATGTTATAGCATCATATTTATAACATATAGACAAAAGAGAAGGGAGGTATTTTCATGGATTGTATGAAAGAATTAATGAGGTATAGTTATATGCTTATTTATAAGGTTGGGGAGTATACAGGAGAGGTAAGAGACGAAGAATTAAAAGAGCTATTACAGCATCATTTACCATATATGTTGCAAGCGTATAATGAACAAGTGAATTTTCAAGAAGGAGAGAATGTACAGCATATAACTTGTGAACCAATTTCATCTCATTTTCATGAAATGGAAAAGGAAACTGATAGTAAATATACAGGGGATATCCATATTGCAACTTGTTATATTTCGCATTTAAAACGGTTAGCACTAAAGTTCGCTCAAGTGGCAGTTGAAGTTGCGAATCCAGAATTCCGCTCGTTCTTAGAAAATTGCTTCCTGAAAATGAATCGTTATGCCTATAGTGTATGGCAATATGTTGTGAAGAAAGAGTATAAGATTAAACATGTATATGAAAATGAGAAGTTTGCATAAGAAACTAAGGCGGAAAGATAGGCGCCTTAGTTTTTTACTTTTCATGGAGAAAAAAGACTAGGTGTACATATCTATTATTAGAAAATTTACAAATATTTACCGTTTATTTACTATTTTTCAATCTTTCCTTTAAAAATAGAGAGTAATATGGGGGTTGTACATATTCTATCTAAAGGAGGAAACGCAAATGAACAAATGGGTTAAATCATTAACTGCTATGGCACTTGCAAGTTCTTTATTAATGGTAGGTTGTAGTAAAGGTGAGGACAAGAAGAAAGAAGACGATACAACAACACAACAAGAGGACAAAAAGGATAAAGAAACAAGTGGAACTGAGAAGTCTACAGATTCTAAAGAAAAGAAATAAAGTGAAACTTTAATCAGTGGGGCATCCCCCACTGATTATTAGTTGAACCAATCGGGCTTTAACGGGCAGTTGATCCCCATCTAACTTCTTTGTTTTTACTGAATTTTGAGGTGGGGTCTTACTGCCCGTTAAAGCGGGGTAAAATAATAATAGAGCTTCCTCTTATATATGAGGAAGCTTTTTTGTTGTAAATTGATTGAGATTATTGAAAAATAGAGGGAGAATGAAATAGGGGGAAAACAAATGAAAGTATGTATATTAGGAGCAACAGGTCGAGTAGGTTCAAATATAATAAAATTAGCATTAAAGGATGCAGCTGAAGTAACTGCATTAGCACGTGATTTAAATAGAATAGAAATACAACATGAAAGGTTACGAGTAATAGAAGGTAATGTACTAAATGAAAATGATATAAAGAAAGCGATAGAAGGAAGCGATATAGTAATTAGTGCACTTGGAACGGATCAAAATGGGACATTGGCGAAGAGTATGCCACATATTATAAAGAAAATGGAAGAAGTAGGGGTTCATAAAATCATTACAATAGGAACAGCAGGTATTTTACAAGCAAGAACAAATCTAAATTTATATCGTTTTCAATCAGCTGAATCAAAAAGGAAAATGACAACAGCAGCAGAAGATCATTTAGCTGCATATAAGATACTTAGTAGTAGTAATTTATGTTGGACGGTCGTTTGTCCGACGCATTTAATAGACGGTGATGTGACAGGAGTGTATCGAACTGAAAAAGATGTATTACCAGAAGGGGGAGCGAAAATAACAGTTGGTGATACAGCGCAATTTACGTGGAATCTGTGTAGTGAAAACAAATATGAGAATAGCCGAGTAGGTATTTCATATTAAAAAAACCATCCCGAAATTGGGATGGTTAAAAGATGATATAACATACAAATATGAGAATCATAATGATTTGGAGAATAGCTTTCGCTACTGTGCTGCTTAAAAAACCAACTACAGTAGCAACTCCTACTAGAAAGGCGTCTTTTGGCGCTTTTTTATGCATGAGTTCTGTAATAAATACCGATAAGAACGGTATGATAATTAAACCGAATGGTGGGAAGAAGAAAGATCCGACAATGATAGAAATCATACCGACACGTTCTCCCCATTTAGAACTTCCGTATTTCTTTAAGAAATATCCATTTGCAATAAAATCAGCCACGAAAATAAATAGTGTGAAAATGACTTGAATAATCCAAAAGGAAGTTGTTAGTTCTCCGCCATTTATACCAAAATGGTAAATGAAATATCCAGCCCAAACAGCAAGGATGCCTGGAATGATAGGATAAATAAAGGCGAGAAATGAAACAATGAAACAGGCAATGATACAGATTGTTAATAATACTGTCACTTTATAACTCCTTCTTCGTGTCTAATTTATGTACCGCAATTTTTTTCACTTGATGTCCATCAAGTTCTAGTGCTTTAAATTGAAAACCGGCAAATTCAATGGAATAACCAGCTTCAATATTTAAATCAACTGCTTGAGAGAGGAGCCAGCCTCCAATTGTATCTAAATCGCTATCATCAATATGCAGGCCAAACATATCATTTACTTCAGAAATGAGCACCTTCCCATCTAAAACAGTAAGCTTCGGCGTACGTTTTTCAATCATAGGTGATTCATCCGCATCAAACTCATCTTGAATTTCTCCAATGATTTCTTCAAGAATATCTTCCATTGTTAAAAGTCCAGCAGTACCACCATATTCATCCATAATGATTGCCATCTGAACGCGATTCTTTTGTAGATGTACTAATGTTTTGCGAATTGGAACAGTTTCAAATACAGTTAGTACTGGATGTATGTAAGATTCAAGTGGTTTATGAATGCCTTTCGTTTGATCGTGAAATACTTCTTTCGTATTGATCATACCGATAATATCATCTTTATCTTTTTCGATGATCGGATAGCGTGTATACTTTTCAGTTGCGACGATATCCATATTCTCTTCTAACGTATTTTCAGTAGATAAGCAAATCATTTCTGTACGAGGGACCATAATTTCTTTCGCGACCCGGTCGTCAAATTCAAAAATATTATTTACATATTTATATTCGGTTTGGTTTATTTCGCCGCTTTTGAAACTTTCACCTAAAATGAGTCGTAGTTCCTCTTCAGAATGGGCAAGTTCATTTTCTTTCGCAGGCTCTAAACCGAGTAGTTTTGTGAAAAAGATTGCCGTACTATTAAGTAGCCAAATGAATGGATACATAATTTTATCAAATAAAATAAGTGGTCGTGCAAACTTAAGTGTGATTGCTTCAGCTTTTTGAATGGCGAAAGACTTTGGAACTAATTCACCTAATACAACATGGAAAAATGTAATAACACTAAAAGCAATAATAAAGGATAAAGTATTCGCCATTGTTCCAGTAATATTAATCTTTTCAAAGAGCGGTCGTAGTAAATGTTCCACAGTCGGTTCACCAAGCCAACCAAGCCCTAAAGAAGTAATCGTAATCCCGAGCTGACAAGCTGATAAATAAACATCTAAATTAGATAGGACACTTCTTGCAGCTAAAGCTTGTTTATTGCCTTCATTTGCAAGTTGGTCAATGCGACTTTTTCGTACTTTTACAACAGCGAATTCTGATGCAACGAAAAAGCCGGAAATAAGGATGAGCACAAAGATGAGAAAAATATTTAATATGTCCAAGTGTGTTCTCTATTCCGTAGTTTGGAATAAAGATGTCACCTCCTGCGATTATGTTATACTTTTATAATAAATCCAAACGAAAAGAATAGTCAAAGAAAAAGGGTAAATATTGGTATGTTTCTGCAATAGTTTTTGAATTTGCTGTTATTTTGTCCGCTATACAAAAGGAATAACCCCCTACTTTCATATTATAGAGGGTTATTTCAAATTAAGGTTTTGGAATACTTCTCGTTAAAGCGTATGATTGTTGTTTAACGTGATTTGTCGTCCATAGTGTTTGAAGGAAAGAGAGTATGCAATACGGGATATACAAAAGTAATAAGCTAATTGTAACAATAACAGGTGCATTTCCACCGAATTGAACGACAAATTGCAATAGTCCGCTTGCATGAAAAACGCATTCCATAATAACGAATGAAAGAATAATGGAACCTAGAATAGATTTATGATTCGAAGTAAGCGCTAAAAACAATGTATCTACAAGGAAAGAAGATTGTTTTATTTCATATTCATTGGTGTTACTTAAGAAAGGAACCCACTTTTTTATTGCTTGCATAACGATAATCATGGAAGTACTACAAACGATGATAAAAGATGAGTAGTAAGGAAGCTTTATCAATTTTGCGATGTATAGGAGTAGTAATAAGACCGAACATTGTAATAATACAGTACAAAAAGAGTAGGGTATCCATTTTAATAAATAAGTGAACTTCTTAACCGATTGAGGTGCTTTAAAAAATAAATGGCCGATCCCTAAGCTGATAAAGAATCCAATCGCAAGAGTAAAGGTAAAACGAACAATCGATAAAAAATATATTTCCCATATGTAAGGGAATAACGGTGTTGAATGATTAGAAGTATGAACCATTTGATTTGCTGAGAAAAAGATAGATTCGTGCATCCAATCAATCTTTGGAATTGTCATAGAAGAAAGTTGTGCGAAGTTATGAAAAATGCTTATAAAGCCAGTTATGTATGAGTATTTATGTGTAATGAATAATGCAGGAATAGGACTAATGATAAATATAATGAGAACACCAACGATAAATTTACATATATGTGAGCGCAATAAAGACATGTAATCACCTACTCTTAGAATATTCAGAAAATTCTTATTATTATTTTAGCTTTTTTCGGCGTAAGTTACAATATATTTTTCTTAAAGAAATTTAGTATTGTAGGGGATATAAGTGAATGAAACGTGAATAAATTATGACAAGAAAATAAATAATTTTCAGAAAAGTAAAATAAATTATTTATTTTTTTCTGAAAATATAATATAGTTATGGCACAGAAAGTATTTTAACATAAGGAGGCTGTTTATGAGGATTAAAGGGAATTATGTGCCGAAAAAGGAAGTTTTATTTTGCTCAAGTTCAATTACGATAGGGGAAGCACTGGAGCATTTAAATAAAACTGGGTATCGTTGTGTACCAGTTTTAGATGAAAAAAAAGAGAAATATTTAGGGAATGTATACAAAGTAGATATTTTAGAATATAAAGGTTCGCTGGAAGAGAGTGTAGTACAATTATTAAACGATAAAGAAGGTTATGTTAGAGAAGATTCTTCGTTCTTTAAAGTATTTTTTACAATAAAAAAATTACCTTATTTATCAGTAGTTGATGAAAATGGAGTCTTTCTTGGAATTTTAACGCATAAAAAGGTTTTCGAGTTATTAGAAGATGCTTGGGGCGTTCATTCTAGTAAATATTCTGTCATGATTGGGACACAAGATTATAATGGGGCCATTCAAAAATTATCGACAGTATTAAAGAAATATACAGGTATCCAAAGTTTAATGACTTTTGATAATGATGCCTTATTAGTTCGGAGAATTATGTTTACATTAGGAGAAGAGTTTAACGACGGTGAATTAGAGACGTTACTGAAAGATTTAGAAGATCACGGATTTAGAGTTGTGTATGTGGAAGAGATGAAAAATCCACGCGAAGTTGAAACGATAGAGTAACATGCAAAAGCCATCTAATTATGTTGGATGGTTTTTGTTATGTTACTTGAATAAAGTTATTTAAAAATAATGATAGGATAAAAGTCGAGATTGTAACAATATTTGTGTAAAAGAATAAAAAATGTAGATAATTTTGATTTTCAAAAAAATCAATTTGAAAATATGTTTTTATTTTTCAACTAAATATGTTACTATATGTGTGATAAAAACAAAGAGGTCTGACAACTATACTCCACGCAATAACACTCTAATGAGTTAAATATTCAAAAAAATCAAAAATTAATAATTAGAGTAAAAATAAGGGGAATGGAGAAATTATGGAGAAAGACACTGCTTTGTAAGGGGCATATTTTATCAGCTTGAGCAGAGAGGAGGATGCATAGCATATTGTGAAAATAGAGATAAACAATGAAAAAGTGCTATGCAAATGAAAAGTATGAAGGGACGTTTAAGGCCAGGTGATACGGTAGCAATCGGTTTAATGTTATTTGCACTATTTTTAGGAGCAGGAAATTTAATTTTCCCACCAGTTTTAGGGCAACAAGCTGGAGAGAATGTTTGGATTGCTACAATTGGATTCCTTGTGACGGGAGTCGGATTACCCCTATTAGCTGTAACAGCTGTCGCGTTTGTAGAGGGGGACTTGAAAGCGCTATCTTCTAGAGTTCACCCAATATTCGCGTTTATTTTCCCATTGATTAGTTATTTAGCAATTGGACCATTTTTCGCGATTCCGCGTACTGGAGCCGTTTCATTTGAAATGGGTATGAAGCCATTTTTATCAGAGGCATTGGTTTCCGAATGGTACATGCTATTTCTTTTCACGATAGTTTTCTTCGGAATAACTTGGTATTTATCATTAAATCCATCTAAATTAGTGGATTGGTTCGGAAAATTTCTTACACCATTGTTAGTATTGATTGTTGCTGTTATTGTTGGAAAGGCAATTATTGATCCAATTGGAGAACCAGCTGCGCCGCTAGCAGCATACAAAGAAAATGCTTTCTTTGGTGGATTTATACAAGGATATTTAACGATGGATGCAATTAGTGCGCTTGTATTTGGAATTGTCGTTGTACAAGTTATCCGTTCTAAAGGAATAAAAGAAAGTAGTCAAGTTGCAAAAATAACAGTAGTATCAGGTATTATTGCAGTACTTGGTTTAACGTTAATTTATTTATCACTTGCTTATCTTGGTTCAACAAGTACATCACTTGGTGTATCAGAGAATGGTGGACTTATTTTAACGAATGTTGTAAATGAGTTATATGGAACAAGTGGTAAAATTTTATTAGGGCTCGTTATTATACTCGCTTGTTTAACAACTTCTGTTGGATTAACATCAGCTTGTGCTGGCTTCTTTACAAACTTATTCCCTAAACTTTCGCATAAAGCGATTGTAACGATGGTATGTGTGTTTAGTTTAATTGTATCTAACCTAGGTTTAACACAATTAATCACAGTTACTTTACCAGTGTTAATGATCATTTATCCAGTTGCAATCGTATTAATCGTACTTTCTTACTTCCATAAATGGATTGGGAAGCGTAATACCATTTATATTGGAGCTATTCTAGGCGCATTGTTAATTAGTTTCTTTAACGGTTTAGAAAGTGCGAACATTAAAATTGACGCGATTTCTAACGTACTACAAATGTTACCATTATATAATGAAGGAATAGGATGGTTAATCCCATCATGTATTGGCGGGATTCTTGGTTTCTTCTTCTATAAATCAAATGAATCAAGTGAACTACAAAAGAAAGGTGCTTAGGCGCCTTTCTTTTTTTAAAGGGGATTTTATTGTTTTGTCTAAGTAATAAATGGGAGGAATGATAAAATGGCTAATTTTGAAGATTTTTTAGCTTTGGATTTACGAATTGGAACTGTAACACATGCAGAGGAATTTAAAGAAGCAAGAGTTCCAGCGATTAAACTAGAAATTGATTTTGGAGAGCTTGGAATTAAGCAGTCAAGTGCTCAAATTACGAAGAGATATACCCCAGAAGATTTAATCGGTCAGCAAATCGTTGCTGTTGTAAATTTTCCGCCAAAACGTGTAGCTGGATTTAAATCAGAAGTGCTTGTTTTAGGGGGAGTACCTGAAGCCGGTGATGTCGTATTACTTCAGCCCAATATGGAATTACCAAATGGAACGAAAATTAGTTAGTGTAAAGGCGGGGGAACATGGATATTGGACGAGAATATTTACAATGTGCCATTTCGAATTTTGAAGCAACAAAGAAACAAGGGGAACGGGTGCTTTCTCAATTATCATATGAACAGATTGAATGGTCTTCTCATGAAGCAACAAATAGTATAGCGGTTATTATAAAGCATCTGCAAGGTAATATGCGTTCTAGATGGACGGATTTTTTAACATCTGATGGTGAAAAAATAAATCGTAACCGAGACGCTGAATTTGAAGATGGTTATCATTCTAAGGAAGAGGTTCTCGCAGCATGGAATGAAGGATGGGAATATGTTTTGAAAACGATGCATGTGCTAACGCCAGAAGATTTATTACAGACGGTATATATTCGCAGTGAAGCACATACTGTCATGCAAGCAATTGAAAGACAAATTTCTCATTATGCTTTGCATATTGGACAGATTATTTACATTGGGAAGATGTTAAAAGAAAATGAGTGGGAATGTCTAAGTATTCCTAGAGGACAGTCTGCACGTTATGTAGAGAAAAAACGTTCAACATAATAATAGGAAAGAAACCGATATAAAATGGGAAATAAGAAAATCACCCAAATAATAGATGGTTCTGTAATCATAAGCATGCTGCCAAAAATAAGTCCGTATATAATAAGAAAGAAATTAAAAAGCGTATTTACAGGGATAAATCGTGAGATGAACACTTGCTGTCGTTTAAAGCAATCACTGTGAAATAAATAAAAGCGGAAGTACGATGTGGCAATAATAAGATCTTTCTTTCGCACAATTCTTTTTTTGCATGTATGACAGATGAATGGTGGTTGCATTTTATTACGCTCCATTTTTTATTTTCGTAATAACGTAAGACAAGATTAAGTGCAAGGTGTATATCCCTATATATCCTCCTGATATAAGAAAAAATGGATTTAGTAAAATTCCATGAATGCTTGTCATGAAAACTAAATCTTGTATTAAAACATCATATATATTAATAGAAATAATTGTACCGAGTACATAAAGTGCTAAGTACGCTGAAATATGTAAAGCAACACGGATTGTAGGATGCTTAGCAAGCCAATAAAAAATAAATGATAGTACAATGGGTAATGTTCCTATTAGTAGCTTCAATTCATTTCACCTCATTAACAATATAGCCGGAATTTAGACGGTCTATTCTCTAGAGCTTGTACATAACTTGAAATAGAGAGGGTGATAGTATGAATCGAGGCTTTTTTTATGTGAAGTTCACAAGTGTACGTAAGTTAGTTTTATTTATTATTACTACAGTACTAGCGACTTTTTTTCTTATTAGTATGATGGTAACCTCTATGAAAGAGACAAAGTCAACGTATTTATATAATTGGTTAAATGAGTTATCGATGAATGGTTACATGTACGTTCTTGGGAAAGAGAATCATTATTTTACACAGGAGTATCGAAATTTAAATCAAGATTTTTCAATTTCTTCGTTTCTCTTTTCTATGGCTACGAATATTCGTTTTAATGATGTACGCAGTTTTGTCGGAAAAGAGCTACCTGGTTTTGGAAAGTACGATACAGAAATTGTTATTGCGGGTGAAGGGACAAATTACTCTAACTTACCGATAGAGTCGAGCGTTCCGCTTGAAGAAGTGGTAAAAGAACGAACTGGTGAAGGTGGACAGGCTCAAAAGCCGAATACGAACAAAGAGAAAAAGCAACCGGCTCAAACAACAGGAAAAAGACAAGTTGCGCTTATTTATCATTCGCATAGTTGGGAATCTTATTTGCCGTTACTAAATTTAGCAAACGATCCAAATCCGAATAAAGCAACAAGTTCCGTCACTAATATTTCAATAGTGGGCGATCGATTTCGTGAACAATTAGAAAGTGAAGGGATAGGAGCTACTAACGACAAGACTGATGTCGGCCAAAAGTTGATTAGTAAAGGGTTAAATAGTAATAGTTCTTACAAAGTGTCACGGGAAATTGTACAAGAAGCAATGACAGGCAATAAAGAACTGCAGTACTTCTTTGACTTGCATCGTGATAGTGCTCGGAAAAATGTCACGACAAAAGCAATTGGAGATAAATCATATGCAAAGCTTGCTTTCGTAATAGGGAAAGGCAATAAAAATTATGAAAAGAACTTACAATTAGCAACAGCTCTTCATGAGGAAATTAATAAGAAATATCCAGGAGTGAGTCGTGGTGTCATTCAAAAAGGATTCCAAACAGGAAATGGTGTCTACAATCAAGACTTATCAGGACAAGCGATATTAATTGAAGTTGGTGGCGTAGATAATACGGAGGAAGAACTAAATCGATCGATTGATGCCCTTGCTAAAGCATTTGGTGAATATTTCTGGCAGGCAGAAAAGGTGAATGGATAAAATGAAACATAAATTTGTGGGAGAGTCTGAAAAAACGTGAGTGTAAAGCTTGCGTTTTTTGTCATGATGAGACGTCACAGAATAGACATAATTTGTCGTTGTTATAGTAATATCGAAATTTGTCAAATTATACTGGGAGATTTACAAAGGGATTTTCGGGAAAGTAGAGAAAATCTTTTTACAAGGAAAACTTTTTATTATAAAACGGGTAGGGTGATAGAAGTGATTAGGGAGATCAAAATAGAAGATGCAGCACCATTTTTGCAATTAAGTAAGCAATTAGATGAAGAAACGAAATTTATGCTATATGAACCAGGCGAAAGAAAATTTACAGCCGAGCAACAAGAACAAATGATTCATCGCTTTATAGAAAATGAATATGCAACAATATTCGTAGCAGTTGAAGAAGGAAGTATAGTAGGGTTTATTTTAGTGAATGGAAATCATATTCAAAGAAAGAGACATGTAGCAAGTATTGTAATTGGTATTTTGCAAGAGTATAGCGGGCGAGGTATTGGGACGAGATTGTTTAAAGAGGCTGAGAAGTGGGCAAGATTACATGATGTATGGCGTTTAGAATTAACGGTAATGGCCCACAATACAAGAGCTCAGGCACTATATAAAAAAGTTGGATTTGAGAAAGAAGGTGTCAAAAGAGCAGCTCTTATTATCGGTGGAGAGAACATCGATGAGTATGAAATGGCCAAATTATTAAAATAAGAGGTCGTTATATGAAAAAAAGATGGATACTACTTGGTATCGTAGCGATGATACTCATTGTTGGAGTAGCAGGAATCAATTATAAAATGTATAAGGATAAGCAGGCGCGCGAGGTAAATGTGAATAACATATTTCCGAAAGCGAAAGAAACGATTGCCAATATGGATGGTGATATTGCGGTAATTAGTAATCCGAATTCGATGCTTGTGCTTGTGAATAAAAGTAGACGTTTACCAGATGGATACAGACCGCCAGATTTAGTTATTCCGAAAGTGCGCTACTCAAGTGAAGGTGATCAAGAAAAGAAAAAAATGAGGAAAGAAGCAGCAGGGGCGCTAGAGGAAATGTTTCAGCAAGCTGATAAGGAGCATATTTTCTTATTTGCAGTATCGGGATTTAGATCTTTCGATCGACAAAAAGCATTAAATACGATGTATAAAAAGCAAGATGGAGCAGTAAAAACAGCGATGTCGAGTGCGGTTCCTGGTACGAGTGAACATCAAACAGGGCTTGCTATGGATATTACATCTCAAGCTGCTAAGTTTCAGCTAGAGACAATTTTTGGTGAAACGAAAGAAGGGCAGTGGCTGTCTGAAAATGCCCATAAATTTGGGTTTGTAATTCGATATACAAAAGAGAAAGAATCGCTTACGGGCTATCGATATGAACCATGGCACGTAAGGTATGTGGGTAACCCACAAGCTACATATTTATATGAAAATCAACTGACGCTTGAAGAAGTAACGCAGTGAGCAATTGAGGGGAGAGAAGGATTATGACGGTGTTATATAAGAAAAAAGTACACGCATATGTGACAAGAGAAAAAGAAGGAGTTATGCAACTGCTTGTTTTTAAACATCGTGATATACCTGAAGCTGGTATACAAGTACCAGGGGGAACAGTTGACGAAGGGGAAACGTTAGAAGCAGCAATTTTACGTGAAGTACAGGAAGAGTCTGGATTACGTCATTTATGCATAGAAAGATTCCTAGCCGATTACATCATACTTGTGAAAGAGAAAAAGGAATATCAAAAGCGGCATTTTTTCCACGTAACTTTACTAACAGATGTAAAAGATGATTGGGAACATATTGTAAGTGCCGGTGAGGAAGATCAAGGGTTAGTATTTTGCTACGAATGGATTGATATTGCAAAATGCCCTGCACTAGCTGGGAAACAAGGTGAGTTTTTACATTTGTTAGATGAGGTATATGTAAAGTAATAAAAGAGTCTGAAGCGGAAATTTAATCGTTTCAGACTTTTTTATTTTTCAGGAAATAAAAGGTTTTTACATTGGTAAGTTGAATTCTTTGAAAGGGATTGTAGTTGTATATGCGAGGAGCGGAGAAAATGAAAAAGTAATAGATACACGTTATCAATAAAAGCTTTTAAAGAAGGAGAATGAAGATGGAGATTCAGTTCAATGCTCGATTACAAAAAGAATTAACAATTCATGATATACAAGTAGCGATGGAAGCTGGGCAATTAACTTCAAAAGAATTAGTTATGTATTATCTTCATAGAATCGCGAAATATGATCAAGAAGGGCCAAAAATCAATTCTATTTTAGAAATCAATCCTGACGCTATTTTTATTGCAGAAGCGCTAGATTATGAAAGAAAGACAAAAGGTGGACGGGGACCATTACATGGTATACCTGTTTTACTTAAGGACAATATTGAAACGAATGACTCTATGCATACAAGTGCAGGTACGATTGCCCTGGAACAAAATATAAGTAGTGAAGATGCATTTCTCGTTACGAAACTTCGAGAGGCAGGAGCAGTAATAATAGGAAAAACAAATATGACAGAATTAGCAAATGCAATGTCTTTTGACATGTGGGCTGGATATAGTGCAAGAGGTGGACAAACAATCAATCCATATGGGACGGGCGAGGATGATATGTTTGTTGGTGGCTCTAGTACGGGGTCTGCAATTGCAGTTGCTGCTAACTTTACAGTAGTATCTGTTGGAACGGAAACGGATGCTGCTATTTTAAGCCCGGCTGTTCAAAGTTCTGTAGTCGGTATTAAACCGACTGTTGGTCTAATTAGTCGTAGAGGCATTATTCCGTTCACGTATTCGCAAGATACAGCTGGTCCATTTGCTAGAACGGTTACAGACGCTGCTATTTTGCTAGGGAGTTTAACTGGGGTAGACGAGAAGGATGTAGCTACTCATAAAAGTGAAGGTATAGCAGAACATGATTATACAAAATATCTTGATGTTAACGGTTTACATGGAGCAAAGATTGGTGTATATAGCAATGCACCAAAAGATTATTATGAAACTGGTGAATATGATGAAAAATTGTTTAAGGAAACGATTGAAGTATTGCGTAGTGAGGGAGCAACAGTAGTAGAAAATATTGATATTCCGTCTTTTCATAGAGAATGGAGCTGGGGAGTATCGCTCTATGAATTAAAGCATAGTTTAGATAACTATCTTTCTAAATTACCTTCTACTATGCCAGTACATTCTATTTCAGAGTTAATGGCGTTTAATGAAAACATAGCTGAAAGAGCTTTAAAATATGGACAAACTAAGTTAGAAAGAAGAAAAGATTTTCCTAATACGTTAAGAAATCCAGAATATTTAAATGCAAGATTAGCAGATATATATTTTTCAAAAGAACAAGGTATTGATTTTGCACTGAAAAAATATGATCTTGATGCGATTCTATTCCCTTCCTATATCGGCTCGACTATATGTGCGAAAGCAGGTTATCCGTCTATGGCGATACCT
The DNA here is from genome assembly GCF_002209985.1 of Bacillus sp. K2I17. NCBI lineage: Bacteria > Bacillati > Bacillota > Bacilli > Caryophanales > Bacillaceae > Bacillus > Bacillus sp. K2I17. Next base: position 85,768 of record NZ_NJGF01000011.1, read on the forward strand.
GCGGGATATATGGATAACGGAAGACCGTTTGGAATTACTCTTGCAAGCACTGCTTTTTCTGAGGGGACCTTGATTAAACTAGCATATGCTTTTGAACAAGCGACAAAGCATCGGAAAATCCCTAACTTATAATGAATAAAATAAATAGGACAGGAATTCCTGTCCTATTTATTTTATTCATTAAAGTGAAATATCTTTTTTCTCTGTTTTATCATATTTTAATAAGTTAAATGATAAACAAGCAGAGCACAATATAAGGATAGAAGCGAGAATATAAATAGTACGAACACCGAACAGGTCGGTAATAATGCCAACGCTAAGCATAGAAAGACCAGAAGCTGTTGAAAGAAGTGCGCCGTGTGCTGTATACATTTTGGATAATAAAGAAGGAGCGACGCTGGATTGTAAAACCGTCGTTTGAGAAATATCTCTAATTTGATAACATGGCCCCATTAGAACGCATAGAAAAAGCGCAATAAACCCGCTACTTGTCATACCATATAAAAATGTAAGAATACTAAACATAAGGGAGCCTATCGCCATGGAGCGTATTAAATTGTTTTGAATGTATGTACTCATTTTTCACGCTAATATCCCGCCAATTAACGTCCCCGCATAATAACTTGTGTTAATATATCCCCACCATTCTTCTCCTTTATGAAGGACAGTTGTTACATAAGCCATCGTAATAGCACCAATCCAAATCGTCCCTGCGAAAGTTTCCATTAAGTCCATACATGTGACGGTACGGAGAGATGGATTTTGAAATAAGAGTTTCCAACCTTCCAATAAAGCAGCGCCTTTTGAAGAAGAAGGCTCTATTACTCGTTCATTATGTATAGAACGTAATGAAATGTGTAGTGCAACACATCCAAAAATCATCAAAATGTTATTCATCATGAGTGTAGAGGTGGCGCCGATAAGAAGAACAATAACACTTGTAAATGAATAAGCAGCGGCTTGCGCAATTTGTGTGGAAAAGGAAAAAATACTATTTACTTTTACTAAATTTTCTTGTGGTGTAAGGCGCGGCAGAATACCGTAAAGTAATGGAGCGCTCCAGCCACTACATAATGAAATGAAAAAATGAAAATGAATAGTGCTACAATGTTTGTGGACAGGGGTGGGAATAATATCATTAATAAAAATAAGAGAGCAGTTTTTGTCCATTGTAGTGTAAAAAGTAAGGAATAAGATGAAAAACGATTCATGATAAGTGGTGCAGATGTATTTGCTATAAGATTAGTTATAACTTGGAGTAATGGAAATAGAGCAGTTAATGTAGCTGATTTCGTTGTGATATACATATGGGTTGTAATAATCATGATGTATACGATATCAGCGAGAGTAATACATATTTTTGATCCTAAATAGTAAGTTAATGAACGATTTTGCAATAAGCACACCACCTTCCTAAAAAATAATATTTCAGTATTTAAAATAATTATAATTTAAAAAATAAATTTCCGGAAGAATTTCATTTTTTGTCACTTTTTGAAAGGGATTTTCATGTATAATGAAGAATATATTAATATAGTATTTTATTGATGCTTTTTATAACAGTGAATATGTACAATAGCTTGTAGTAAATGCCCCGGTATAAGAAAGGGCGGATAAACCATTCTTTTCTTCATATACATATAGAAAATGAGAAAGAAAGCGAGGGTTGCATATGGCTGCTTGGGTAATTTGGTTTATAATAGCTGGTATTTTATTTATTGCGGAACTGTTGTCGATTACGTTTTATATGCTTTGGCTTGGAATTGGAGCTGTTGTCGGAGGTCTAATTGCTTTGTTTGCCCCTGAAGCACTACTGTTACAAGTTGTTGCTGGTGCGATTGTAAGTTTAACATTGACTTTCTTTACGAAAAGAATTTCAAAAAACTTTCGAGAAGCAAAAGGTTTTACTGATACAGTAGATTTGCTTGTCGGTAAAAAAGGTATTGTTATGCAAGCGATTACAAATGAAGCGAATGGTATTGTGAAGGTGGATGGAGATACTTGGACAGCTATTGCAGATGATCCAATTGATGTTGGAGAAAAAGTTATTGTTATAAAGAGGAATAGTACTATATTACAAGTTAAAAAGGAGAGTGAATAAATATGGCAGTAGCATTAACATTAACGATTATTTTAGCACTAATTGTTGTTACATTTATCGCGTTAACAATTAAAATTATTCCACAGCAAAAAGTTGGAGTCGTTGAAAGATTTGGTAAGTTTCAACGTGTTATGCAGCCAGGATTAAATTTATTAATCCCGATTGTAGATCGAGTTCGTGTATATCATGACTTACGTATTCAACAAACGAATGTACCACCCCAAAAGGTAATTACGAAAGATAATGTACAAGTAGAGATTGATACAATTATTTTCTATCAAATTGTGGAACCGGAACTTGCGACATATGGTATTTCAAACTATGAATATGGTGTTCGTAACATTACTTCTGCAACGATGCGTCAAATCATTGGTAATATGGAACTGGATGAAACGTTATCAGGTCGTGAAAAAATTTCAACAGAAATTCGCTTAGCACTTGATGAAGCAACAGAAAAATGGGGCGTTCGTATTGAACGTGTTGAAGTTGTTGATATTAATCCGCCGAAAGATGTGCAAGCATCAATGGAAAAACAAATGAAAGCAGAGCGTAATAAACGTGCAATCATTTTAGAAGCTGAAGCTGCAAAACAAGATAAAGTTCTTCGTGCTGAAGGGGAAAAGCAAAGTAAAATCTTAATGGCTGAAGGTGATAAAGAAGCACGTATTCGAGAAGCTGAAGGTATAAAAGAAGCAAAAGAATTAGAAGCGCAAGGGGAAGCAAGAGCGATTGAGGAAATTGCAAAAGCAGAACAAAATCGAATTGAATTACTTCGTGCAGCAGATTTAGATGAACGCGTACTTGCTTATAAATCATTTGAATCATTGATTGAGGTTGCAAAAGGGCCAGCAAATAAAGTCTTTATTCCATCTAATGCAATTGAGACGCTTGGTACTCTCGGGGCCATTGGAGAAATCTTTAAAGAAAAACAAGCGAAGAAATTGCCTTCTTCAGATACACAAAAAGAACAATAAGAGTGAAAAAGAGAAATGGAATGCCGTTTCTCTTTTTGTTTTTATCTAGATAAAAAATATTAGCCTCTTTGCTACTATGAAGATGGATTTTCTTTTCACTTTTAAAAGAATTATAAGTTTAGAGTGCTTGTAATTGTTAAGTGGAATAACTCGTTTATTAAAACGGGTTGAACAACTGTACAGTAATATATTTTTGTAATAGAAAATTCAGAGTATGATATAATGGGATTTTGTGGATATTAAACGAGGGAGTGGAGAAAAAATGCAAATACTGCTAATACGCCACGGAGAATCAGAAGCTGATATCTTAAACGTACATGAAGGGCGAGCTGACTTTGAATTAACAGAAAAAGGAAGACAGCAAGTGCAAAGGCTTGTACAGAAAGTGAAAGCAGATTTTCCACCAGATTTCATTTGGGCAAGTACATTAAAGCGTGCTCGTGAAACTGGTGAAACGTTAGCTGAAGGAATTGGATGCCCAATTCAACTAGAAGAGGAATTAATGGAGTTTAATAACGGAGTGCAAGCAGGCTTATCTTTTGAAGAAGCAAAGAAATATCCAGAGCCAAAGTTTCTTCATGACCGTTTTGAAAATGGGGAATCATTTATTGAATTTAGAATGAGAATAGAAGGAATCTTTTCTAAAATCGTGACAGAGAATACGTATGAACGGATAGCAATCGTTGCACACGGTGGTGTAATAAATAGTCTATTACGTGCGTTTTTCAAAATGCCCATTTCAATGGACTATTATTTTAAAATGGGAGATACGGGAATAAGCTTAATTGAAATTGATGGCGAACAAAAAACGGTACATTTCATTAATGATACGAATCATTTGGACGGGATGTAAAGACCCGTGTACAAAGTAGTGTTTTTTGATGTTGACGGTACGCTTTTAAGTGAGATTGATAGAAGTATGCACGAAAGTACAAAAGAAGCGATACAAAGATTAATAGATAAAGGAATTCACGTAGTTGTTACAACAGGGAGACCATATAGCTTATGTTCACAATTTAAAGAGCTGGGCATACATACAATTATTTCTGCAAATGGTGCACATATTAAGTGTAGGGAAACAGTTCTACATAAATCGGTACTTTCAAGTGAAATCGTTCATGATATCTCAGAGTTTGCAGAATTACATGGTCACGGCGTTTCTTATTTTACTGAGGGTTTTACAATGAACGGAATAGCCTCAGATAATGAGCGTGTAATGCAAGCACTTAGCGAGACGTTAAATTTAGGGGAGTACCCTGAAAAAAGCAAGGATTTGTCTGAAGAGATCTATTGTTTATGTTTGTATGCGGATGAAATAGAATCTCAAAAATTTATTGAAAAATACCCAATGCTTACATTCGACCGTTTTCATGGTTATGTCATAAATGTATTGGAAGATAATAAAGTATCGAAGCTCACCGCAATTCAAAAAGTATTGGATCACTTAAACATTTGTAAATCAGAAGCAATTGCTTTTGGTGACGGTGGAAACGATATTGAGATGTTGCAATATGTAGGATTAGGAATTGCGATGGGGAATGGCGGAGAAGTACTAAAAACAAAAGCTGATTTCGTTACAAAGAAGGCGAGTGAAGGTGGTATTTTATTTGCTTTAGAGAATTTTCATGTCGTCTAACATACCTTTATTGGAATAAAGGTATGTTAGGATCTTTAATGTGCTCGCACAATAAAATATGAATTTGCCCACGATGATGATAAAAGTGGGCAACAATTTCAAGTAACCATTCAAAGCGGGAATAAGAAATACCCCAATAAGCAGTCTTCATTTCCGCTAATTCTTCATTGGAATAGGATAAAAAAGTTTTAGAAAGTACATCGTAGCCCTGTAGCATCGTTTTTTGCATTTGCGTAATTGTTTCGGGTGTTTGTTCTTTATAGAAAGTGTGTAGTTGTTTTTCAGTACTACCATTTAAAATGAGTAAATCCGCATGGCAAATCAGAGAAAGGTGTGCACACATTTCAAATAAAGCTCGCTTCGAGTGAATTGGTTGTATTTTTAAACTATCTTCATTATATTGGTTAAGCATTTGAATAGAAGTATCAACAGCAACTTGTAGTTGATGCAATGCAGATTGTACAAACATTGTAATTCTCCTCTTCTCCGTATATAATAGTTTCTTAAGGGTATTATATCATACTCAAAATTCCGAAAATTCTAGTAGTTTGACTAGCATATTGAAAAGTATTATATTGTAAAAGGTCATATGAAACGTGAAATAGAATGGAATGCAATTATTGAGTTAGGAGTTAGACCAATGAGTTTGAAATATGGAAGAGATACAATTATTGAAGTTGACTTAAATGCAGTAAAACATAATGTAAAAGAATTTAAAAAGCGTGTGAATGATGAAAATATTGCAATGATGGCTGCTGTAAAAGCAAATGGGTATGGTCACGGGGCGGTTGAAGTTGCGAAAGCTGCTAGTGAAGTAGGAATAGATCAGCTTGCAGTTGCATTTGTAGATGAAGCGATAGAGTTAAGAGAAGCAGGAATTAACGTGCCGATTTTAATTTTAGGTTATACATCAGTAGCAGCTGCGGAAGAGGCAATTCAATATGACGTTATGATGACTGTTTATAGAAGTGAAGATTTACAAGGTATAAATGAAATCGCAAACCGTCTTCAAAAGAAAGCGCAAATTCAAGTGAAAATTGATACAGGAATGAGTCGTATCGGTTTACAAGAAGAAGAGGTTAAACCATTTTTAGAAGAATTAAACCGTATGGAGTATGTAGAGGTAGTAGGAATGTTTACACATTACTCTACGGCAGATGAAATTGATAAATCATATACGAATATGCAAACAAGTTTATTTGAGAAAGCTGTCAATGCAGCAAAAGAATTAGGAATTCATATTCCATATATTCATAGTTCAAATAGTGCAGGTTCAATGGAGCTTAGCAATACATTTCAAAATATGGTTCGTGTAGGTATTGGAATATATGGAATGTATCCTTCAAAAGAGGTAGATCATGCAGTCGTTTCTTTACAGCCTGCGTTGTCATTAAAATCAAAAGTAGCTCATATTAAACATGCGAAGAAGAATCGCGGTGTAAGTTATGGGAATACGTATGTAACGACTGGTGAAGAATGGATTGCAACTGTACCGATTGGCTATGCTGATGGATATAATCGTCAGTTATCTAATAAAGGGCATGCATTAATAAATGGAGTTCGAGTACCTGTTATTGGCCGTGTTTGTATGGATCAACTTATGTTAGACGTTTCAAAAGCAATGCCAGTACAAGTTGGGGATGAAGTAGTATTCTACGGTAAACAAGGTGAAGAAGAAATTGCGGTAGAAGAAGTAGCGGATATGTTAGGTACAATTAACTATGAAGTTACTTGTATGTTAGACAGAAGAATCCCGCGAGTGTATAAAGAAAATAATGAAACGGCTGCTGTCGTAAATATACTAAGAAAGAACTGAATCGTTATGATTCAGTTTTTTTATTTTTGACAAATGAAAAATGTTCTGTTTGTACCGTGTAATTGAATGTTCTTAAAACCTACAGATTCCAATGAAGAAATTATTTCTTCATTGGAATAACAAGCTTCCTCAAAAGAAAAGTCACTTCTTTTCCAATTATTATCTATGTTATGTTGAAATAGTATAAAGTTCATTTCTGCTTTTTTATTTTCTTTATCATATGTAGAATCAATTGTACATACATATTCTTCCGCTGAAATATGAAATGAAGCAATCCAATTTTCAAGAAAACATTTCTCCATATTCATATCAAATACGAATGTACCTTCGCTATGTAATACGGAGTAAACATTATGAAAAACATTTTTTAATTCATCTAATTTTAAAATATGGTTTAAGCTATCGCCAGTAGAGATAACATAGTGAAATAACGAGCATCATCGACGATAAAGGTTGCGTCTGGCGCGTTTTGACGTGCGTATTCAATCATTTGAGCAGAACCATCTATACCAGTTACTAAAAAAGTATTATCAATTAATTTCTTAGTAAGGTGACCAGTCCCGCAGCAAAGATCTAAAATATGAGAATGTGGTGGTGCATATTGTAAAACGAGTTTTTCCAAAAGTAGATAGGAGTGTTCAGCATAATGCCCCCAATGTTTATTATAAATGGATGCGAAAATATCATAATCAGAATAAATTAGTTTTTTACACATATGTATTCACCTCAAGATTCATTACATTATAATAGTCATGCTTCTTTTTCATTTCAAAACCACATTGTGTATATAGTTTTAAAGCGTGGTTATTTTTCGTTTCGACGTCTAATTCAATTGTTGAAATTCCTTTTGTAATAAGGGTATGTACCATATAACTAAGAATATCTTTTCCGTATCCTTTACCTTGATAAGAAGGATGAACGGCGAATCCTGATAGTGTAGTAGATTGTTCTTGCTCAGAAACTGTAATCGTTCCTATCACTTTTTCGTCGATAAGAGCACAGTAAACTTGATAGGAAGGGGAATTCATCATTTTTTGTAACCATGTAGCGGTATTTTTTGCTGAATCTCCAAAAGCTTTACTGGAAATTTCAATAAGATCAAGAAGTGACCCTGAAGATGCAAGAGTAAGCTGTATAGAATTCTTTGTTGTTTTTTGAACTTCTTTAGCTTTGAACTCCATACTATATTCACTATATAAATAAGGTAACTTCATATGTCTTGCAAATTCTTTCCCAGAAGCAGAATCCCCATTCATAATAAGAAGAGCTTCATCTGCCGCTCTTATTCGTATTTCTTTCATTGCGGTTTGTAAAAGAGTAGTGCCTATATGTTGTTTCCTATAGTTCGGATGAACAAACCCTATTAACTCCAGTTTTGTCGGTCTTTCAAAATCATACATACTTAATGCACCGATTAATTGAGTATTATCATAAAATAGGAAATCATATACCTCTTCATTATTGCGAGCAGTTAAAAAGTTTATATGTAAATCTGATGAGTAATCAATTTGATCGTGTTGCCCACAAATATGAGCTAAATCTTTCATTTGCTGAATTTCGTTTGCTATTAAAGATTTCTTTTGTTCAATATTCATTTCATAACCCCTCTCATTCGTATTTAAAAATAGGATGGATGACTAAGCCACTTTTTTAACTCCACACTGCCCTGAACAGATAATAACCGGTACAAATATGTCTACATTCTGCAAGATGAGGAAGGGGCATAATGGTTTCGTAACCTTGTTTAAAAGCATGTGCCTCTTTTTCTGTAAACACATATTCTAAGCCGATAAAATCAAACTCCCGGGGAGCAACGGCATAGGCTTCTGTATCTACTAATCCCGTAATAGTTGTACCATCTGATAAAAACTGAGTAGGGTCCATATCAATTAAAACGAGCGTTGATTCCTTTGGTGCTGGTAAGGAAGAAAGTTGTGATTCAAAAGTAGGAAATGCATTTTGTATGCTTTCATTATCGGAATAAAACATATTCACAAGCTCTTTACTCACATTTAAAATGTGTGATTGGAATTCATCTAGTGTAATTTGGAAGGAACCTGACACATTTCCTATGTAATCGGCTTTAAATGTATGTATTTCTGCAAGCCCTTTTCCTAGACTGAATAAAATAGAATCTGGTTGCCCGATAAAAGATTGAACTGTGTTACCTACTAACTTTTCGGCTACAACGAATTCACGGCCATTTAAAATATGTTTTTCTAATATTGTTGGGATAGGAAGATTAGTATGTTCTTGCAGCAATGTATGTACAGCTTTTAAATGATGTACGTTCCTTGGATCAATTCCAAATAGGTTTTTACATCCCCACCAAAAATCATTATTTGGCTCTTCATTCATTTTAGAAGAACGAACGATGACTTCTGCATCTTCTGTTCGGACGAGAAACACATCGCTTGCATGGTCTTCATAACCTGGGTGTAAAGCTTGAATAGATAAAATAGGTGAAGTGAATAGTTGTTGTAGCATGAAGTTACCTCTTTTTCTGTAAATTCTATAAATTCATTATATAACAGAATATGTTCCAAGTGGATAATGATGAGGACAACTTAGAACTTAAATAAATTTATAGTGAGAAATCAGTGTGGAAATTATATTTTTCTACTTTTGTATGAATTATCAAAATAATGTTTCTGATGATAAATCTGTAAAAATGCCTGAATATAACTCCCGTATTTTTCAATAAATGAAAGGTTAAGCATACTTTTATAAGAGTTATAATGTAGGTTATGAAAAATATTTCTCAATAATAAAATGAAGTGAAAAATATGAAGAAGTAGAATAGATTCCTTTATAATAGTTTTAAATTAATTAATATAATTAACTATTAATATTGTTAGATAGGAGAGAATATGATGGCAAATGTACTCGTAATAAATTTTCCCGGAGAAGGTCATATAAATCCGACTTTAGCTATTGTAAGTGAGTTAATTCGGCGAGGGGAGACAGTTGTTTCGTATTGTATTGGAGATTATAGAAAGAAGATTGAAGCAACAGGTGCAGAATTCCGAGTGTTTGAGAATTTCCTCTCTCAAATTAATATTATGGAACGAGTAAATGAAGGTGGGAGTCCTTTGACGATGCTATCTCATATGATTGAAGCATCAGAGCGTATTGTGACTCAAATTGTAGAAGAAACAAAAGGGGAAAAGTACGATTACTTGCTATACGATAATCATTTTCCCGTAGGACGTATTATAGCCAATATTTTAAAATTACCTAGCGTTTCTTCTTGTACAACATTTGCTTTTAATCAGTACATTAATTTTAATGATGAACAAGAATCAAGACAAGTAGATGAAACGAATCCGTTATATCAATCTTGTTTAGCGGGAATGGAAAAATGGAATAGGCAGTATGGAATGAAATGTAATAGTATGTATGATATTATGAATCATCCTGGTGATATTACTATTGTATATACTTCAAAAGAATACCAGCCGCGTTCAGATGTATTCGATGAATCGTATAAGTTTGTCGGCCCATCAATTGCTACTCGAAAAGAAGTAGACAGCTTTTCTATGGAAGATTTAAAAGATGAAAAATTGATTTTCATTTCTATGGGAACAGTTTTTAATGAACAACCTGAACTATATGAAAAATGTTTTGAAGCGTTTAAAGATGTAGAAGCGACAGTCGTATTAGTTGTTGGTAAGAAGATAAATTTAAATCAATTTGAAAACATTCCGAATAACTTTAAGTTGTATAATTACGTACCGCAATTAGAAATATTACAGCATGCTGATGTATTCGTGACACACGGTGGTATGAATAGTTCGAGTGAAGCACTATATTACGGTGTCCCGTTAGTTGTAATTCCGGTAACAGGAGATCAGCCTTTAGTTGCGCAACGAGTGAGTGAAGTAGGGGCTGGAATAAGGATTAATCGTAAAGAATTAAGTTCTGAATTGTTACGTGAGACTGTAGAAAAAGTAATGGATGATGTGACATTTAAAGAAAATAGTCGTAAAGTTGGTGAGTCCCTTAGAAATGCTGGTGGGTATAATAGGGCAGTTGATGAAATATTAAAAATGAAAATGAATTCATACTTAAAACTTAAATAAATGTTTGGAGCACACTTACTGTAATACGTAAGTGTGTTTCTGTAAATAAATTACATAAAAAATCACTGTAAAGGTGAAACTTTTGTGTATATAAACTCATATCTTTGAATTAGTAGTAAAATTACGTTAAAATAATACTAAGAAAATATATAAGTTTTGGGGGTAATGAATGAAAAGAGTATTTGAATACGTATTATTAACAATTGGATCGATTATTGTAGCGGGTTCATTAGAGCTTATTTTAGCACCTAATGGCTTAGTAGATGGTGGGGTAACGGCCATTGCTATTATGGCAAATAAAGTTGCTGGATTACCGCTTTACGGAGTGTTTTTAGGACTTAATATTCCTATCCTGCTATTTACCGCAAAAGTAATGGGGAAGAAGTTCTTCATCCGTACATCTTATGCAAATGTAGTTACAACACTTGGATTAATCTATTTAAAACCATTTCCGGCGATTACAACTTCTGAATTATTAATTGTACTTTATGGTGGCGTACTGTTTGGAATAGGCGTTGGGATTGTTGTTAAAATGGGTGGCGCAATAGATGGATCAGAAATGTTAGCGGTTTGGATGAACAAACACTTTAAAGTACCGATTAGTACATTTTTACTTGCTGTAAATGCAGTTATTTTCACATTTGTAGCGATTTTATTTTCAATCGAACAAGCGATGTTCTCATTAGCAATTTTCTATATTGTTACGAAGATGATTGATTTCATATTAGATGGTATTAACCAAGGAAAGAGCGTCATGATTATTTCTGGTAAAAATAAAGAAATAGGCGATCTGCTTATGAAAGAATTGCAATTATCCGTTACGTATCTACATGGAGAAGGTGGTTTTTTAGGAGAACATAAGAGAATCATTTATTGTATTACAAACCGTTTCATTTATCCAAAAATGAAAGATCTCGTTCTCTCTGTAGATCCAACTGCTATCATTGAAGCTTCCTATTCAACAGAAACAACTGGTGTTAAGCGGCCAGGAAGGGCAGCGAGATCAGAAAAATAGTGAATGAAAATAGCTCCACGTAAGTATAACTTACGTGGAGCTATTCTTATTTAGGGAACCAGGCCTTTCTCAGTAATTGAACTACAGTTTCGATACGATCCTCTGGAATACTGCCAAAACCGAGCAATACATACGATTCATCCATTACATTATGAACAGAATCGTATGTGGAGAGAGGGTATAACTTAATACGTTCTTTTGCGGCTGCATGAATAAGTTCTTGTTCATTCATCCCGTTATGAACGTGAAGTACAATATGAAGTCCGGATTGTTCACCGAGTATATGAACGTTATTTCCCATCTCGTTTGTAATAGATTTAATTAAAGAAATATGTTTTCTTTTATATAACGTCCGACTTCGGTTAATATGACGTTCCCAATCACCATTTTGAATAAAGGTGGCAAAGGTAAGTTGCTGCAGCGTAGAAACAGTTTGTTTAAACATACCACCAAGCTCTTCATAGGCTCTTAACAGATGAGGTGGTAAAACAATATATCCCATTCGTAAAGAAGGTAAAAAAGATTTCGAGAAAGTTCCCATATAAATAACACGTTCATTTGCATCTAGTCCTTGTAAAGAAGGAATAGGTTTTCCTATATAACGGAATTCCCCGTCGTAATCATCTTCAATAATATAGCCCTTACAATCATTCGCCCATTTTAATAACTCGAGTCTTCTAGATAATGGCATAATGATTCCAAGTGGAAATTGGTGAGATGGAGTGACATACGCTACATTGCAACCCGATTCACGTAAAGCGGAAATATGAATTCCTTTATCATCTAAAGGGATGGGGTGAACGGTAAGACCAGAACTTTGAATCATAGCAGGAATACGGTGAAATCCAGGGTTTTCGATTCCGAATTCCTTTTTTGAACCAAGTAGTTGAAGTAGTAGCCAAAGAAGAGGCTGCGTACCTGCTCCAATAATAATTTGATCAGGTGAAGAATGTACCCCGCGAGCATGATATAAATACTTTGAAATATGTTCTCGTAGAACGAGCTCACCTTGTGGATCTTCCTTAGCAAATAATTCATTTTCATACTGAAATAAAGTTTCGTGTATTGCTCTTTTCCAGTTTGTTATCGGAAAAGCTTTTTGATCAATAAGTCCTTGACTACAATCATAATCATATTGTTCGTTTTCTTTATTGTTAGCAATGTTTGACGCAATTTGCTGTTTCTTTTGAATGACATCCATATCAACTTCTGCAACAAAAATCCCACGTTTCGGTTTGCTTTCTACATACCCTTCAGCTAGTAATTGTTGATAAGCGGATTCCACTGTAATACGGCTCACATTAAGTTGTACTGCTAAATTTCTGTGAGAAGGAAGGCGTGTACCGGCACATAGTGATCCATGAGAGATTTCTCGTTTCATATATTCATAAATTTGTAAGTAAAGGGGTGTTTTACTTTGTAATAATAATGGGATAGTCAGATCCATTCGTAGACGCTCCTTTTCATACTGGCCTTATAAAAAAGGATAAAACTGTCACTTAAGCTAAGGGCAGTGGCTTTCTATAATGATGATATAACATTTAGAAAATTTTATAAATAGTAAGGGGAGAATCAAAATGAATATTAGAGAAGTAGTAACAGAAACGGATTTACATGATGTATTTCCCGTATTACAGCAGTTACGAACGAAACTTTCAAGAGAAGAAGCAAGTTCTTTGTTTCAAAAAATGAAAGAAGAGAATTATAAACTATTTTCGCTACGTAATGAAGAGGATGAAGCAGTTAGTCTAGCCGGTGTAGCGATTTGTACGAATTTTTATAATGAGAAACATGTTTTCGTATATGACCTTGTAACAGCAGAAGCACATCGTTCAAAAGGGTATGGGAATGTATTACTCTCCTATATAGAGAACTGGGGAAAAGAAAACGAATGTGAGTCCATCGTTCTTACATCAGCGTTTCCTAGATTAGACGCTCACCGCTTTTATGAAAGAGAAGGTTATGATAAGGTAAGTTTTTCTTTTTATAAAGAATTATAAAGAAGGATAGGTTCTATATGACATAATATATAGAACCTATTTCATTTAGAAAGGTTTATAATTTATGTTGTTGAATTGTTTTTTTGTAAATAATACAGAGAATGATTGGAGCGCTTACACTTGGAAAAAATAAAGAAACTATCAATCCCTAATGATGTTAGAGTAATCGTAATATCTGATATTCATGGAGAATTACTTCTTTTAAAAGAATTACTACAGAAAGTTAACTTTAAAGATGAAGATTATTTAATTATTAATGGTGATCTTTGTGAGAAAGGAGGAGACAGCATCGGCGTCGTAAACTACGTTATGAATCTTGTAAAGAACAATTCAAATGTTCACGTTGTTGAAGGGAATTGTGAAGTTTTAGTTGATGCGCTTTTAAATGAAAATCCTGGTCTTATCAATTATTTATGTACGAGAAAGCATTCGATTTTTAATGAATGGTTAGAGTGTGTGCATTTCTCTATTCATGAAGGTACGCCTATTCAAAAAGTAAGGGAAGTATTAATGAGCCATTTTTCAAAAGAAATAAAGTGGCTGACAGAATTGCCAACAGCGCTTGAAACAGAAGATTATATCTTTGTACATGCTGGCCTTGATGATAAAGAAGATTGGAAAGAAACAGAGCGCAAAAATGCGATAGCAATGCCAGAGTTTTTCAATAAATCACATAGAGCAAATAAGTATGTAGTTGTCGGTCATTGGCCTGTTGTAAACTATTCAGATAAGGCACCGTCTAACAATCCAGTTATTGATGAGGAGAAAAAGATTATTGCGATTGATGGGGGAAATGCGATTAAAGAAGCAGGACAATTAAACGCATTTATCATTCAAAGGAAACCAGCAGGTGATATGTTTTCTTATACATATGTAGACTATTTTCCAGAATATGAAGTGATAGCAGATTTTAATGCGAATTCAGAAATGCAAGGCGGGGTAACATATCCATATTATTACATAGAGCCGATGGAGAAGGTGCAAGAATACACAATATGCAAGCAAAAGGAAAAGAATACATTACTTTATGTGAAAAATGAATATATTAGGCAGCTTGAGTCAGGTGATTACACAGTGAAAACCGATATTTCTTGTGCACAAATATGTGTAAGGAAAGGGGACATTGTTTCTCTCATTGATGGAAGCTGTTCAGGATATGATTTAGTGAAAAGAGATGGAATAGAAGGCTGGATAGAGAAAGGGATTTTAGTTGAGATAGAAAAAATGAAAAAGAAAACGTTTAGCTGAAATAGGAGGTATAGAACCTCCTATTTTTTTATTACCTTTTTAAATGAGTAGATTGCTTGCTGTCTTTCATAAGTAAGTAAATCGTACTCGGTAAAATGGCAAGCGTCATTCCTAAAATAATTGCGATTATAGCATAACCTCTATACGGAACAGGAACGATAAATGGAAGCCCGGCTAGGAAAATACCTGCTATTATCATTGAAATACTACAAATATTTGAAGCTCTTTTTTCAAGATGTTTATCATTCCATTCCAATGAAACCGTTGATTTACTCGTATCGATTTTGGAACTGAAATAGCCTATTAATATAAATAAAAGCCCTAATGCTAAAAATATTAAATGATCAAGAGGAAGAGTGAAGCCAAGAGCGATGAGAGCAATGACAATATCGACAAAAAATAAAAATAGTAAAATTGTGTTGCCAATCCAAAGGAGAAATTTCTGGTTACTCGCTGCTTTAGATAAAGCTAAAAATAAAAAGAATAAGAAGGTACATATAATTATATTTACGATAACAAAAGTGCTTTTATCCATTGTTGATGTAGGCGTTCCATTGAAGTCCCATTTAGTAACAATACGTAATGGTAAGAAGAAATAGAGAATAATATTTGTTGTAATAATAGTGAGAAATAAAGTAATACTAAATCGATTATTCATTGAATCACCAGCTTTCCACATGAATAATTGGTATCTTATAACAAAATTATACAATATAATAAACGATATTTGTTTTGATTTTTCTGAAAAAACATTATAATTATATATGAAATAAAGAGGAGTGTAGGAGGAAATTATGCAAAACGTAAGAGTAAAAGGGGATAAAGTTACAATTCGTGCAATTGAAGAATCAGATATAAAAACATTATGGGATCTCGTATTTAAAGAAGAAAATCCAGAATGGAAAAAATGGGATGCACCGTATTTTCTGTTTTCAATGCAAGAATACTCGTCTTATAAAGAGAAGATGAAAACTCGTTTAAAAGAGGAACCTCTATCCAATTTAATTATAGAAAATAACGGTCAAATTATAGGGGCAATCGGGTTTTATTGGGAATATAAACCGACGCGTTGGTTAGAGATAGGGCTTGTTATTTATAATCCAAATTACTGGAATGGTGGTTATGGTACAGAGGCGTTAACGTTATATCGAGATTTACTGTTTGAAAAGATGGAGATTGGCAGAGTAGGAATCACGACTTGGTCTGGCAATGAACGAATGATGAAAGTAGCGGAGAAAATAGGAATGAGCTTAGAAGGTAGGATGCGAAAATGTCGTTATTATAACGGGACGTACTATGATTCTATTCGAATGGGAATGATTCGTGAAGAATGGGAAGCGTTATATGTAACGAAGGGGTGAGAAAGTATGTACGCTATTATTGCTACATTTGATCGTGTGTTTACTAATAAAATTATAGAATTACAAAATGAAATAACAAATATCATTGGCACAAATCAATTAGCCGGAGTAGAACCTCATATTACATTAGCTGATTACAATGAGGTAGATGTTAACTTATATACTAAGAAATTAGAGGAGTTTGTAGCTGTTCAAGAAAATATGGCTGCAATAAATTTTCCTTCTGTTGGAGTTTTTCCTACTAATGGAACGATCTTTTTAGCACCGACCATTACAG
Source organism: Bacillus sp. K2I17 (assembly GCF_002209985.1). Lineage (NCBI taxonomy): Bacteria > Bacillati > Bacillota > Bacilli > Caryophanales > Bacillaceae > Bacillus > Bacillus sp. K2I17. The sequence continues at coordinate 102,278 of NZ_NJGF01000011.1, forward strand.
ATGAATTGTTAAAACTTCATCATTCTTATCATGATAATTTTAAAACTTTTCATGATAATTTAAATTCATATTATGTACCAGGAAAATGGGTTCCGCATTGCACGATTGCAAATAAGTTACATGCAAATCAGTTTTTAAGTGTAATGGAATATATATATGAAAAATTTGATTATGCAACAGCTTCAATTGAGAAATTAAAATTAATTAAAGTGAATTATGAAAATGGTTCTGCCATTTCTTCTAGTATATTAGCAGAATATAAGTTAAAGAGAATGGAGACAACGAGATGACATATGTAATTAGAGAAATGAAGCAAGAAGATATTCACGCTGTACAATCCGTAGCGAAAATAGCTTGGCATGATACATACGAAAGCATTATTCCGAGAGAGATTCAAGACAGATTTTTAGACGAGGCCTATTCTGATGAAAAAATGAAATATCGTCTTGAAAATACACATTTATTCGTTGCGGAAGAAGAGGGAGAAGTAATTGGCTTTGCGAATTTTTCACCTGTTAGATTGCAAAACGAAGCAGAATTAGGAGCGATTTATTTGTTACCAGATCAGCAAGGGAAAGGGGTAGGAAGTGCTTTATTACAAAAAGGGTTAACGGAATTAAAAGGAATTCGGAAACTATACATTCATGTAGAAGCAGCGAATGAAAAAGGAAAACGTTTTTATGAAGCGAAAGGTTTTGCACAATTAGAGGAATTTGAAGAAGATTTTGAAGGACATATGATGCAGACAGTAAGGATGGTTTTATACGTATAGGGAGGATTAGTAATGAAAATTTTTGATTTTAGTGAAAAAGTGGGAAAGAAAATCTCAGCATTTCAATCTAATTTCATAATGTCAAAAATATTAAACCATAAAGGAAATGTACATATTGGTGCTATGCATTTACGAGAGAATGGAATAATTGGATATCATGAAGCAGTTGTATCACAGCTGCTTCTTATTGTGGATGGAGAAGGATATGTATGCGGAGCAGATAAAGAAAATGTGAAGGTGGAAGCGGGACAGGCTGTGTTTTGGGAGAAGGGCGAATTTCATGAAACGATTACGGAAAAGGGATTGCTGGCAATTGTGATTGAGTCGGAGGAACTTGAACAAGCGATAGTAATGCCTATTAATGAGTGGAGTTGTGAAAAATGTTAGAAAAGGCGAATCGAGAAGAAACGAATGAAATCTTACAGTATGCAGCTCAATCACTTTTTGAAGGGACAAGAGGGAATTGTCGATTAAGTATAGAGAAAGCGATTGAAATTACAAAGCCAATAGTGGAAAAGGGAGCATATTATTTAGTTATTAAAGAAGAAAAGAAAGTAATAGGATGGGTATTAATAGGGGAAAATACAGACTATTTTTCTCGTGAAAAACTTGGATTTATATATGAGTTATACGTTTTTCCAGAATATCGAGGGAAAGGACTGTCGAAAGAACTGATGGAAGCTGGTATTAAGGAATTGAAGGAGACGTATTCAGAAATTCGCTTAAATGTATTTGCCGGGAATTTTGCGAAAGAGATGTACGAAGAGTTTGGTTTTGTTGAAAGACAGGTAATTATGACTTTGAAGTGAGAACAATAGGCTTGAACGGGAGAGGGGAAAGAATGAGAAAAGAAAATGAGTATGTTTCGTATTTACAAAGAGTGTGTCCTGAATTACAAATAAGATCAGCTTATATAAATGAAATTGGCCAAAATAATGATGTATTAATTGTAAATGATAATGTAGTATTCCGTTTTCCGAAATATGAAAAAGGTATTCAAAAACTTCGAATAGAATTAGCTAGTTATGGAGAGGAGTTTTTACAACTATTTTCAGCTCATTATCCTAATTTAGAAGCAGTAAAGGAACGAATGTATTTTTATAAAAGTACATTTGCGCTTCAAGAAGCATTGTTTGGTGTACTAAATAATGATAAAAAAGCCTTTGAAGCTGGATTAGCACAATATGTATAAAAAGCCGATTTCAAATCGGCTTTTTATTATCGGTACATCGTCCACATCCCTATATCTTTAAACCCTAATCGTTTATAAATTCGTCCAGCAGCCGGATTATTATAAAACAAGCAAAGTGTTCGGCCTTCTTTCGTAAAGTCTTGAATCATTTTTTGCAATATGAGTGAAGCAAATCCATTTCCGCGGTAGTTCGGATGCGTACATACGCCAACTACCATAGCGGATAATGAATTTTCAGCAGATGTAGAGGCGGATGCAATAATAGCGCCGTCTTTTTCAATATAGTATGTACGTCCTGTGTTTGTTTCGAGAGCTTGTCTTAATATTTTCTCTGATTCATTAGCAGTCGGAAATTCAACGATGTTACTTCGTAATTGCATTATTCGCTTTACATCATCTAGTGTGGCAAGTTTAATTGTTTCTTGGACAGGTGTAATAGGTAAGTTGTTGTCATTTAGACATTCACAAAAATACATTTCATTTTTGACACCTAGTTGTATGCTCGGAGCGGTTTCAAATCTTTCTACAATAGTTGATTTGCCAGAGAGTTTAAGCGGCTTATAGGCGGAAATAAGTGCCTCATAATCAATGGTAATAAATTCTTCTTTACTATAGGGTATAAATGCATCATGGAAGCGGAGTAAAATCGATTTTAATGTTCCATTCTCTTTAAATACGCCCCATAATTCTTGAAAGTCTGTTTCATAACCGAAAGCTTCTAAATCCCCAATAATAAACAAGTTAAGGGCTGCTTCTTCTTTTAGGTAATCGAATACTTGTTCATGATCTTTCTTTGTTAACTTTCGCATCATAACGAATCGACCTCTTTTTTACTTTTCTAAATATTACAACTTAAGTTTTTTGAAATCAATATAAAATTTTATGTTTAGTTCACCAACTTTCGGAAAAACTAGGAAAGATATGACAAAGGAGGTTATGAACGGTGGATCATCCAATTCAAGGGTTAATGAAAGCGGCAATGGAAAATTTAAAAGAAATGGTCGATGTAAATACGATTGTTGGAGAGCCTGTTCAAACGGCTGACGGTGGTGTGGTGTTAACGGTTTCTAAAGTGGCGTTCGGTTTTGGAGCAGGAGGTTCTGATTTCCAAACGAATGATGGCCAAAGAGCGAACGGTAACCCTGCATTTGGTGGCGGTAGCGCGGGTGGTGTTTCTATTACACCAGTAGCATTTCTTGTAGTGAATAAAGATGGAGTAAATATTCTGCATCTACAAAATGCGACACATTTAGCAGAAAAAATGATTGAATTAGCTCCACAAACAATTGATAAAATTCAATCGATGTTCCAAAAAGATGAAAAGAAAGAGGGAAATCATCATCCTCAAAACCCAGATGAAATCCTTTAAAAACACCTGCTCACGAGCAGGTGTTTTTTCTTGTAATCACTATGTAATAAAACACATGAAATTGTAAATAGTTTTTGAATTTTTTTCTATGTTTCTAAAATTTTTCATGTTAAAATATGCTATAGAATTGAAACATATAAAACGAAGGTGGCTAGGTGCTTTGTCTGGAGGATCTGACCAAGTAAAAAATATGATATATATTAATGGTAATCGTCGGGGTCATTGTTTTATTACATCAGGAATTACGTTTAAAGAGTTTGCAAGTAACATCCCTTCACCGCTTCATCAAGTGTTGCTTTTGAAGCATAACTTTGAATGGACAGATTTTCATTATCATACTTTATTTGAATATGTTGAGGAAGAAAATATACATAAGCTAATTCAAGCAGAGATTGATGAATTTGATGAATTTTGTTGGGTAGATTTTGATGATGCAAGCGATTTAGATGAATTAGAGCCAAAAGAAATTGCAGAGCTTTTATATTTGGCTCACAAAAAAGAACCACTTGCAAGAACATTCTTTCCGCTATTGAAAAATAGATTTGTTTATTTTTCACATGATGACGGATGGTACAACAAAGTGTATTATCGTAGAATTGCTGACTTTGTAGGGATGTTAAGTAAAGTCATTCCTTATAAACTCGGTGCTTTTGGTAAGAAACGTTTTTCTTTGTTCCAAAAATCAAAAATTTTCCCAGCAATTTCGAAAGAAGTGATCATGGGGCTTCTTCCATTAATGGAGGATGGTCTTTATATTGATCTAGCAGGGAAAATTGAGTCAAGAAGAGGTCTTGAAATTCCGGTATATGTAGTTGGTTCGTATGAAAGTACGGATGAGGTGCTAGATAATATCGATGAATTGAAAGAAGAAGCAACAGAGACAGGCTGGCTTATTTTTGATAAGAAAGAACAAGAATGGCAATGGGTTGTGGACTAAGAAAACTTGGCGCATGAAGTCAAGTTTTCTTGTCATTTGAAAGGAGTACAAATGAAGAAATATTATACAATTGTGGGTATTGTAAGTATTATTCTCGTAGCGATTTTACTTATTACTTGTCCGAAAGAATCGGATTTTAAAGTATATGTAGAGGATAAGTATGCATTGAAATGTGATGAGAGTAGTTTTGAATGCACACAAAATGTAGATGGTAAAAAAGAAAAATTACAATTTGAAAGTACAGATGCACGAAATGGTGTATTCTTTATGACTGCAAAGCAAACATTTAAAACAGAAGCTGGTGTTACGAAAGAATATAGCGGAGTAGGAATGTTTGGTACATTTCTTTTTGTTTCAGAGAAGACTTTCTAGTAATAGAAGGTCTTTTTCTTATGCTTATGTTCATATAGATGAAGTAAGACAAGCATAGGAGGGATAGTAATGAAGAATACATGTATCGTTTGCGGTGGTGAGGAGTTTTTTTCCTCAACTTTGTATGCACGTACGAAACAAGATTGGGCATATGCGCCAAACATGTACCGTTTTGAAAAGGTGTTTATTGAACATAGGGATGAAGAAAATTATCCAGTGTTTCAAGAAATTACAGCGAAACATTGCTGTGGATGCGGTCATATTATGTTGTATCACGAATGAACACACCAAGTATAACTTGGTGTGTTTTTTTTAAAACGCTGACAAAGAAAGCGGATAGAGTAAAGTAAATAAAACAGAAAAACTACCAAAACCAATTGCTGTATATCCAAGTGTTCTTGCTCCGAAATTGACAGCTAATAAGCCGACTAAAATCGCAAGAGAGCCGAGTGTAACTGGATAAAATGCAATTGAGAAAAGTGAAAGAAATAAAGCGACATAGCCTACCATTGCACCGGTGTTTGTACCTTCTATTTCATTTGCAATTTCTTTACGCTTATGTCTAATTGGTATGCCAGCTGGTGATATTTCAGCTGCATACTCTTCGTGTTTTTCACCACTTTTAAAATGATGATTTCTCTTTCTTCGCATGTACATCCCTCTCTTTCAATTGGGTGTACCTATAGTATCTTACACAAAGAGAAGAACATGAGTATGAGTTAAACCCAAGTAAAGCAAAAATTGGAGAATAAAGATTCCATTATTAGCTTGTACATCTCCTAATGAAGATAAACAGGAATTTTGGAAAATGATGTAGAATGAAATGAGTGATAAAACGTGAAGGCAGGGGAATGTATGACGAAATTTAATTGGCATGAATCAGCAGAGAAAAAATGGGATAGTAGTGCAGAATTTTGGAATCAAAATAGTCAAGAGATGTGGGACAGCGGGAGTAGGAGTACAATTATTCCATTTTTTGAACAGTATGTGAAGAAAGAAGCTCAGGTGCTCGATGTTGGTTGTGGGGATGGATATGGTACATATAAATTAAGTCGCGCGGGCTATAAAGCAGTTGGAGTAGATTTATCAGAAGTGATGATTCAAAAAGGGAAGGAGCGTGGAGAAGGACCGAATTTATCTTTTATAAAAGGGGATCTTTCTTCCTTACCATTTGAAAATGAGCAATTTGAATCAATTATGGCAATAAATTCTTTAGAATGGACCGAGGAGCCATTACGAGCATTAAATGAGATAAAGCGCGTTTTAAAAAGAGATGGGTATGCATGTATTGCAATTTTAGGACCGACAGCAAAGCCTCGAGAGAACAGTTATCCTCGTTTATATGGCAAAGACGTTGTTTGTAATACGATGATGCCTTGGGAGTTTGAACAGTTAGCGAAAGAACAAGGTTTTGAAGTTGTAGATGGCATCGGTGTATATAAGCGCGGAGTAAATGAGAAGATGCTAGGTCAACTACCTAACGAGTTACAACAATCGTTAACATTCTTATGGGTATTTATGTTAAAAAACGCATAAAGAAATGAAAGAATTTTTAGGAGGTAAATAAGTGCAGAAAATACAAAAAACTGATACAATATCATCAGAACCAATTAAAGGGGGACTAGGGTATATGACAACTACTACAACAGTTAAATCCGATATTGAAATCGCGCAAGAAGCGAGTATGAGGAAGATTCAAGAAATTGCAGCTGAATTAAATATTTTAGAAGATGAATTAGAGCCATACGGGCATTATAAAGGTAAGTTATCTCTTGATATTTTTAAGCGCTTACAGGATGAGAAAGACGGTAAAGTTGTTTTAGTAACAGCGATTAACCCAACTCCAGCTGGAGAAGGTAAATCAACAGTAACAGTTGGTTTAGGTCAAGCTTTTAATAAAATTGGTAAGAAAACAGTAATTGCACTTCGCGAACCATCTCTTGGACCAACGATGGGACTAAAAGGCGGGGCAGCAGGTGGCGGTTTTTCACAGGTTGTACCTATGGAAGACATTAACCTTCACTTTACTGGAGATATTCATGCGATCACAACTGCTAATAACGCGTTAGCGGCGTTTATTGATAATCATATCCAACAAGGGAACACACTTGGAATTGATACGCGTAAAATCGTTTGGAAACGCTGTGTTGACTTAAATGATCGTGCCCTACGTAACGTAGTAATTGGTCTTGGTGGACCAGTTCAAGGTGTACCACGTGAAGACGGTTTTGATATTACAGTAGCATCTGAAATTATGGCCGTATTCTGCCTTGCAACAGATATTCAAGATTTAAAAGCTCGTCTATCTCGCATCGTAGTTGCTTATAACTTTGCAAATCAACCTGTAACGGTTAAAGATTTAGGTGTAGAAGGTGCGTTAACACTATTATTAAAAGACGCATTAAAACCAAACTTAGTGCAAACGTTAGAAAATACACCAGCTATCATTCACGGTGGACCATTTGCGAATATCGCTCACGGTTGTAACAGTGTTATCGCTACAACAATGGCCGCAAAATTAGGTGATTATGTTATTACAGAAGCTGGATTTGGTGCTGATTTAGGTGCAGAGAAGTTTTTAGATATTAAAGCTCGTGCAGCTGGCATTAAACCAGAAGCAGTTGTTATTGTTGCGACTATTCGTGCGCTTAAAATGCATGGCGGCGTAGCAAAAGATCAATTAAAAGAAGAAAATGTAGATGCATTAGCAAAAGGTATGGAAAACTTACAGAAGCATGTTGAAACAATTCAAAGCTTCGGTGTGCCTTTCGTAATTGCAATTAATAAATTTATTACAGATACAGATGCAGAAGTTGCATACTTACAAGATTGGTGCAATGAGCGTGGCTATGCAGTATCCTTAACGGAAGTTTGGGAGAAAGGTGGCCAAGGCGGAGTTGACCTTGCTGAAAAAGTATTAAAAGAAATTGAAAAAGGTGAGAACAACTACGCACCACTTTATGAATTAGAATTACCATTAGAAGAAAAAATCCGTACAATTGCTCAAAAAGTGTATGGTGCAAAAGATATTGAATTTGCTCCGAAAGCACGTAAGCAATTAGCTCAATATGAAGGAGAAGGTTGGAGTAACCTACCAATTTGTATGGCGAAAACACAATACTCTCTTTCTGACGATGCAACAAAATTAGGTCGTCCATCTGACTTCATCGTTACAATTCGTGAGCTAAAACCATCTATTGGTGCAGGGTTTATCGTTGCGTTAACAGGAACAATGTTAACAATGCCAGGCCTTCCAAAACAGCCAGCAGCACTACAAATGGATGTAAATGAAGATGGAAAAGCAGTAGGTTTATTCTAAAAGGTTGTAATTCATCTCGTTTATCTGTAAACTATATATACATCAAGTGGCGCCTTTCCATCGAAAGGCGCCTGTTTTTTGGAGGAAATTATGTTTGATCCAACTGCTTTTGATAATTTAAAAGTAATCGTAGAAGGTGCTGTTTATGATTTTGATTTACATGGAGATATTCTTGTAACAGATCGAAAAGATATGATGGACCTTGCCTCATTAAGTCGTATATACCATATTTCATTTCAATTAACAGAACCGTTCGAACCGGTAGTAAAAGCAACATTTTCACTATCTGTAGATGCAAAGAACTTGTCTGGTGAAATATTGGAAGTACCACAATTTACACCAGGTTGTGAAATGAAGTTAGCATTTTCATTCCCGATAGAAAAGCCAGAGGTAGTGTGTGAAGAAATTGAAAATTTCATGCATTCTATATGGGGAAAAGAAAGAATGATTACGCAGAAAATTTCATACGAATATAATAAGCAAGCGATTTCATATCATAATAAGGTAGAGGTTATATTTCAAAAAGCGATTACAGAAGACCATGTTGATGATTTAATAGCTGTTATTTCACACATGATAGAAACGGTGCGAACAATACAACATTTTCTTCAAAAATAGAGATAAAGGAGAAAAACAAATGATAAAAGATATGCAACCATTTTTACAACAAGCTTGGGAGAAGGCTGGTTTTAAAGAATTAACTGAAATTCAAAAACAAGCGATTCCAACTATTTTAGAAGGACAAGACGTTATAGCTGAATCTCCAACTGGAACAGGAAAAACATTAGCGTACTTATTACCCCTTTTACATAAAATTAATCCTGAAGTAAAACAACCACAAGTTGTTGTTTTAGCGCCAACACGTGAGCTTGTAATGCAAATTCACGAAGAGGTTCAAAAGTTTACAGCAGGGACTGAAATTTCAGGGGCATCTTTAATTGGTGGTGCAGATATTAAGCGCCAAGTTGAAAAATTAAAGAAACACCCGAGAGTAATTGTCGGTTCACCAGGACGTATTTTAGAATTAATTCGAATGAAAAAGCTAAAGATGCATGAAGTAAAAACGATTGTATTTGATGAGTTTGATCAAATTGTAAAACAAAAGATGATGGGCGCAGTACAAGATGTAATTAAATCTACAATGCGAGATCGTCAATTAGTATTCTTCTCGGCGACAATTACAAAAGCGGCAGAAGATGCTGCACGTGATTTAGCAGTTGAACCACAATTAGTACGTATAACACGTGCAGAGTCAAAAAGCTTAGTTGAGCATACGTATATCATTTGTGAGCGACGCGAAAAAAATGATTACGTAAGAAGAATTATGCATATGGGCGATGTAAAAGCAGTTGCTTTCTTAAATGACCCATTCCGTTTAGATGAAATTACTCAGAAATTGCAATTCCGTAAAATGAAAGCAGCGGCTCTTCATGCAGAGGCAAGTAAGCAAGAGCGTGAAGCAACGATGCGTGCTTTCCGCGGCGGGAAATTAGAAATTCTACTTGCTACTGATATTGCAGCACGCGGTATTGATATCGATGATTTAACACATGTAATCCACTTGGAGTTACCAGACACAGTAGACCAATATATTCACCGCTCAGGACGTACAGGACGTATGGGTAAAGAAGGAACAGTCGTTTCTCTTGTAACACAACAAGAAGAGCGTAAATTACTTCAATTTGCAAAAAAACTAGGCATCGTATTTACGAAGCAAGAAATGTTCAACGGATCATTTGTAGAAACGAAACCGAAAGCACCAAAGAAAAAGAAGCCAGCATTTACTGGGAAGAAAAAGCCTAGATAAATAAAGAGAAAGACGTAACTATTTGTAGTTACGTCTTTTTTGTTTGTAATTGAATGAAAGAGGAATAATAATAGTACCTGTAGAAACCTACATAGAATATAAAAACCATTAGGGGGAAATGAAATGATTCATAAAGTTGGACAAATTATGTTATATGTAAACAATCAAGAAGAGGCAGTAAATTTTTGGACGGAAAAGGTAGGGTTTCATGTAGTTGCAGAGGAAGATAATAAGCAAGGAATGAGATGGGTTGAGATTGCTCCGACTAGCGGTGCAGAAACGAGCATTATATTACATAATAAAGAAGTGATTTCTAAGATGAGCCCAGAATTAAATCTTGGTACACCATCTTTAATGTTCTTCTCAGAAAATCTTGATCAATTATATACAGATTTAAAAAATAAAAATGTTACTGTTGGTGAAATGGTAACAATGCCTTCTGGTAAAGTATTTAACTTTGCTGATAGTGAAGAGAATTATTTTGCGGTTATGGAAAAGAACAAATAATAATATTGCTATGTGAAAATCCCCCTCAAATATATTGAGGGGGATTACATGTTTGAAGTGGATTTTTCATTAGAGAGTTGATTAATAAAAAATGCCCCTTTTTCAATAGCTGTTTCAATATAACCAACGATTTGATCGAACGTAAATACTTGTAAGTTTTCATGTAAATGTTGCTCTGGATACAACATATCTTCAAAAAGATACTTTCGAAAAGCTAAAACGTTTTCTTTAGAAACCTCTTCAATATCTATAATGTGAGCCTCTTGATTGAGAAGAGAGAAGAGCCGTTGTTCTTTATCGTAATGATAAAGTAATTTTGCGTTCAATAATTTAAAGTCGTTGTAGTACATAGGCGCGATAGTTTCGTCATTTTCGATTCTGTTTTTAAGCCAAGGTAGAAAAAAGCCGCTTAGCCAATTATCATCGGCAATGAGGTGGGTGCAATAGCCTAGGAGAAAAGGGGACTCCATATAATCTTTATATTTATGAATAAATGATCCATAATCAATTCGTCTCGTATAGTCTTTTGTTGAGCCGGCGTAAAAATGTGAGGTGACTTTTTCTATCTTTGAATGCACAGCATCGGGGGCTACGCCTCCAAGTATAAAAGAAGTTTTATCTTGAATAGATAATTTCTCGGCAATCCTGTTAGCGATAATAGCATGCATAATTCGTGATCCCATGAATGACACCTCGGTTTCAAGTATTCATTTCAGGAAGGGGACTGAACAGTTAGTATTACTTTCCCTGTACTTTTTCTACTTTCGACCCATTCATGTGCTTTCCCTGCATCTTGAAGTGGAAAAGATTTCGCAGCTTTCATTTTCAGACGGCCATCACGTAAATAACGGAAAACTTCATTTGCAGTTTTTTGGAGTAGTTCAGGACGTTTTTTTCGTGTAGTACCAAAACTAAAACCGAGTATAGAGCGGCAACTTGCGTGTAAATCTTTCGTTTGGAAGTTACCAATTTCACCGCTTGCATTTCCGAAATGAACGAGGCGACCATAATAAGCAAGACATTTTAAACTTCTTTCCGAAACCGTTCCAGAAATAGAATCTAAAATTACATCAACCCCTTCACCGTTGGTCAGCTCATTGACTTTCTCTACAAAATCTACATCTTGACGACATATAACATAATCAGCTCCAGCGTCTAAAGCGATTTTACTTTTCGCTTCATTTCCGACAGTACCGATAACAGTTCCAGCCCCTAATAGTTTAGCGATTTGAATTGCTGTCGTACCAATCCCACCAGCCGCTGCATGAATGAGTACAGACTCATCTTGTTGAAGCCTTGCTACATTTGCGAGTAAATTATAGCTTGTAAAAGATACAATCGGACAAGCAGCTGCAGTTTGAAAATCGACTTCATCAGGCAAAGCAAAAGTAAGGTTTTCGTTTGCGACAACGTATTCTGCGTAAGAGCCATCTTGAGGAAAAGCAATGACACGTTGTCCAGGATAAATATTTTTCACATGAGAACCGACTCGTTCTACAACACCAGCGGCATCTATCCCTGGTATAAAAGGTAGTGCTTTATTTCCTTTTTTACCATAACGGGATTTAATATCGGCGAAATTTATACTAGTAGCAACAACGCGAATCAAAACTTGATCTTCTGAAATAGCCGGCATATCCACATCTGTATATTTCATCACTTCAGGACCACCGAACGACGTTACAATGATAGCTTTCATTATATATCCTCCTAAATTTGACTATATAAATCATTTTAAATGTTCATTAGAAATTGGAAAATTATATAATAGTTATGTGTGATTATAAGTGAAGCTTATGAACATATTGAATCATTATATTAATCTATATAAAAAAACTTTTGAAAAAATCGAACGAAATGTCAATTACTTGCCAATATATAGTGTAAGACAAAGGAGGGATGGTATGTGAAGGGTGAAACAGTGTATACAGATTTGATCCAATTAACTTTATCAGGCAATAAAGAAGCATATAGCAAGTTGTATGATAAAACGATTCAAGAAGTATATAAAACAGCACATTTTTTAATTGAAGATAAAACGGATGTAGATGATGTCGTTCAAGAAATATACATACAGTTATATGAATCGCTTCGTAAGTATGATAGCAAGAAGCCATTTAGACCTTGGCTAATTGGGCTTACGATTAAACAAATTCATTCTTATAGAAGAAAGAGGTGGATGCGACTACGAATTATAAAAAAAGCAGAAGAGCAAAGAAAACCAGTACAAATTGATTTTTCTAGCGATGTTGTAAGTAAAATATCAAATCAAAAATTAATCGAACTCATTCATAAGTTACCGTATAAATTGAAACAAGTTATTATCTTAAGATACTTACACGATTACTCTCAAGAAGAAGTAGCACAAATATTACATATTCCAATTGGTACTGTGAAATCTAGAATTAACGCAGCATTAAAGAAACTACGTCAAAAAGAGCAAGTAGAAGAAATCTTTTTAGGAGAGGTAGGGAATGTGAAATGAGTTTAGATTGTAGAGTTAGAAAATCTATACAAGAAGAAGCGAAGGGGATTATTGCCCCGCCGGGGTTAAAAGAAAAAGTAATCGTTCAAATAAAAATGAATCACGGCGGGAGTAAGATGAAGAAACGCCTTATTGCAGGAGTGCTTGCAGCAGCATTTTTAATCCCAACGACTGGTTTTGCTTACCAATCTATTATGGCGGATGGTATATACGGGTCGTTTGAGAACTTAAAAAAACATGCCGGAGCGATGACATTAGAAGCGTATATGCGTTTTAATGCAAAGTTATCAGAAGCGAAAGACGAAATGGGTGCGAAGGAATATGAAGAGTTTACAAAAGAACTAAAGAAATTAACAAATGCAAAGCTTGCGTACGGGGATTCGAACGGTAATATTAATTATGATCAATTATCACCAGGAAAAAGAGAAGAAATGAAAAATTTAAGTATGAGCCTTCAACCATACTTTGATAGATTAAATGGTCATAAATCTAGTAAAGAAGTATTAACACAAGAAGAGTTTGACCGTTATGTGGAAGCTTTAATGACATATGAAATCGTACAAGTAAAGACAAAATCAACTGGTGGGATGAAAGTAGAAGAAGTACCTGAGGCGTATAAAGAAAGATTTATTAATGCGGAGCAGTTTATGGAGTATGTAGATGAAAAGGTGAGATAAGTAAAAAGCTCAAAGCCTAAGCTGAGAGCTTTTTTATTGAAACGTAAAATTATTAACCACCTATTCCTTTTGCTAGCGATAAGAAATATACAAATACTAGTATTACTGCATTTAATGCTGTACCAACTATTCCGAATAACCAATTCTTTGATGTGATTGCAAAAATAATACCGAGTAATGAAAGTATAGCTAGAATCACAATAATTAAAGTTAAATTTGCATTAGGTCCTCTTAAAATAAAGAAAGAACATATACTTGCAAGAAACGTTAGAAACGAGAAAGCACCTAATTTATACATAATAAGTCTCCTCTGGATAAAATGCATTGTGATCTAAATACAACCAATTTAATTTTAACATAATTCCCCTTTTTGTTTATATCGGCTTTTACAAGTAATATCAGATTTATAAACAAACTGACCTAATTAGCAACACTTAAAAAATGGTTATCAATTATATTTTTTCATATTTGTAGTATCTTTTTGTATAAAACAATCTAAAAAAGAATAGCCAGCTATTAAACTTATTATCGTAACAAAAGTAGTATTTATAAGAATAATATTAGTTAAATAAGGCAGGTATGCACCAACTGGTGAAAAGAGTAGAGCTGGAGAAAAGGAAATGAATAGCGTAGGCACAGTAATAGCGATAAATTTATCCGGTTGAAAGCGCCAGTTTTGTTTACTTGTTTCGCGATTAATGGATTGAAGGAATCGTAATAAAATGCCAACTATAAGAGGGAAGAGTGTAAAGTAGAATAATCTTGGATAAACGTTAAAATTCACCTGCGCATCTGTATCTAAATAAAATTGAATTTTCACTCCGACAAATAATAATAAGACGATAAATAAGGTAAAGCAGAGGTATAGCATTACTTTTTGCATTGTATTCCACCATCCTTTACTCAAAATATATTCAAAAAAAGAAGAGATATACAATAACTACTGTTGTATATCTCTTCTTTTACGGTTATTTAATAGTGGAGTTTGCTTTTTCTTGCTTCGTGAAATAATCTATAATGCCCATCGCGCTAATTTCTATATCTAGATGTAAAATGTTATAAACAGAATGATCTGATGGAACGTTTAACTTTGTAAGATGAGAAGAGATCTTATCCATTAATACAGTGTGTAAAGCTTTAGTCGCTTCATCGAAATCATTATACTGTTCAAAGACTTCTTTACCAGTATGAACAAAAATAGGTAGCCAATGTTCCAGTTGGTTATATACTTCTGTAACATTGGATGATGCACCGTAATGGCCGAAATAAATAGTATCTACATTCATACTTTGAATATGATTTTTAGAAGCAATCATCGCATCTGGTTGGAATTGTGAAGGGGACGTTGATGGTAAATATAGTTCTACACCAAGGTCTGCGAGTTCTCTATAGTAAATTCCTATTGTATCGCCAGTAAAAATGCCGTTTGTTAATGAATCGTGAATGCTAGTATGGTGCTTAGCATGTCCCGGTGTATCGTAAAATGTAAGTGTACGGTCTGCGGCAATTTTTAACGTATCACCATTTTGTACAATATGAACACGTTCTTCTTCTATAGGAAGAATTGGATCAAATAGTTTATCGAAATCTTCTTTGTATACAGCTTTTGCGCCTAAAATGAGTTTTGTTGGATCAATCATATGACGAGCACCGCGAGAATGCACATATAAAGTAGCGTTTGGGCATTTTTCCATCATTAAACCAGCAGCACCGGCGTGATCTAAATGAACATGTGTAACGATAATGTTTTTAACTTCGTTTAAATCAATATGTAATTGTTGTAAGCCGTCTAAAATATACGGAATAGAAGGGGCTGCACAAGTTTCAATTAAAGTAATATCGTCACCTACTAAAACGTACGTACCTGTTCGTTCATTATGTTGTAAATCAAAATCATCAATAAGATATAGGTGAGAAGATAATTGCTCTACTTTTTTCATCATTACCACTCCTTATTTACTATATGTTTCTATTATACGCTAAAATAGAAAAAAGGCAGAAAACGAAAGCTCGTCTTCTGCCTTTTTAAAGTGTTATTATTTCGTTTGTTCTTTATTGATAGACATAAGAAACAGTCCAACTATGCCACCAACGATTGGAAGCATAATTTCTCCTGCTAAATTAAAGTAGGAGCTTAAAAATAAACCATTTACATCGATTACCCAGCCAATCACATACAATAACATCATATATAGTACGAAATAAAACTCGCGATTTGAAATCGTTTCATGTTGTGCAGTTTTCATAATGAACACCATCCTTTTCTTTTATAATGGAATATAAACTGTCACATTTTGTTCACAATTTAATTGTAAAACTTTCCATCATAAAAGTCTAGTAGTTTGTGTCGAATTTTCGAACAGAAATAAAGCGCTATCATATTGGGGTGTAAGTACGTAATAAGAGCTGTATATTCATGAATGTAGTATAGTATAAACATAGAATGATAGTGAAGAGAGGGGTAAGGAAAATGACAGTTTATGATTTTTCAGCTAAAACGATAACAGGAGAAGATAAATCGTTAAAAGATTACGAAGGAAAAGCACTTCTTATTGTAAATGTAGCTAGCAAATGTGGTTTTACACCACAATATAAAGGATTACAAGAAGTATATGATAAATATAAAGACCAAGGACTAGAAGTACTCGGTTTCCCTTGTAACCAATTTGGAGGACAAGAACCAGGTACAGAAGCAGATATTACTAGTTTTTGTGAATTAAACTATGGTGTGAATTTCCCGATGTTTGCAAAGATTGATGTGAAAGGTGATAAAGCTCATCCTCTGTATACATACATGACAGAGCAAGCGCCAGGTTTACTCGGTATGAAAGCAGTGAAATGGAACTTTACTAAGTTTTTAATCGGAAAAGACGGGAAAGTAGTAGGGCGTTTTGCGCCGCAGACGAAGCCGGTGGATTTAGAGGTTGAGATTGAGAAGGTACTTGGAGAATAACTAGAAGTTTCACTTTATTAAAAAAGCCTCAAAGAACAATGTAGTTCTTTGAGGCTTTTTCTATCAATTCACAGTATCAAGATTAAATCGCTGAATGGAAGTCATTTGATTTAGGCGGAGAGGCTGCTTTTTTCATAAGAATTTCCCATAAGTGTACGGATTTCTTCCATTCTGCTACGGCCTGTCCCTTTTGATACATAGCGTTCTCATAACTGAAAGTAAGTTGTTGCATATCGGCCGAGTTGTAAAGTGTATCGATGTGGAGAGCATATTCTCGGAATGTTTGACTTTCCTCACGTGGTATACCAATTCGGCCAAATTGTTTTAAAAGTGCATCGTAAGCTTTGCTATAAACAGCATCATCTTTTCGGTATTTGTAGAAAAGAATAATAAAAAATGTAATCCATTTCATTCTATTAGCGAAGAGAATGTATCCGATGATACTAATTAGTATCGTAGAGAGGAATACGTACCACCAAGAAAGTCCATTTTTAGAATTTGTAAGCTTTTTAGTAGGAGCGTCTTCTGTATCTTCAATTAAACTTTTGAGCTTTGCTTCATTGTTTCTTTGGTGCATTTGCGCATTTTGAGACTTAGTTTCTTCGCTATTTTGTAAAGTAGGAGCAGGAGTATTATTTGTGAAATTATAGGGATTGGTAAATCCTTTTGTTGGTTCGAATGGAATCCATCCGTATCCTGGGAAATATACTTCGACCCAAGAGTGTGCGTTATCGTTCGCGATTTTATATACATCCTCACCTTCTGAACCAACTAGTGTGTTATCAAGAGTTCCTTCTGTATAACCTTTTACCCATCGAGCAGGAATCCCAGCAGAACGAAGTAACACAATCATAGATGTCGAAAAATTATTACAGTAGCCGCTTTTTGTATCAAAAAGGAATTGATCAACATAATCTTGATTTTTGGCAGGGAACAACACATTCATTGTTTCATATACGAAAGAATGGTCGGTGAAGTAATTTTCAATAGCTAATACTTTATCATATCGGTTGTCTTTATCATTTGTTAGATTAACAGCTAAGTCTCTTACTCGCTGCGGTAATGATTCGGGAAGTTGCGTGTACTTTGTCATGAAATAAGGATTTGTTTCTTGGCCTTCATTCGTGTTTACAGCTTTCAATTTTTCTATGGAAAACTCCGGGATCTCATACGTTACTTTATATGAATTTAAAGTAGTAGAGGAGTCTCCGTGCATCGTATAGATTTTTTCTGAAAAGGGGTCAACGCTGTATGATATATCTGAAGAAGCCTCAACTGATACTAATCCTGCTGGATAGGTAAGGTGTGGATAACTTTTTTTCATGGTGATTGTTGCCTCAGTGGCCTCCGTTTTTGTATTTTGTTCGTACCAGCTCACGACGTCGTTTTTATTTTTAAAAGAAACCTTTTTTTGATTTTCAGAAACTTCCCAGCCTTTTCCTGTATAAAAATCTTTCGTTTCGACTCTCCAATATTGTTTGTTTTGCGTTTGTGCTGTGAAAACAATTGTAGGATCCGTCTTAAAAGGACCGCCTAATCGCGAATCATCTAAACCATACCCAATTTTAGAAACATCTTGTTTTTTACTTGCTTCGGATGTGTTGAATTTTAAAAAATCCATTGGGTTTGGCCATTGAGGGCCAAATTTTGGAGCAAAGTATGCGATAGTTGCTGACAATACAATAAATATTGTAAGAGGTTTAAGTAATTTTGAGATTTCTCTAGCATAATTTTGTAAGTGTTCCATCTCTTTTATTCGTTCTATGCGGAGAAGACTAAGCATAAAAAAGCCGATGACAACAGTACGAATAATAGCGTAGTTTGCATGACATAAATGTAAGTTATGAAAAACGGTGATATAAATAATAGTCAATATAAGAAATAACAGCCCACGTTTTTTATGAATCATCCAAAAAGAGATGAAAGCACTCAAAAACCAAAAGGATAAAAAAAATAAAAGTGTTGGAAAAACTGGAGAAACCTCTAGCAAATTCCCCTGAAATAACAAGGAGGCATTTCGAGAAATATCAGTAAAAAATTTCATTAGCCAAGATGGATTTATAATAGCGTTTTTATAATATAAGAAATGAATGATGAATAAAATCGTGACGATCTTTATTGGAATCTGCCATTTTATTTGAAAAAAAGAGAGAGTGAAGCAAATCCCTATAAATATTACGAAAACATCTAATCTACCTACGTTTGTAATACCTACGAGGGGCCTTAGCCATTCTAGTAAAAGTAGAAATGCGCATGCATGCATGAAAAATCTAGTCATATCCCATTGTTTTTTTGCCTGTAATGTTATCATTTGCTCACCTCAAAAAACACGTTTGTATACTGGTTTCCATAAACCACATTTACAAATATTTGTCGTTTTTGTAGAGTTTCTAGAATACTGAGTTCTCGGTGTGAGAGTTGATTTGCTTTTTCTTTTACGACAAACACCATTAATTTTCTGTTTTTTATAGCAGCAAAGTCAGCCGCCTTTTGAATATCGGGAGAAAGATCGCTTATCACGAGTATAATCGTGACGGGCTCATAAATTTTTCTTAATTCCATTTCTACACTCCGGGAGAGCGGGAATACACTATCTGCTTGTACCTTCGCTAAATGACAAAAGATTTGATGTAACTGACTATCTCCATTGTCTAAAGGGAAAAAAGTTCGTTCTTTTCCGACAGATACGAATGACGCCGGTGAATTTTGCTTCAAGACAGACCTGACAATAGAGGCAGTAAATGTGACGACTGATTCGAATAGAGGGGATGGGGTTCTGTCCATGAATATCATAATATTATGGCTGCGCTGTTGTTCAAACTCTTTCGTCATAATGTTGTTTGTTCGTGCAGTTGCTTTCCAATCAATCCACGAAAAGCGATCACCAGGTTTATATTCCCTGACACCGACAGAAATGGTAGAGTCTTTTACTAAATTTATATTTGCTGAAAGTGCTCCTTGTTCGAAATGATTTTCCATTTGTCGATATGTTATATCTACATACTGAGGGTAGACTAAAAATGTATCTGGAACTGAAAAAGTTACTTCTTTCTCCATCATACCGAATAGATCGCCAGTTTTGACACGTACGCTTGAAAAAGAGTGCTCTCCTCTAGGGATTGTGTCAATTGCATATTGAAACGAAATATTTCGTTTCAATCCTGGAAAGAGTATTACTTTATTCATATTCGTTTGTTTACAATTTGTAAATTGTGATGGCAGTTCATCTTCTATAATTAAATAAAGTAAGGGAAAAGGGAAACTTCTTTTTATTGTAATCGTACTTAAAAATGGTTCTCCTGCTACATATTCGTCTTGATTTGTTCTTCGTTTTACCTCGGCGTTCCGTAAAGCAAAGAAGGGAAGCAATAGTGAATAAAGGCCAATAGGAATCGCACTGTAAAACAAAAACCAACTTACAAATCCTCCTTGAAGCATAGCGTATACAAATGTTAAGACTAGGCATAACGGAATGAGTGATAACTTAGTAAAATGATAGAGTGCTCGTAGTATCCGTTTCATCAAAGGTTCATCTTCCTTTGAGTAGGTACGGTAGTTCGCGCAACGATTTTTGCGATAACTTGTTCTCCTGTTATTCCTTCAAATTTTGCCTCCATTTTTAGAATGAGTCTGTGAGCTAACACGTAGGGAGCTAAAAATTTAACATCGTCTGGAATAACATAATTTCTGCCATGGATGAATGCATAAGCTTGTGAAGCTTTCATTAAAGCAATCGAGCCACGTGGACTTGCACCTAGTTGAATAGAACTATAAGAACGAGTCTGACTAACAAGCTTTACAATGTAATGCTTGATTGCTTTGTCCATGCTTATTTCCCGTACGCTCTGTTGTAAATAAAGTAATTCTTCTATTGTTGTAATAGCTTGTAAATGGGAGAGGGGATTTGTTTTTTCCATCCTGTTTAAAATTTCAAATTCTTCTTCTTGTGTAGGATATCCCATTTTTAGTTTCAATAAGAAACGATCGAGCTGTGCTTCTGGTAAAGGATATGTTCCCTCATATTCGACCGGATTTTGGGTAGCCATTACAAAGAACGGTTTTGGTAACGGTCTTGTCATGCCATCTATTGTAATATTGCCTTCTTCCATACTTTCAAGTAAGGCAGATTGTGTTTTTGGAGATGTACGATTAATTTCATCAGCAAGTATAAAATTCCCCATGATTGGTCCAGGCTTGAACTCAAATTGGAGCTCTTTCGGATTATAAATAGAAACACCTGTAACATCTGACGGCAGTAAATCAGGTGTGAATTGAATGCGCTTGTAATCAGCATCAATTGATTTAGAAAGTGCACGTACTAACATTGTTTTCCCAACGCCAGGCACATCTTCTAATAGTACATGACCTTCTGCTAAGAGAGCTGTCAAAGCTAAGATCGTTTCTTTTCGCTTTCCGACCATTAACTTTTCAATATTGTTAATTATTTTTTCTATAATGGGATGTAATGAGTCAAGCTGGTGCATCGTAATCCTCCTAATTTTATTATCGTTTTCTAATCTATTTAGTGAAAAATAGAATGTATCCGTCTAATTGCGGGCAGTAAAGATTCTATCTTTAATTCTGAGAATATTCAGATTATTTATCGCGATTACATCTAGTATAATTGTTTCCGTAACTTAGGGCAATATGGTAAATAATGATTTCTCGTTTTATGTGAAATACGTTTTGATATAGAATAGTATCGTCGGTAAAAGTAGAAGAGGGGAAGGAAGGGAAAGATTGACCTCAATGAGCAAAATAAATAGCGTAGGAAACCCTACGCGTAAAGTTTGGAACATATATTAATACGCCTTGTGATTAAAATGTATATGAATAAAATAAAGTCGGCTTCACATGAAGAGGCCATCTATTTAAATTATTACACTCCTTTATTTTTTATCTTTTTTATATTCTTTTCGTTTATTTAACCAAATATGAATCAATTCTACCAATTCCATTGTTTCAATCTCACAATATTCTCCTTTACCATCTTCGGCTAAATTGTCTAACACAGTAGTTGTGTCGTTCCGGATTTCTAAACCGCAAATGTTGCCATTTACTACTACATAATTTTTTCTCCGTTTAAAACACTATGTAATTCTTCTAAAATCCAATCTCGAAAAGCTGAAACTTCAATTCCTAAAAAAGTTTCAACAAGTTTTATTTCTTGAGGAAGTCTCATAACTAAATCACTACTGTTAAGTACTTCAAAACTATATGGATATTTCATGACTATTTTACTCTTTTATTTCTGGCTTTAGTGACTCTATTTACTTCTCTATTAAGGTAATAAATTCTTATACTATCATTACTCTTGTCTTACTTACATTTATAGTAAAAGTAGATTGTTATTAAACTTATTTATCCAATATCTCTCTGATGTAGGTATGAGTTCAGTGAAATCTTCATATGTACCTATCCAATCTTTTGGTACATAGTTTTCGTATGATGCCGGTTCTGGAAACATTGAATATAGTATTTTATTATCAAAGTTAATTAATAAGACGGGACTATAATCTAATAGATCTTCTCCTGCATTCTTCCTTTTAATATTTTCAAGTAGTAAATAATTTAATTCTTCTTTAGTTGTTTTATATTGATTAATCCTTACTAAAAATACTTCTACATTTTCATGATCTAATACTTTTATTCCATTTCTTTCTCCCGTTTCATCATTATCTTCAATGCTTATACCTAAATTTTTATATGCATTATCTAATTTATTATAATCTAAAAACCATAGTTCTTTATCTGTTACATACCACCTAAACTCATTTTTATATATGACGGCTACTATAATGTTTTCTGCATAAAGCGGTTCTAATATCATAATCTACTCCTTTTATTATTATCTTAATATCCTGCCATTCTGGTGTATTCTTCTCTTCATTCAATCCAAGTTGCTGGCAAATCATATGGATTTCCTGGCGTTTTTGGTTCAACTATTTTCAGGATACTTACCCTTAGTATGGTGGATTGAAAGTATTGTATTTTCATTTATAAACTTATCTTACGATTTAGGCAAATCAAATTTAACTATTCCCAAATTACTTCCGCTATTATATAAGAAATTTTTTGCACGCTCATTTTAATCTGTACTACATCTTAAACTTTGCTAGAAGCAAGGAAGTAATTTAACAGTCAGTGAAGGATGTGAACCCTCCACAACGATTAGATTTTCACTTTTTTATATTTGTTCCGGAATTTTTGACAATCTCTTGAACTGTGCGAAATGTCACATCTGTATTTTACAACCTCTCTTATAGTAAGGGTATGGAAGAGAGACGTATTAAAGGAGTGAACAGTATGAAGAAGAAACCTTCAGCACTAATGAGACGTTTAAAATATTTTTCACCAATAGATCGTTATAACGATAATCATACACAAGAAACATATGAAGATCGTGAATGGGAGAATGTGTACAGAAAGCGTTGGCAGCATGATAAAGTAATTCGTTCTACACACGGCGTGAACTGTACTGGCTCATGTAGTTGGAATATTTATGTGAAAGATGGAATTGTAACTTGGGAAGGGCAGGAGCTTAACTATCCGACTACAGGTCCTGATATGCCTGATTTTGAACCGCGAGGATGTCCGCGTGGAGCAAGTTTTTCTTGGTATATTTACAGTCCACTTCGTGTGAAATATCCGTATGTACGTGGTGTTCTTTGGAATATGTGGCAAGAAGAATTACAAAATAACGAGTCACCACTAGACGCTTGGAAAAGCATTGTGGAAAACTCTGAGAAGGCACGTACGTATAAGCAGGCGCGTGGTAAAGGGGGATTCATTCGTGCGAATTGGGATGAAGTGTTACAACTCGTTTCTGCTTCATTACTATACACAGTAATGAAATACGGTCCAGACCGAAATGTTGGTTTTTCACCAATTCCAGCTATGTCGATGTTAAGTCATGCAGCTGGTAGTCGCTTTATGCAACTTATGGGTGGACCGATGCTTAGTTTCTATGATTGGTATGCAGATTTACCACCAGCTTCTCCTCAAATTTGGGGCGATCAAACAGATGTACCAGAAAGTAGTGACTGGTATAACTCTGGTTACATTATGACATGGGGTTCAAATGTACCGATGACGAGAACACCAGATGCACACTTTTTAGCGGAGGTTCGATATAAAGGAACGAAAGTCGTTTCTGTCAGTCCTGACTTCGCTGAATCTACAAAGTTTGCGGATGATTGGATTAGTGTGAAACAAGGTACAGATGGTGCGCTTGCGATGGCAATGGGGCACGTAATCTTACAAGAATTTTACGTAGATAATCAAGTGGAATACTTCACAAAGTATGCGAAACAATATACTGATTTTCCTTTCTTCGTCACATTGAAACAAAAAGGGGATCAATTCGTTGCTGATCGTTTTTTAAATGCTTCTGATATTGGACGCGAAACGAAGTTAGGGGAATGGAAACCTGTACTTTGGAACGAGAATACGAATGATTTTGCAACACCGCACGGCACAATGGGGTCACGTTGGGATAATGAAAAGAAATGGAACTTACGTTTAGAAGATGAAGAAACAGGTGAAAAGATTGATCCACGTCTTTCTTTACTTGGAATGGAGGATAGTGTTCAAACTGTACAAATTCCGTACTTCTCTGATGATGGAAACAAAGTATTAGAACGAACAATTCCAGTGAAAAAGGTTATGACAGAAGAAGGTGAAGTGTTCGTTACAACTGTATACGACTTAACGTTAGCAAATTACGGTGTGAACCGAGGACTTGGCGGACAAGAGCCGAAAGACTTCAATGATGACGTACCGTTTACACCTGCATGGCAAGAGAAAATGACAGGAGTAAAACGTGAGCTTATTATTCAAATCGCTCGTGAGTTCGCACAAAATGCTGTTGATACGAACGGTCGCTCAATGATTATTGTCGGAGCTGGTATTAACCATTGGTTTAACTCTGATACGATTTATCGCGCAGTTTTAAATCTTGTACTTCTCGTCGGAGCGCAAGGTGTAAACGGCGGTGGTTGGGCGCATTACGTTGGTCAAGAAAAATTACGACCAGCGGAAGGATGGCAAACAATCGCGATGGCAAAAGATTGGCAAGGGCCACCAAAATTACAAAACGGTACATCTTTCTTCTATTTCGTAACAGATCAATGGCGCTATGAAGATACACCAGTGGGACATTTAGCATCACCAGTGGAAGGCAACTCTCGTTATCAACATCACGGTGATTACAATGTATTAGCGGCACGACTTGGCTGGTTGCCTTCGTATCCGACATTCGAGAAAAATGGGATTGAATTATATAAAGAAGCTGTTGCTGCTGGTGCAACAACGCAAGAAGAAATCGGGAAATACGTTGCACAAAAATTAAAAGAAAAAGAACTGAAATTTGCGATTGAAGATCCAGATAATAAAAATAACTACCCGCGCAACTTATTCGTATGGCGTGCAAACTTAATTTCAAGTTCTGGTAAAGGACATGAATATTTCTTAAAACATTTGTTAGGTACGACAAACGGATTAATGAATGACGATAGTGATTCGTTACGACCAGAAGAAATTAAGTGGCATGAAGAAGCACCAGAAGGGAAGTTAGATTTACTCATTAATTTAGATTTCCGTATGGCTGGAACAGCACTTTATTCTGATATCGTCTTACCTGCTTCAACTTGGTATGAAAAGCATGATTTAAGTAGTACAGATATGCATCCATTTGTACATCCATTTAATCCAGCAATCGGTTCGCCGTGGGAAGCGCGCTCTGACTGGGACATTTTCACTTCTCTTTCTAAAGCTGTGTCTGATTTAGCGAAGAAAATCGATCTTGAACCAATGAAAGAAGTTGTTGCAACACCACTTCTTCACGATACACCACAAGAATTAGCGCAACCACTTGGCAAGATTAGAGATTGGAGCAAAGGTGAGTGTGAACCGATCCCAGGTAAAACGATGCCACAAATTCATGTTGTCGAAAGGGATTATAAAACGATTTATGACAAAATGACTGCGCTAGGACCAAATACTGGAAAACAGCCAATTGGTACGAAAGGGATTTCTTGGTCTGCGGAAAAAGAATATGAGCAATTAAAGAGCCGATTAGGAGTCGTTCGAACGGATTCTATTGCGAAAGGTTGCCCAGACATAAAAGAAGCAATTAATGCTGCTGAAGCGGTATTAACACTTTCTTCTACAACAAACGGTCATATGGCTGTAAAAGCATGGGAAGCACTTGAAAAACAAACGGATTTAAAACTACGTGATTTAGCAGAAGAACGTGAAGAAGAATGCTTCACATTCGAACAAATTACAGCGCAGCCGAAAACAGTAATTACTTCTCCAGCATTTACAGGTTCAGAAAAAGGTGGACGCCGTTATTCACCATTTACTACAAATGTGGAACGTCTCATTCCTTGGAGAACAATCACTGGACGACAATCTTTCTATTTAGATCATGACATGATGAAAGAATTTGGTGAAACGATGGCAACATTTAAACCAATTCTGCAACATAAACCGTTCCGTAAATCACGGCCTGAAGTAGAAGGAAAAGAGATTACATTGAATTATTTAACACCGCATAATAAGTGGTCGATTCATAGTATGTACTTCGATTCATTACCGATGTTAACGCTGTTTAGAGGTGGTCCAACTGTTTGGATGAATAAAGAGGACGCTGCAGAAGCTGGCGTTGCAGATAATGATTGGATCGAGTGCTTTAACCGTAACGGTGTTGTTGTAGCGCGTGCTGTTGTAACGCACCGTATACCGAGAGGAATGGCATTTATGCATCATGCGCAAGATCGTCACATTAACGTGCCTGGTACGAAATTAACAAGCACCCGCGGGGGAACGCATAATAGTCCAACCCGTATTCATGTGAAACCGACACATATGATTGGTGGATATGGCCAATTAAGCTACGGATTTAACTATTATGGTCCAACAGGGAACCAGCGTGACTTAAACGTTGTAATTCGCAAACTGAAGGAGGTAGATTGGCTTGAAGATTAAAGCACAAGTCGGAATGGTAATGAATCTAGATAAATGCATTGGCTGCCATACTTGTAGTGTAACGTGCAAAAACACCTGGACAAATCGTCCAGGTGCTGAATATATGTATTTCAATAACGTAGAAACGAAACCTGGTATTGGTTATCCAAAGCAATGGGAAGATCAGGAGAAATATAAAGGTGGCTGGGAATTGAAAAATGGTGAAATTCAGCTGAAATCTGGTTCGAAAATGAAGCGCCTTATGAATATTTTCCACAATCCAGATCAACCAACAATTGATGATTACTTTGAACCTTGGAACTATGATTATGAAACGTTAACAAATAGTCCTCAGCGTAAGCATCAGCCAGTTGCTCGTCCGAAATCAGCAATTACGGGTGAATTTATCGACAAAATTGAATGGGGTCCAAACTGGGAAGATGATTTAGCTGGTGGACATATAACAGGATTACAAGATCCGAACGTAAAGAAAATGGAAGAAGAAATTAAAACAGATTTTGAAAATGTCTTTATGATGTATTTACCACGCATATGCGAACATTGTATGAATCCATCTTGCGTATCTTCTTGTCCATCTGGTGCGATGTATAAACGTGAAGAAGATGGGATTGTTCTTGTAGATCAAAATGCATGTCGTGCATGGAGATTTTGTGTATCTTCTTGTCCGTATAAAAAAGTGTATTTTAACTGGCAAACGAATAAAGCTGAAAAATGCACAATGTGTTTCCCACGTATTGAAGCGGGTATGCCAACAATATGTTCGGAAACATGTGTAGGACGTATTCGATATATTGGGGTAATGCTATATGACGCTGATAAAGTAAAAGAAGCGGCGTCTGTTGAAGATGAAAAAGATTTATATGAATCTCAACTTACTGTTTTCCTAGATCCAAATGATCCAGAAGTAGCAGCTGAAGCGAAAAAACAAGGGATTCCTGAAGAATGGATTAAAGCGGCACAACAGTCGCCAATCTATAAAATGATTATCGATTGGAAAATTGCTCTACCTCTTCATCCAGAGTATCGTACAATGCCAATGGTTTGGTATATCCCGCCGCTTAGCCCAATTATGAACATGGTGGAGGGGAAAGGTAGTAACTGGCAAGCAGAAGAGATTTTCCCTGCTATTGATAATATGCGTATTCCAATTCAATATTTAGCGAATTTACTCACTGCAGGAGATGAATCACATATTCGTCTTACGTTGAAAAAAATGGCTGTTATGCGAACGCATATGAGAGCATTGCAAATTAATAAAGAACCAAATGAAGCGGTATTAAAAGAACTCGGCTTAACGAAACAGGATGTAGAAGATATGTATCGTCTTCTTGCTATCGCGAAATATAAAGATCGCTTCGTCATTCCGGCCACTCATCGCGAGCAAGTTGCAGATTTATATAACGAACAAGGGAGCTGTGGTTTATCTTTCGCAGGTGGCCCAGGCTCTTGCACGACAATTTCTTAAATAATGGGGGCGGAAAAATATGAAACAAAGTTTACAAACTGCTTTTTCATGTTCTTCATTCCTTCTTTCCTATCCGGAACTCGGGTGGAGAGAAGCTTTAACTGAATTGCAAGAAGAGATTGAAGCGATTGAACAGGAAGACGTTAAAGCATCACTTACAGCATTTATAAAGCAAGCGCTGGATAAAATGGATGATCAATTAATTGACTGTTACGTATATACATTTGATTTTGGTAAAAAGACAAATATGTATTTAACTTATATGAACACCGGCGAACAAAGAGAAAGAGGTATTGAATTACTAGAGTTAAAGCAGCATTATAAAAAATCTGGTTTTGAAGTAACAGATAAAGAACTACCTGATTATTTACCGTTATTACTCGAGTTTTTTGCAAATGCAAATGAGCAAGACAGTGAACCAATTATGAGTAAATACAAGGAGAACATACAAGCATTACACGTTCAGTTAAAAGAAGCAGGTAGTATGTATGAACCAATTCTTGCGGCTGTTCTACTCGCTATCGATACATGGGGTGTACAGACAAATTAGAAAGGAGAGTTGTCAAAATGATGGATCAATTTCTATGGGTATTGTTTCCCTATATCATTTTTGCGATCTTTATCGGTGGGCATATTTTCAGATACAACTATGATCAATTTGGATGGACATCAAAATCTAGTGAACTATTAGAAAAGAAAATGCTCCGAATCGGAAGTCTATTATTCCACTTTGGGATCATGTTCGTAATTGGCGGTCATGTTATGGGGATTTTAATTCCAGAGGCTGTATACCGTTCAATAGGTATTTCGGAGCATATGTATCATGTAGTAGCAATTAGTTTCGGACTTCCGGCAGGTGTTGCTTCTATCATCGGTTTAATTATATTAACGTACCGCCGCGTAACAGTAAAACGTATCATTGCAACGAGCACAAAGGGAGATTATATTGCGCTTATTTTATTACTTATCGTAATGCTAGCAGGGCTTTCCTCAACATTTTTAAACATCGACTCAAAAGGGTTTGATTATCGTACAACGATCGGTCCGTGGTTCCGAAGCCTCTTCATTTTCCAACCGAAAGTTGAATATATGATGGAAGTACCTGTATGGTTTAAAATTCATATTCTTGCAGGAATGGGGCTTTTCGCAGTATGGCCATTTACAAGACTAGTACATGTATTTAGTGCCCCAATTAAATATATAAGCCGTAGTTATGTAATTTACAGAAGACGTATTCCAAATGAATTGAAAAAATAATGTTGTTTTATATGTTTAGTAACTTATAAAGAAAGCCGAGATCTAATTGGAGACCTCGGCTTTCTTTATAGGTATAAGTATCTAAATAAGACGCTAATCAATACTACAAACAGAAGCAGAGCAATCTTCACAAGCAATTTCACGTTTTAAAAATTGTAAATCGTGGATTGTAATCTTTCCTTTATGAATAGAAATTGTACCTTGCTTTTTTAATTCATTTAACATTCGATTTACACTTTCGCGTGAAGTTGCACAGAAATTAGCGAGTTCTTGATTCGTTAACGGTAAATCGATGAGAATACCATTTTCTTTTAATACACCGTAACTATTTGTCATTCGAATGAGAGTAGAATAAAGGGCACCTTTTTTGCCGTGTAATACTAAATCTCGGAACTTCGTTTGCATTCTTCTTAAATGTTCACTAATCCATTTCATAAATTCAAATACAAGTGCGGGCTTTTGGAGTAATTCTCTTTCTAACGCTTCACGCTTGATAACGCCTACTTCAACATCTTCAAGGCATTTTGAATTTAATAAATACTTCGCATCGTCCGTGAACAATGTTAATTCTCCAATAATGTCATATGCCGAACAAATTCGAAGTGTTAATTCTTGTCCGTCAGCACTAAGTTTACTAATTTGTACTTTTCCTGAGTGGATAATATAGAGTTCGGTTGCCTCCATACCTTCTTGAAAAATAAAACTACCTTTTTTTATCTGCATTTTATATTCAACAGATGCAAGTAATTCCTTTAAATCTTGAGATAATTTCATACTGTTTGTCACAGCAATCACCTTTCTTCTTATAAGCAATCCATTTCCTATTTTGAGTGTAAGTATGCTGGAAATGCAAGAGCTATTTTAAAAATATAAGTGAAATTTCAATGACCGTAAGGAGTAGGCACTGAAGATGTGAACAAAATTCGAACGGATTTGTGAAGAATTTTTGAATGGGGAAAGTGATGTGAGAAAAGTCACATTGAATATGTAGCTTCTTTTTTATAATAAAGGCAAATGAAAAATTGAAAACTTACTAAGGATTGCAGCAGAAAAGAAGGGATATAGATGTACGAGAAAATGAAAGATTCTTTAGAACGTCCACTTCAAGATTTACGTATTTCAGTTATTGATCGTTGTAATTTTAGGTGCACATATTGTATGCCTGCTGAAGTGTTCGGACCTCATTACGCTTTTTTACAGGAAGAGTTTTTATTATCTTTTGATGAAATAGAGAGACTAGCTAGGTTATTTATAAGTATGGGAGTTGAAAAAATTAGGCTTACTGGTGGCGAACCGTTATTGCGTAAAGACTTACCGGAATTAATTGAAAGACTTGCAAAGCTAGAAGGCTTAAAAGATATTGGGCTCACAACAAACGGTATTCATTTAGCAAAACAAGCTCAGGCGTTAAAAGACGCGGGATTAAAACGTGTAAATATTAGTTTAGATGCGATAGAGGATCACGTCTTCAAAAATATAAATGGCCGAAATGTAAGCACAAAACCTGTATTAAAAGGAATTGAAGCAGCAAAGGCTGCAGGATTAGAAGTAAAGGTAAATATGGCCGTAAAAAAAGGAATGAATGATAGCCAAATCCTACATATGGCTCGTTATTTTAAAGAACAAGAAATTCAGCTTCGTTTTATTGAGTTTATGGATGTGGGCAGTACGAACGGATGGAACTTTGAACAAGTGATTACGAAGGAACAATTAATAGAGAAGATTAATCGCGTATATCCAGTTGAGCCTGTTACACCTCGTTACTTTGGAGAAGTTGCGAAATTGTATCGATATGTAGGGAGCAATGCAGAAGTTGGGTTTATTACTTCAGTATCAGAGTCATTTTGTTCTTCTTGTACGAGAGCTCGTATTTCGGCAGACGGTAAGTTTTTTACGTGCTTATTTGGAGAAAAAGGAACGGATTTGCGAACGCTTCTTCGAGAAAATATTTCGGATGCCTCACTATTAAAAATTTTACAACATACATGGAGATATAGAACAGATCGATATTCAGATGAAAGAACGGTGGAAAGTACAAATAAACGTCCAAAAGTTGAAATGTCATACATTGGCGGATAGCGAAAGGAGGATTCTCTATGCAAGAGCGATATTCAAGGCAAGTATTGTTTTCTGGAATTGGTGAAATGGGTCAAAGAAAAATAAGAGAAAAGCAAGTGCTCCTAATCGGTGCGGGTGCACTAGGAGCTGCAAATGCGGAAGCGCTCGTTAGGATGGGAATTGGGAAATTGACAATTGCCGATCGTGACTACGTCGAATGGAGTAATTTACAGCGGCAACAGTTATATACAGAAGAAGATGCAAAGCATTGTAAACCGAAAGCAATTGCAGCGGCAGAACATGTAAGAAAGATTAATTCTGAAGTGGAAATTGTACCAGTTGTAACAGATGTCACAATGCAAGAAATAGAAGAGTTAACAAAAGATGTGGACCTTATCATAGATGCGACTGACAATTTCGATACGCGTTTACTTATAAATGACATTTCACAAAAAGAGAATATACCTTGGATATACGGCGGATGCATCGGGAGTTACGGTGTAACGTATACAATTCTTCCTGGGAAAACACCATGTTTTCGCTGCCTAATGGACCATCCTATGAGCGGTGCAACATGCGATACAGCCGGAATCATTCAGCCAGCTGTACAAATGGTTGTTGCTCACCAAGTAACAGAGGCGATGAAAATATTGGTGGATGATTATGAGTCGTTAAGAGGGACGATGTTATCATTTGATATTTGGAACAATCAATATCTCTCATTAAAAGTAAATAGACAGAAAAAAAGTACATGTCCATCTTGCGGAAAATCACGAACGTATCCAAGTTTAACATTTGAAACGCAAATGAAAACGGAAGTGTTATGCGGACGGAATACAGTTCAAATCCGTTCAGGAATAAAGAAAAATCTTAATTTAAACGAAATTCAAAAACGATTACAAAAGAGTGTACATGTCAAAAAAACGCCATACTTACTATCATTTCTAATTGATGAATATCGTTTCGTTTTATTTACAGACGGTAGGGCATTTATTCATGGGACAAATGATGTGAAAATAGCAAAACGATTATACGCAACATATATAGGGTGAACAGAAAAGTGAGTGGCACCTTATTGGAAAGAGGTGAAAAAAGAATGTTAGAAAAACGTATACCAATTCCAGTGGTAGAAGCAGTTGCGCGTGTAATGGAATATGCCTACCAAGGTGAAATAGAAAAGGTTTCTCTTATAGAAAGCTACGGTAGAACGCTTGGAGAAGCTGTTATTGCAGATCATGATGTCCCTCATTTTGATCGCTCTCCATATGACGGGTTTGCGATTCGAGCAGAAGATACAAAAGAAGCAAGTAGCAGTAATCCCATTCTGTTTGAAGTGATTGGTGAAATTGGAGCCGGTTTTGTTTTTACAGAAGAAGTGAAAGCATTTCAAGCTGTCCGTATTATGACAGGAGCCGCAATTCCGAAAGGGTGTAATGCGGTTGTTATGTTAGAGCTAACGGAAGGATTTGAAGAAAAAGAAAAGACGTATATGAAATTAAAACGCTCCTTCGCCGCTGGTGATAACATTTCTTTTAAAGGTGAAGATGTAAAACAAAATACCATCCTTGTGAAAAAAGGGACTGTTATTAACCCTGGAGTAGTGGTGCTTCTTTCAACGTTTGGTTATAGTACCGTTCACGTTGTAAAACAGCCGGTTATTGGAATTGTAACGACAGGAAGTGAACTGCTTGAAGTACATGAACAATTAAAGCCAGGGAAGATTCGAAATAGTAACTCCTATATGATAGCTGCTCAAGTTGAACGAGCGGGCGGAGTTGTACAGTATTATGGACAATTTGCTGACGATTTTGAGACATGTTATAACACTGTGAAAAAAGCGATAAAAGAAGTCAATATTTTAATTACAACTGGTGGTGTTTCGGTAGGAGACTATGACTATTTACCTGCTATTTATGAGAGACTACGAGCTAATGTACTTTTTAACAAAATAGCGATGCGACCAGGAAGTGTGACAACTGTAGCTGAGCTAGAGGGGAAACTATTATTTGGTCTATCTGGTAATCCTTCTGCTTGTTATGTCGGTTGTGAATTATATGTTCGGCCAGTCATTGGAACATATTTGCATAGAAAAGATTCGCACATATATCGTGCAGAGGCAATATTACAGAAAGACTTTCTGAAAGCAAACCCATTTACTCGTTTTGTACGAGGGAAAGTGGAAATTGTAGATGGAACATTGCAAGCTACACCAGTTGGTTTAGACAAATCTAGTGCAATTTCTTCACTTGCAGAGGCCAACGCATTTATCGTCCTGCCGGGAGGAACGAGAGGATTTGAAGCAGGAATAACTGTTTCGGTACTGTTATTAGAATCAAGCGCCGGAAGTGAGTGGCCGTGGGAAGAACCACTTCGATCATACAAATAATAGAAAAATAGATTGCTAACTTATACAAAGATAAGAGGTGCGAGATGACACATACGTATTATGAAGTAATTGATACACCTATTTCAATTGAAGAAGTTACAAACAAAGTAATTCTTCGTGAATGTGGCGCAGTTGCAACTTTCATTGGTACTGTTAGAGAATTTACGAAAGGCCGTCGTACGCTATATTTAGAGTATGTAGCATATAAGTCAATGGCGGAGAAACAGCTTAAGAAAATTGGCACCGAAGTAGGAGAGAAGTGGCCTGGGACAAATGTCGCCATTACACATCGCATTGGTACATTACAAATTTCTGATCTTGCTGTTGTCGTCTCTGTTTCTACACCACACCGGAAAGCAGCCTATGAGGCGAACGAATATATTATGGAGCGTATAAAACAAATCGTTCCAATTTGGAAGAAAGAATTTTGGGAAGATGGTGAATCATGGATAGGTGATCAGTTAGAAAAGGTAGCATATGAGAATGATGAGCCTGGAAAGGGGATGAGAATATGATTGAAGTACTATTATTTGCACATTTACAAGAAGAAGTAAGCAAGCCAGCATTACACATAGATTATGAAAATATTACAGTTGCTGAACTAAAGGAAGTCCTTATCACGAAATACAACGTAGCAATTTCAAATGAGATAATGGTCGCTATAAATGAAGAGTATGCAAATGAGGATGACATCATTCAAACTGGCGATG
This sequence comes from Bacillus sp. K2I17, assembly GCF_002209985.1. NCBI lineage: Bacteria > Bacillati > Bacillota > Bacilli > Caryophanales > Bacillaceae > Bacillus > Bacillus sp. K2I17. The sequence continues at coordinate 136,534 of NZ_NJGF01000011.1, forward strand.
TCATAGCGATAATTCCGCCAGTAAGTGGTGGTTGATTCTTTTCAGCCTAATCATGTAAGGACGTGATTAGGCTGGAGGGAATGAATATAACTATGCATACATAGGAGGGAACAGGATGAAAAGTCCTAATTTTCAATTAAGTTTACAAACTTCTAATCTAGTTATCGGTTTTATGGTATGGGTCATTTTATCATCATTAATGCCTTATATTAAAGCGGATATTCCATTAACTGCGGGACAAATTTCTATGGTAACGGCAGTACCGGTTATTTTAGGTTCTGTTCTTCGCATTCCGATTGGTTATTGGACAAATCGTTTCGGCGCAAGAAAATTATTCTTTATTAGTTTTATTCTATTATTATTTCCTGTCTTTTATATTAGTGTTGCCAATTCAATGATGGATTTAATTATTGGTGGATTATTTGTAGGGATCGGTGGAGCTGTATTCTCCGTAGGCGTAACTTCTTTACCGAAATACTTTCCGAAAGAGAGTCACGGTTTTGTAAATGGTATTTACGGTGTCGGTAACGCCGGAACAGCAATTACTTCGTTTTTAGCACCTGTCATTGCAACTTCAGTTGGCTGGCGAACGACAGTACAGTGTTATTTAGTTTTACTTGCAGCGTTTGCACTTATGAACTTTTTATTAGGCGATCGTAAGGAGAAAAAGGTGAATACGCCACTAATGGAACAAATAAAAGGTGTATATAAAAATGAAAAACTTTGGTTTCTATGTATCTTTTATTTTTTAACATTCGGATCGTTTGTTGCATTTACCGTATACTTACCAAACTTCTTAGTATCTCACTTCGGATTAGAGAAAGTGGATGCAGGTATGCGGACAGCTGGATTCATCGTATTAGCAACAATTATGCGTCCGATTGGTGGTTGGCTTGGTGATAAGTTTAACCCGTTTAAAATATTAATCTTCGTATTTATCGGTTTAACACTTTCAGGTATTATTTTATCATTTATGCCTAGTATGAACGTGTATACATTTGGTTGCCTACTAGTCGCATTTTGTGCAGGGATTGGTAATGGTACAATCTTCAAACTTGTTCCCATGTACTTCTCAGAACAAGCTGGTATTGTAAATGGACTCGTTTCAGCTTTAGGCGGACTAGGAGGGTTCTTCCCGCCCCTAATTTTAACTTTACTATTCCAACTAACAGGCCATTATGCAATTGGATTTATGGCATTATCAGAAGTCGCACTTGCTTGTTTAATCATTACAGTGTGGATGTATAGTCAAGAAAAGCTGTTAGTGATGTTAAAAAATCATTAATAAAGAAAAAGAACCATCCTAAAGTAATCTAGGATGGTTCTTTTAGTAATAGGCTTCGATATGTTTTTTATTGCTAGCTTAACAAACACTTGTATTCTAAAATAATGTGGTTTAAAAATGAAAAACAGAAGTTTTATGGAATTTTATGTTAAAATATAGATATCAGATGTTATTCAATTAAAGGGCAAGTTAGTTAAAGGGATGTTAAATCTATTCCAAAGATTGAGCTAATTTTTAGAATACAAATATTTAATCGGATCGGGGTGTTTAGATGAAAAAATTATATAAGTCTACTCAAGATAAACAAGTTTCAGGTGTACTAGGTGGCTTAAGTGATAAGTATGGAATTGATGTAAGTATCCTTCGCATAGTAACTGCATTATCCGCTTTTTTTTCTAGCGGATTTACAGTGTTACTTTATATAATAGCTGCAATTGTTTTGCCTACAGATAAAGATATTAAGAGATAAATGTATGAACTTAAATCTAATTCTACAATCGAGAACGCTGTTTTTTGTCTATTGAAAGTTTCCAAAGTAAAAGCTACAGTACGATTGTTATAAGACTGAAATGAACAAACGAAAAATCCTCATAAAACATTCGGAATATATCGAGAACGAAAATAATAACTTTTGAATGAAACGATGACTATTGATCGCTAACGAATCGATAAATAGTCGCTCCTTTCTAAAAACTATATATTAATATATAAAAATTAATATAAATGTATAGGAATATCCCGAAAATTTAAAAATATATGACGGTATTTATAACAAGAAAAAACTTCATATTTTTTAGGGCCAGATTTTTTGGTAAGGCTAATGGATATTATGAAAAAGTACACTTAAAATAAAGTTTAGGTCGATAAGATAAAATTATGAATTTGTATAAATAATCCATAATTTTCTTTATGAGTCATATTTGATATGTTAAAGAAAAGAGAGGGGAGGGAAATGAAATGAGAATTTTTGATGCACATTTTCATATTATTGATTTTAATTTTCCGATTATTGAGAACCAAGGGTATTTTCCACCCAACTTTGTTGTAGAAGATTATCAGAATGAATCTCCTAATTTGAATGTAATTGGTGGAGCGATCGTATCTGGTTCTTTCCAAGGGTTTGATCAAGAATATTTATTAAAGGCACTAAAACAGTTGGGTTCAACATTTTGTGGCGTAACACAATTACCTTTTACAGTGACGGATGAAGAAATACTAAATTTAAATGAAAATGGGGTAAAAGCATTACGCTTTAATATTAAAAGAGGTGGTTCAGAAGATTTATCGAAGCTGGATTACTTTGCTAGAAGAGTTCATGATTTAGTAGGATGGCATAGTGAGCTTTATATGGATGCAAAAGAGTTGCCCGAAATTGCATCCACTATAGAAAAATTACCAGCTATATCAATTGACCATTTAGGGTTATCAGAAGAAGGTTTACCACATTTATTAAAACTAGTTGATAAAGGGGTACATGTGAAAGCTACTGGTTTTGGTCGTGTCGAATTAGATGTTGAGAATGCCTTAAAGTCGATTTATGAAGTTAACCCATATGCACTTATGTTTGGAACAGATTTACCATCTACAAGAGCAAAAAGACCTTTTGAGTATGGAGATATCAAATTGATTCAACAGCTATTTGATGAACAAGCTACCGGTAACATCCTGTATACGAATGCTTTTAAATGGTATTTTGGGTAGCGTCATGGTCTACATTTGAATTAAATGTGTCCAAATTTAGTAAAGCGTTTAATCAAACTAAAATATATGTAGAATGAGGTTTTAAATGTTTGTTTTTATTATATTAGACGTAATATTACCAATATTAATATTGATGCTAATTGGTGCAACCTTACAAAGGAAGTTCCAATTTAACTTAAAGCAGCTATCAACACTTATTAATTATTGCTTGATGCCAGCGGCTGTATTTGTGAATATATATGATATTAGTATAGAAACAGGTTTGTTGCTCCAGATAATATACTATTTAATGCTTTACAGTCTGAGTGTGATGATAGTAAGTCATTTCATTTCAAAAACATTAAAGTTAGAAAAAGGAGAAAGTGCAGCTCTAAAAAATAGCATTTCGTTAATGAATTCCGGTAATTATGGATTACCAGTAAGTCAATTGATTTTCAGTCACAATCCAGTGGGGGTTTCCATTCAGATTTTCATTGTTATTTTTCAGAATATTTTAACTTATTCATATGGGATATATAACTTACTATCAGCAACAAAAACAATCGGAAGTATTATTCAATCATTTCTAAGATTGCCTGTATTTCATGCACTCATATTAGGGGTTCTCTTTCAATCTTTTACAATTCAAATACCTAATTCTATCTTTCTACCTCTTAATCAGCTTGCGAATAGTTTTGTTGCAATAGCACTCATATTGCTAGGAGCGCAATTATCCAACATTAAGCTTAATTTTTTCCATCGAGTCATAACATGGGCTTTAATTGGAAGATTATTGATGGGACCATTATTAGCACTTGCCATGATCTACCTACTAAACATTGATGGTATTGTTGCACAATCATTATTTATTGCAAGTTCTTTTCCTACTTCAAGAAATACATCAACGATTGCTATGGAGTATCAAATAGAGCCTGAATTACATGCACAAATCGTTCTATTTTCAACACTTTTCAGCATTATTACAGTAACTGTCGTTATTTATTTGTCATATATTTTGTTTTGAATATACATGCAAAAACGATTAGATTTGAGGCGGTAAATGATGGACAGAAATCCCATCAATATGAGAAGAAAACAGTCTTTGATATATTAGGTGTCGTTTACAATTGTACCATGCCTAATAATCAAGCGGCTTAATTCAAAAAAGGAACCAAAACAAAAAGAACAAACGCTTCTAAAAAACGTTTGTCCAAAGGTAATTACTATTTTAGCTAAGAAATAGATTATTATTTGTGAGTACGAGAAAGCTTTTTTATAAGTTTAGGAAATATAGATGTTAGTGCCTGCTTCAAACGCTTTGTATATGATGGATTTTTACCTGAAGTTGAAATAGTGACAACATATTCATCATGTCGGATGACACCAGGTGTGTGAAACGATGATTTTGTACCATCACTTACAACATTAACCCACTGGAAATCATGGGCGGCCTGTTTGACCATCATATTTACAGCATGTTGATTTGTAGCTGCATAAATAAGATGAGCATCTTTAATATCATCATTACTAAAAGTTTTTTGCTTCCAAGTAATATAAGGTAGTTCCTTCATTTCCTCGCAAATTTCTGGGCTGATAATGGTGACAAAAGCGCCTGTATCTTTTAATCCAGACGCTTTTCGATATGCAATTTTACCTCCACCAACTATAACAACTACTTTTTTATTTAGATTAAGCATAAGAGGGTACATGTTATACATACACACATTCCTCCATTCGTTCTAATAATGTCAATTTCATATATGTATCAAACTGAAGACAGTTACAAGTCGTGATGTGAGCATGTTTTTTTGTATGCAACTTAATTTTTTGAAGCAACAGTCCGGTAAAGAGAAGATAGGGCATGACATATACATGGGAGGCAGTCGATGTTATAGCCTTGAGCTCAGCAGTAAAAGAGGGTGCTCCTTTCGTTAAAAAGGAGCACGATACTGGCATACCGAGTTTTCGTTCGACAGCTGCTCCGATTTGTTGTAACTCATGTATCGGCTGTGGATTACTGCTACCTCTTCCTACGAGTAAAATACTACTATCTTGCATTGGCATAGTTTCACGTATTCTTTTCACTACAAGTTCCACCATATGTGGATGCGTACTAAAGGGTGGTACAACTGAAAATGTTATTTGTGGATATTTCTTTTGTAGTTGCTCTATTTCAAAAGGAATATCAAGTTTATAGTGAGCTGCTGCAAATAATAAAACAGGTACAATCATTATTTCAGTTGCGCCCTCTAGTATCGTTTCTGTAACTGCATCCGAAATGGTAGGTGTTGTTAGTTCTAGAAAAGCCATTTTTTGAATTCTTTCGTTACGTTCTTTCATAACAGATTGAATAAAGTGAATGAATTGCTCATTACCTTCTTGCAGGCGACTCCCGTGTCCAACATATACAATTCCTTTCATCGTACCACCAAATCTTTCTTCATAACCATGTCTTGTAATTGCTCATCTACATGATGAAGTCCGACTTTATTCGCATAGTGTAAAGTTGGAACGTCGGTATATGAGAAGGGAAGAGTAAGAATATCGCTAAAGCCAAGGCGTTTTATTTCTGATAGAAATGTATCAATTGAGGCACGCCCTTCAAATACAATACTATCCCATGAGAATTCAGAAAGCATACGAGAATGGACTTCATCGAAGCGATGATCAATTGTATATTCATGAGTCATCATATATGACCCAGCACCAATTGTCTCTTGAATAAAAGCAATTCGGTTAATATTTCGTCCTAAATAAACAGTTGTATCGGAAGAGAACTCTGCTTGTTTACTTAGTAGTCCATATTGTATAAGTTTTTCTTGAGTGGCAACGTTCATATGTTGTAGTTGCGCCTGTAAAGAACGAATATCTTTTTGGTGTTTACTACATGATCGCATCAATATTTCTACACTTTCAGCTGAACAAAATACAAGGCGATCAACGTTAAAAATTTCATTGATTTGTTCAAGTTTTAATGTGTATTCTGCTTTTTTGAAAGTAGGAATTTGATATATTTCTGCACCGGCTTCTTGTAACTTTTGCTTCATTGAACTTGTTTTATTCGTTGCGGATGCAAATAAAACTTTTTTACCATGTAATGGTTTACGTTCTTTCCAAGCGATTTGATTACGTAAGGAAACGACATCACCAACAATTGTCATGGATGGATTTGAAATATTCTCGTTTTTGACGATAGGAACAATGGTTGAAAGTGTTCCTGTGACAACGCGCTGCTTTCCGGTTGTACCCCATTCAATGACGGCTACTGGCGTATCTTTTTTCTTTCCTGCTTGTAGTAAGTTTTCACAAATTGTAGGTAAGTTTTTTATACCCATGTAGTAGGCAATTGTGTCGCTATTGTGGGATGAATTATATTTTCCATGATCGGTTAAAGGGCCTTTCGCATGCCCAGTTAGTAAAGTGACGCTATTACTGTAGTTACGGTGGGTGAGGGGGATACCTGCATAGCTACTAGCGGCGATGCTAGATGTAATACCTGGTACGATTTCATATGGAACGTTCGCTGCTGCTAAAGTTTCTGCTTCTTCACCAACACGGCCGAAAATAGATGGATCTCCGCCCTTTAAGCGGACAACGATTTTTCCTTCTTTCGCAAATTGAAGGAGGTGGGCGTTAATCATTTCTTGTCGCATAGTATGATTCTTTGGTATTTTTCCGCAATAAATAAGTTCACATGTTTCTTTTGTATAACTAAGAAAGAAAGGGTTTAATAAACGGTCATATAAAACGATATCTGCACGCTTTAAACAATCTATTGCTTTCTTTGTAATAAGCCCTTCATCACCTGGTCCTGCACCAACTAAATATACATATCCGTTCATCATCGCACCTCATCAATTTTTATTTAAAAGGAAGCCAGAGGAGGCTTCCTTTCGAAAATTACATGTATAAATAAATGTCACCATCAATAACTTCTACTTCGTATGTTTGAATACAGCCGTCATCAGGTTTTTGAACTTCACCTGTTAGTAATGAAATTTTCCAATCATGCAGTGGACAAAAAACGAATTCACCAGATACAATTCCTTCGGCTAATGGTCCGTTTTTATGAGGACAATGATTTTCTACAGCTTGAATATCGCCATTTGAAAGGCGGAATAGGGCGATAGACATACCTTTCATTTGTACCTCTTTACCGATTTGAATAGGAAGATCTTCTGCACGCATAACTTTTATTTTTTCTTTCGTTTGTATCATATAGATCACAGCTCCTTATTTCACAGTTTCTACTTCATACATCGCTTTTAATGATTTCGTTTCCAGTGCTTGTCCCCAAGCTTCTTTATATGTGCCACGAGCTGTTTGGAAACGTTCATTTAACTTAGTGACCATATTTACATCTTGCAGTATTTCTTTTATGTGATCGAAGCCTAATCGTTCTGTCCAGTAGGCAGTACGCTCTCCGTAAATACCAGTTTCACGATAATATTGCATGTAAGCTGTAGCGATGCGAAGGACATCATCTTCAGTAGAGACAATCATTACAAAATCAGCTTCACGTACTTCTGTACCACCATTTCCGCCAATATAAAGTTGGTATCCATTTTCGACACAAACAACTCCAAAATCTTTCGTCAGTAATTCCGCACAGTTACGCGGACAACCCGTTACACCCATCTTCATTTTATGGGGTGTATCTACCATTTCTAATGATTGTTCAAGGAGCATACCAAGTCCTAATGAATCTTTCGTACCGAAACGGCAGAAGCGAGAACCAACACATGATTTTACATTACGAAGCGATTTTGAATACGCATACCCCGAAGTCATATGTAAGTCAGCCCATACGTTAGGTAAATCTTGTTTCTTAACACCGTATAAGCCAATTCGGCTCGCACCTGTAATTTTCACAAGAGGAACATCATATTTTTTCGCAACTTCAGCAATTTTCATTAAATCATCTGCTGTTGTAACGCCTCCGTACATACGTGGAATAACAGAGAATGTACCATCGTGCTGAATGTTACCGTTCATTCTTTCATTAACGAAGCGGGACGCTTTATCATCTTCATATTCTTCTGGAATCGCCATACGTAAATAGTAGTTCAAAGCAGGACGACATTTCGAACAGCCATCTTCATGTACAAAACCAAGAACATTTCGTACTTCTTTTGGAGATTTTAAACCTTTCTCGTGAATGGCTGCTACGACTTCATCACGTGATAAAGTTGTACATCCGCACATACCAGCAGACTGCGCAGAAGCATCAAAAGCATCTCCGAGTGTATGAGATAAAACTTGTTCCACAAGCGGACGACATTTACCACAAGATCCTGCTGCTTTCGTGCAGCCTTTTACTTCTTCAAAAGTAGTTAACTCTTGTTCTAAAATGGCATGAACGATTGTACCTTTCGTAACACCATTACATCCACAAATCGTGTCATCCGCACTCATTGTAGCAATGTCAAGTTCACTTTCTTCACCAGCTTTGTGAAGAATGGAAGCTGGTGTATATTCTTGTATATCTTCTTCTTTCTTTAACATGCTAAAGAGGCGTGTACCATCAGCTGTGTCACCATATAAAACGATACCAACGACTTTATTGTCGCGAATTAATACTTTTTTATAGGAACGTTTACATTCATCAAAGATCGATATTGCTTTCGTCTGATCATCTTCATATATTTGACCAGCAGAGAATAAATCACAACCAGCAACTTTTAATTGTGTACCGACGATACTGCCCGTATATCCATTCGTTTGTAAATTCGTTATATGTTTCGCTAATATTGCCCCTTGTTCATAAAGAGGAGCAACAAGTCCATAAGCGATACCGTCATGCTCTGCACATTCGCCAACTGCATAAATGGATTCATCATTTGTTAGCATATAGTCATTGACTACAATGCCGCGATTGACAATGAGACCAGCATCTCTTGCTATTTTCGTATTTGGTCGTATTCCGACAGCCATTACGATTAAATCACAATCTACAACTTCACCATCTTCAAATTGAATGCCCTCAACATAGTCTGTACCAAGAATTTTTACAGTTTTCTTTTCCATTAAAAACTTCATGCCTTGTGCTTCTAAATCTTCACGCAGAAGAGAAGCTGCTTTCGTATCTAGTTGTTGCTCCATTAAGTTAGGCATTAAATGAACAACATGTACGTCCATTCCTAAGTCAATTAGACCTCTTGCGGCTTCTAAACCGAGTAACCCGCCACCAATGACAACGGCCTTTTTCTTTTCTTTAGCGGTATCTATCATAAATTGTGTATCTTCAATAGTTCGAAATCCTGTTACACCGGGAAGTGTGGAACCTTCAACAGGTAAAATAAAAGCACTAGAACCTGTTGCAATAATGAGCTTGTCATATGTAAGAGTACGATTCTTTTCTGTAATAATAATTTTTTCTTCTCGGTTAATACTTTGAACTCTTTCGTTTGTATACAAAGTTATTTCGTTTTCATCGTACCAACTATATTCATTCATAATGATATCTTGCATATTTGTTTTGCCTTGTAAAACATGAGAGAGCATAATACGGTTGTAGTTTGGATGCGGTTCATCTCCAAAAATAGTAATCTCATAGGAATCACTATCATGTTTTAATATTTCTTCCATACAGCGTATGCCAGCCATACCATTTCCGATCATAACTAAACGTTTTTTCATTTTTGTTTCCCCTTTTTATGTGAAATATTGAACAAAGGATTATATTTTTATTATAGAAAATTAAAAAAGGGGGAGATGTGATATTTATCACACTTATATAATGATTCACAAATTGTTAAAATTCGGATTTGTTTGAGGGGGGCGTGGATATTTTTCGCAAAATGAAAAAGCAGGACATAAGTATTTACACTCATGTCCTGCACTTGATTTATGCTCTTGTAATGGCACGCGGAAATAAAATATTATTTTCTAAATGAATATGCTCAAATAAATCAGACTCTAGCGCTTCAAGGCGTTGATAAACAAGTCGATAAGTGCCGCAAGCTCCTTCTGGAGGAGTAAAGTCATTTGTCACTTTACGAAGTTCTTTTATAATATTTCCGGCGTGGCTATGTTCATTTTCCAACTCATCTACTACCTTGCTTAACTTTTCATAGTTTTCATCAGTTGGATTTTGTTCAAATTCTAAAATTAAGGGAAAATCTTCCGTTTCTTCTTTAATTAAATGCTGTTCTAATTCCATTTTAAGTTCATGAAATAGCTTATGAATTTGAGCTAAATGAGGCTGATTTACTCCATGAACACGTAATACTTTCGTCACATATGGACTTAACTGCGGTAATTCTTCATTTAAATAACGATGATGCTTATTAATTACATAATCAATCAATTCACGATAAGAAGCATTTTTCCAATCAATTTCAGATTCATTTAATCGTTTCGTATTATGATAAAGTGTATTTAACTTTGTAATTACTTCAGAAGCCGGTAAATTTCTTTCATGAATTGCATCAATAAGCGGCTTATTACCACCACAACAAAAATCTATTCTATACGATTTAAAAAGATTACTAGCTTTCGGAAATTGCGTAACAATCTCACCAACAATTGAAGTTTCAGTAAATGTATGTTCCATATGAATGCCTCCATAAAGTTTAAATGTAATATCTAAATTAAGAATAGCGATAAATGAAAAACAATGTGGTGATTGAAATCACTTATTATGTGTCTGATTTGAGAATAATAGGAGTGTTATAAATGGAAGAGAGAGAGAAGGTAATTAATCGCAATACTATTTGATAAAAAAAGAAGCTTACTAGAAGCTTCTTTTTTTATACTATTTTTCACATGCAACTCCATCACCATCACGATCAAGTTTAGAGCTATAACCTGGTTGGTCTCTATATAAAGGAGCTTTCCCAGCACTTCTAACTGCGGCACAATTTGCGTAAGTTACATTACTATTGTTACTTGCAGCAGGTTGTGTTTGAGCTTGCTGTGCTTTTTTCTGTTCCTCTTGTTGTTTACGAGCTTGCTCATCAGCTATGCGTTTTTGCTCTTCTTGTTGCTTACGAGCTTGTTCATCAGCGAGACGTTTTTGCTCTTCTTGTTGTTTACGAGCTTGCTCATCAGCCTGGCGTTTTTGTTCCTCTTGTTGTTTACGAGCTTGCTCATCAGCCTGGCGTTTTTGCTCTTCTTGTTGTTTACGAGCTTGTTCATCAGCGAGACGTTTTTGCTCTTCTTGTTGCTTGCGAGCTTGCTCTTCGGCTTGGCGTTTTTCATCCTCTTGCTTACGAGCTTGTTCTTCCGCTTGACGCTTCTCATCTTCTTGCTTTTGAGTTTTTTCATCTGCTTCTTTCTTTGCTGCTTCATCTTTTTTGTCGCTATCTTTTTGTTCTGCATTGTTAGATGCAACTTTTTTACTAGTAGCTGCCGTCTTTTCAGAAGAAGGGTTTGAAATACTTGATAACGCACCAAAAATGACAAATAAAATAGCAGTGATTATAAATTGTTTTTTTGCTACACCTGTCTTTTTAATTACGGATAAGATTGCTAGAACAAGGAAAAAAATAAATAAAATTAAACTTAAAGTAGCAAAAAAATCGATGACTGGGTGTTCAGATTTTGTAGTGCCCATTCCTGTTAAGAGAATTGAAATCATAAAAAGAATAACAGTAGGACGACCATATTGTTTTGCTTTTCCATTTTTCTTAAAGAATGAAATGATACATAGTATTAAAAGAATAAAAGCAATAAAAAATAAAGCTGCACCAATATTACTCAAAATTGCCATTTTTATACCTCCATTTGTAAGATTTTCACTATTGATTATATAGGAACTTATTGGATATTACACGATTTATATAAATTTAGAAAATTAGTATTTTTAATAGACTTATAAACATTTATTTCGTATATAAGGAAAAACGGATACATTCCCTATTACATTTTCGGAGAGAATTCATAAAGTGTAATATGACGATTGAAAGGAGGGGGTTTAAATGGAATTCCAATTATTGGTAACTTGTATATTACAAGAAGGTAATGCTTTCTTTTTAGTAACGAAAGTAGACGATGTTATTACGTTAAAAGTACCGATTACTGCGGGAGTAGCAGGTTTATTCTTAGCTTTAGGTGTACCAAGATGTTCTTAATTTAAGTTTCTAGAGTAAAAGGGAAGGGATATACCTTTCTCTTCTACTCTTACATAATATGATTATGTAAACTGAAATATTGTTTTGTAATAGCACGTTTAAAATGGACATGCATATACTATAATGTTTCATTGGATGTTAGTGATGAAAGGTAGTTTTCACACGTGCATGTAGTGATGTTCATTAAGTTATGAAATCAAAGAGGTGCTATTATATATGAAAAGAAGAACATTGGATATTCCAGTTATATTGCGAAGAGAGTGGTTTTTAATAGAATTAGCCCATTTAACGAAAAAATATGGAATTGAAATTGCAACTAGCAAAATGGAAGCTGCACCGTTTTTAAGAGATCAAGTTACGGAATCAAAAATAGGATCAGGCCTCCAATATGATAAATATGATGATGAGTATATCATTGAAAATTAAAGGATACCAGCAAAAAAATTCTTTATAACAAAATATAAAATAAAGCAGATTCTAAATATGGAATCTGCTTTATTATGAAATACTTCTAGTCAACTATCCTCTTTCTAGTGTTTTTCCTACATATTTTTCTTGTGTTATTCCAAAAGATTCACGAAGAATGCGAGCATAATCTTTTGATTCTATTGGTCGTTTATTTTTTGTGCCTTTAAAGGTTTCTGTATAATTTTTATTTGTTAATGATACGTGACCATAATCAGTTAATTTACAAGTAATAGCCCCTTTATTAAAAGGCGATTCTTTATGCTCTACAATCACTTTTTGAATGTTATTCACTTTTTTCTCATCTATTGGATGTAAAGTGAAAGCATAGCCTATTTTCCATTCGTGTGAAGGTTCAGATTGCAAGAAATTTGTAGATTCCCCGTTAGCTCCTTTTCTCATTTCTAAAATGTGTGTACCTTTTCGGGTAGTTTGTTTGCGAATTCGATATTCTCCCGTTTGAGAAGAAATCACTTCTCCGTTAAAAGGGACGGGATGTAGAGGTAGATGAGATGCAAAACCTGCGTCTATAACATAATCTTTAAAATTATGATTTAATATGATAATGACATGACCATCATCGGGTTTCCATTTATTATCGTAAAGATCATAAACAGTACCAGCTACTTTATATACTTGAAACCCACAATCCATTAAAAAGTAATACAATAAGGAGTTTAATTCATAACAAAGACCGCCTCGTTTTTGAATTAGTAACTTTTCTACTAAGTTATTTTTTGAGATGTTTTTAATAGTACCAGCCATAATATCGAGATTTTCATAGGGGAGAATCAAGCCCATTTTCAAGAGAATTTCATCTAAATCATTAAATGTTATTTCTTTTGCAGGAATTTTTAGTCGTTTAAAAAACTCCTTTTGTAAATTGGTCATCATAAAGCATTCTCCTTTCTTTTTACAGAATTTTCTTCTGCTCACCGATAGGTTAGTACTTATAAAAGTTTAATTCAAGTCTGCGAAAATTATCATAATATATGTTTCTCGAAATATTATTTTCTATTCGGAAATTTCAGTTTAAAATTTAATGGTAGGAAAGTCTTACAGTATAAGCCTCTATTCGTTTGTTTTGTATAAAATTAAATAAAAGTACATATCTTCATTAATCTTTTTTATAACTAGGTGGTAATAAAGTGTTTTTTTCCTAAAGTTTTTTCAAGATTTGTATACTTTATATAGACAATAATGATTTAGAGATATTTGGATTTAGTACGGTTAACAATTATTGAGAAACTTTTTTATAGTGTTCTCTCAAAAGGAAGAGATAGAAACAAAGAGAATAACGTGAGTTAAGAAAGAAGGTGTACTAGTAATCTCTTGCAAATAGGGACAAGATTTTGTTTAAGTAAAAAGATTATCTAGTATTAAGAGAGAAGATAAAAAAATATTACAAAGAGCACCTTCTTTCAAAAAAAGTGGGGGGAGTAACATGCGATTGATGAGAAGATGTGTTGCCTTACTGATTGTCTTTTTAATTATGGCTCCAATGATTAGCACAAATGTACGGGCAGAAGTTGTAAAAGAGCTTGGAAAGGGATTTCCTGATACAGAAGTATTTACACCTGGAGAATGGTTTTTAGGTCAAAAACCTGCTAATTATGATGAGAATAAGCCTCCAATTCTTTTTGTACAAGGAAGGAATGGGAATGCTGATAGTTGGTATGGAAAGACAGTGTATCACGATATAAATGATATGTATGACTATGCTTTGAAAGCAGGCTATCAAACAGTATTTATACAATTATATGATGCTGCTGGGAAAGGGTCAGCTAGTCAGTGGGACAACGGAAAATTGTTAGCACAAAAGTTAGAAGAAATATATAATCATTTCGGTAAAAAAGTTAATATTGTAGCACATAGTAAAGGCGGTATCGATACACAGGCTGCATTAGTAGGATATGGTGCAAATCGATTTGTAGGAAATGTTATTACGCTTGCGACGCCACATCATGGCTCAAATTTAGCGGACTTATCATATAGTTGGTGGGCAGGATGGCTTGCTTCTATTTTAGGTCAAAAAGATGATGGTACGTACTCATTACAAATGGGCGAAATGGCAAAATTTCGTTCAACGATTGATAATAATCCAGCAGCTAAATTAAACCGTTACTATACGGCTACTGGGACTAGCTGGGGACCAGTATTTTCTGCGCTATCTATGGGCGGGTTCTATTTGTCATCATACGGTTCAAATGATGGACTAGTAAATGAGTGGAGTGCTAAGTTACCGTATGGAACGCATTTATTTACAGATTCCAGATTTGATCATGATAATATACGAAAAGGATCTGCTGTTTTCTCTCGAATTGAACCATATTTATGTACATCAAATGTAGCTGTACCAGCTTTAGTAGCATCCAGCACTAGTTCAAATGAAAATATAGAACAACTAAATACAACTTCAAATCAAAACATTTTAGGAGGAGAATTGCCACAAAATCAATGGATAGAGCAAACTGTTATGGTTGATAAAAAAGCTGAAGGAATAGTTTCTATCTTAACAGCGTCTTCTGATGTAGAAGTACAAATGATGTCTCCAAAAGGAAAAATGTATACAAATAAGGATAGCGTTATTACTACTGGTGAAGGTGAATCTTTCTTTGGTGGTGCGACAATTAGAACATTTAAATTTGATAAAATGGATGTAGGAGAATGGAAAGTTAAAATGATGGCGAAGCAGTCGAAAGATGCATTTTTAATTGTAAGCGATTACAATAGTGGTGCACCATTTGTTCTCCAAATGCCTACAAAAGTTAAAGTGAATAAATCTGAGTATAAACTGAAAAAATCACCTGTGGCACCTGAAATGAAAGGGGATCTTTCTATAACAGTAAGAGTAGTTAATAAAGAAGGGAAACTAGTCTCTGAATACAATGAATTACAAAAGGGTAATAACAATACGTTTACTGGTGCTTTGAAGGACATAAAGCAACCAGGAGTATATAACGTTACGATGGATATAAAAGGGACGAATAAAGAAGGACAACCGTATAATCGTACAATTGTTAAGTCGGTTTATGTGGAGAAGTAAGAAAGAATGAGAAGTTTTTAATATAAAAAGTACCGAACTTTTGTAGTAGAAGAGTTCGGTACTTTTTTCATGTTTATTAGATTAACAGAAACGTACAATGGAATTTATGTTTGATTATAGGAATCAAAAGAGCATTATTTAATAAAAAAAGATGCTGAAATAGCATCTGAATGTGAAGAGGATTATTAACTTAGTTTTATAACTGTTAATTCAACTGAATTAATACCATTATCACAAGTTGCAATACTTTGACGATTAAAACCACTATTATTTTTCAGTTGAAGAGTGGAATTAGCTGTCACTGTAACAATCGTTTCGCCAGCTAGTTGAAGACATTCGTTATTTGATGAAGTATTCATTTGGAAAGCGAAATCACCTTGACTATTAGCAAGTGGATTATTATTTAAAAATATAGTCATGACTGGAATATGTGGAAATACAGGATTTGAAGTAGTGTTAATCGTTGAAATGAAAGAAACTCTATAATCACCAGCTTGACTAAATTGTATAGTAGTAGGATTTAGTAAGGAAACTCCTCCTGCTATAGGGCCAACGTGATTAAATGGAAAAGGATTTCCAAAAGGAACAGTTATAAACTCAGTTTGCCAAAAAGTGCCGTATGCTGGACAGCTTTTTTTATGTGAATGGTCGTATGAACATTTTTTATAGGAACTAGAAGAGGAGTTGCATGAACATTTTTTATATGAACTGGAAGAAGAGTTACATGAACATTTTTTATTTGAATTTGAAGAATGATAGTATGAACCCAATATATTACCTCCTATTATGAATGAAGTGTATACTCATAGTATTTTATGCTTGTCTTATATAAAAGGTGATAGATTTGGAGTATAAAGTGCTAATACGATGAAATATAGTAATAGAATAGTAGCTGTAACGATTTTGAAGAAGAAAAGGTTGATGTTTTGGTGGAAATATCAGTGGAATATCTTGAAAGATTGAAGTAAAGCGGGCACGCATATTTTACATGTGAAAGTAAAACCATTATCCTCAGTTGTAATGATGTGATCGTTTAAGTGAATGTCTATTTTGTCGTGTTTGTATATTAGAGTTTATGGTTATTATCTTTTATTTACGTAGTGGGGCAGGAAGAAGACGAAAAGTATCGAATGAATGTACATATGTAGCATTGTTTGCTTTTGGTGTGAATAGTAATAAAAGATACGTTGAAATATTTTAAACCGTAACAAAAGAGCGATTAAATAATAGAGGGAGCAACTTACATGGAAAATATATTAAAGGTATCTTCAAAATCAAAACCAAATTCAGTAGCAGGTGCAATAGCTGGTGTACTAAGAACAAGTGGCAATGTGGAAATTCAAGCGATTGGGGCAGGTTCTATAAATCAAGCGATTAAAGCAATTGCAATTGCAAGAGGATTTGTTGCTCCAAGTGGTATTGATTTGGCCTTTGTTCCAGCATTTCAAGAGGTTACTATTAATGATCAAGAAAGAACGGCGATTAAATTAATTGTAGGTCCTAGAAGGAAAAGGTAACTGCAGTAATTCAGTATTGAAATGACATTTAACATAACAAACAAAAAGTGTCACAAATGCTTATGAAATAGGCATTTGTGACACTTTTATAGTTTTGTGAGAATAAAAACCTCTAAAACTGCTCATTCTTCTCCCAAGATTCAACGATATAGTATGGAAAACCTTATTATATCAAGGTTTTTAAGTGGTGTTTTCCCTCGATGCTCACATTTTGCTCACATTAAATCTTTTCATTTTTTATCAGGTGTTTTCATTAGATTTGATTATGTTCTCGAAGTTTTCCGCTGCTTGTTGCTGCATGTTCTGTGTGATATGACTATATTTGTCTAAAGTCATTTGAATAGAGGAATGCCCTAAGCGATCTTGTACGATTTTAGGGTGTTCTCCAGCCTGAAGCATAAGTGTAGCGTGAGTATGTCGTAAGTCGTGTATACGAATTCGAGGAACACCAGCTTTTTTATAGTGATCATTCAAAAAGCGATGGGGAGCATCTATATGTAAGGGCGAATGTATCGTATTGCCGGTGAAAATAAACGCCTCATCATTCAAGTGTATACCCCAGCGGAAAAATTCTTTCTTTTTATAGAAATAGTAGGATTGCAAATTCCCTATAACAAAAGAAGAAATGCTAATGCTTCTATTTGAAGACTTAGTTTTTGTGGCAGCTTTAAATAGTCCTTTTTCTGTTTTTACAAGTGATTTATTAACCAGGATACGTTTATTATCAAAGTCAATGTCTTTCCACGTTAGTGCAAGTAATTCTCCGCGCCTCATACCTGTATAGATTGCGAGTAAGAAGAACATATGGTACTTGGTATTTTTTTCTTTTAAATACTGGAGGAATCGATTACATTCTTCGTTAGACCATGTTTTCATCTCACCTTGCTCTTCACGTGGTTTTTTTACTTTATTCATTATATTATCATGTATGATTTCCCATTCTACTGCATGTTTGAATATGCATCTGAAGCAGCGATGGATATTGCTGATTGTACCATTTGATAGGCCTTTTTCTTTAAGTTCAGCATAGTAGCTTTGAATCATTACGGACTTAATACTTTTAATTTTTTTATAACTAAATGGGGGAAGGATATAGAGCTTAACTAAGCTCATGTCTTTTTCATAAGATGTAATTTTTAATTCAGCTTTACGAAGAGGCTTTAACTTTTCCCATACATCTAAAACAGTTAATTGTTTGTCATCAAAATATATTCCTTTCTCTATCTCTGTAATCATCATTGCAGCAGCATTTTGGGCTTCTTTTTTTGTTCTAAATCCACTCTTACTTTTTTGCTGTCGTTTTCCTGTGGTCGGATCTATACCGATATCTATTGTAAAAGACCACGCATTTCCACGTTTACGAAAACTTCCTTTCATATTCAACACCTCCTGTATCGTTAGTTTTAAAAATTACAGTATTGTGATATTCGATTCTGTAATTTACTTGCTAATAATTGATTTTCGAAATGTAAAAGCCTTTTTTCAGCAAATTTTGTTGTTACATTGAATTTTTCTGAGATTATATATGCTTTTAACTGTAGGGGAGGTAGCCTTCGTAACATAAAAGTAGGTACACAAAATTGTTGTGCGAAGTTTTTAGCCTTTGCTTCTTGGTAATCTAGAAACATTTGATGCATTAATAATTGATTACCAGAATGAAATAGGATGTGACAAGTCTCATGGCCAAAATCCTCCCATTGTTCTTGCTGAGAGATACGATTATCAATAACTAGGTTAGCTTTTTGATTTCTTTCCATTGCATGACTTTCAAAAGGAGCAAAGTACAGCCAAATGTTTAGCTTTTTCGCAATCTCCATCATATCAATTTGCTCGGGAACAAGAATAGATAAGGATTGGTACAAGTGCTGGATATAGTCTTCAAGTTGTGTAGTGTAGTAGGGTTGCGATTTAAACATGATTTTCACTCCATTTAATTTATAAAATAAGAACATTTGTTCTAATTTTATAATAAAAGAGAAAGAGTTTGAAGTTTTATTTTTGTATATTAAAATATATATATATAAATTATATGAAATTAATAATTTATATCTTGCCAGGAATTAAATGTTAAGATACGGTAATAAATGAAAGAAATATATGGCAAAGAGGGTTGAGAGTAGTTGGAAATGAAAAAGAATGGTAACACAAAAACACATCCTGGAACATTTCAATTTATCTAGAAATACTTTGGTTGCTATGAAAAAATAATCATGTTGAGTTAAAAAAGAATAGATTTAAATAAATTTGTAGTTTTTTCTACGAATGGAGTGTTGTACTTGGATCACAGGATAATACGTAGTCAAGAAATAATAGAAGAATTATTAACACTAGCATTAAATGCGGAACAATGGAAGGCCCTTGCAAGACGAAGTGGTATAAATCCATTAGAGGTGTTTGGTGAGAATTACAATAATCCCCAGAAAGCAGATGCCTTAGTAGAAAGAGCTATGCAATTTGATAAGGAAGAGAATTTAATTAATATAGCGAAGGACCTAAGCTGTGCTGCTGTTATTGTTGATGAACAGTCAAATAGCAATAGAACAACATTTAGTAAGCTAGATACACAATTAGCTATAAAATTAGGTGAATTATATCAAGAATTACTAGTAAAATTAAATGAGGCTGAAGAAGAGTATGAGGAAGAGGAGTTTTCAGGAGCAAATGATAATGTAGATGATGGTAATAAAATTATTGAATTTAAGAGGAAATTGAGAGATGTGGCTGAGTTTTCTCCGAGTAATTGTATACAAGCAATAGATAGTAAAAATGAAAACACTGTACTAAAACGAAAAGCCAAAAAGTTAGGTTTTGACAAGTATGAAGAGCTAATTAAAAAAATGAGAAACTATTATAATAAGAGAATTTTATCGAGATATCCTCCAAATTTATATAATGCAGATAAAAGACTAGAAATTATGATTGATGAGTTGTTTGAATTTTTACCTGCTAATTTTCAAGATGACGACGCAATAGATTATCTAAATGGGATAATTTTTGATACAACATTTCAATGTAAAATTTTTAACGAATAGGAGAATATATGAATATAGATATTGAGGAAGCTTATAACATTGAAGAAAATAGTATTTTAAATGGCATGTATTTAGTTATTATTATTCATGAATTAGGTGAATGTACTGTTGAGGAATTAGCAATGACTTTATATCTTTGCCGATTTCCTAACATAACAAAATATTTCTTAAGTGAAAATGATAAAAATGGATACTTGAATCTTTATTCTGATACAGAGATGAATAATCTGGATAATGTTTTTTTAACTTCTTTTTTAATTGGAAAATATAGCACGAGGTTTATTAGGGGATTAAAAGAAATAATATCAAGGGATATGATTAAAATTGATGAACAAGTGATTAGATTAACAGAGAATGTGGATGCTGGAATGGTAGTTCTGAATGACAAGAATGTTAGTAATATCCAAAAAAAAGTAAGATACATAGAAAGAATTATAAATGAAAATACCATTGATATAATTAACATTAGAATAGAAAAAATTGTAGGTGATAGATAATGAAAAATACTCTTTTTATCAATAGGGTAACTACAGAACCGAAAATTAATAAATTCGACGTTCAGTTAACAAAAGGGTTGAATATCATCTTTGCACAAGATGTAGGGGGAAAAGGTGCAGTTAATAGTGTAGGGAAATCTACATTTGTAAAGTTAATTGATTATGGTTTAGGATCAAACTCTTTTTTGAAGAGTGAAAGTGCGAAAAAACAATTAAAGAATACTTATTTGCTAATGGAATTTAGTGTAAATGATACGAAGACTACAATCAAGAGGAATTTAATAAAAGGAACCGTCTGTGAAGTTTATGATGGATGGGTAATAGATAAACTTTTATCGAATCCTAGTTATACAGGGGAAAAAATGGATAATGGAGATTATAAATCAAGGATTGAATCTCTTCTGTTTGCTAATAAAAATTATTATAAAGATAAAAAGATATTAAGTGTTAGGCAAATTTTATCCCAGTTAATTCGTGTGCAAGGAAGTGGATTTGAAGCAATTGATAAACCGCTTGGAATAAATGAGTCTGCTAATATACGAAGACAAAGATTAGAATTTTTGACGGGTTTATTATCTGAAGAAGAAAAACATCTAAATCATGAGATAGAGCAGGCCGAAGAGAGAGAAAAAGATCTAAAAAAACAATATCAAATAATCGAGGAGTACATCAGACACAAAACAATCAAATATGAGTTTGAATTAAAAGAAGAGTTAAGTCAGTTAGAGTTTCAGATAGGAAATATAGAACAAAATTTAGAAGATGAGAGGTACGAATTAGTAAAAATCTATGAAAGACAAGATGAATTGAAAAAGGAGAAACAAAAGAATATAAAAATTATAAATGAAATTCAAGAAAAGATAAGTGCTTATAAATTAAGGACTCTAAATTATACCACTACCTGTAATGAAATTGAAAATGAATCTGAATCAATAGATTTTACAATAAGATCTATGGAATGGTTTAAAAGGTATCCTCATAAAAAATGCCCTACATGTTTAAGGCCTTTAAAATATGATGATAATGAGAAATGCTTATTGCATGAGGTAGGGGCTTCCGATATGGCTATAGAAACCATTAAGCAAGTATTGGAAAATGAAAAAAAAGAACTACAAGAATCTATATCATTTTATGAAAATCAGATAAAACAATTAATGAAAGAAAAATCAGATGTCCAAAAATTAGTGAATGAAATAAATGGGCGTATGGCTAAAGAAATTGATACAGTTATTGAAAATATTACAAATCTAGAGGGTAAAAAAGAAGAATTGCAAAAAGACTTAATGAGTATAAATATTCAAATGAATTCATTGAATGATGTAAATAGATATCAAAAAGAATGGAGTGATGAAAAAGATACACTTGAGATTTTAAGAAAGGAATTAAAAAGCTATCAAGAAGGAATGCAAGTAAGATTACAATCTCTGAGTACATATTATGATGAAATTGTGCAATTTCTTTATAATGAGACTAAAAAAGGGATATTAGATTTAAGTCCACGGGCAAAAAATATACAGGTAAAGATAATTAATAATGACGGTGTAGGTGAAGAAGACACTGGAGATGCAACCAAAATAATGAAAGTAGTTGCTTTTGACTTAGCGCTATTAAAACTTGCGGAATCTAGTGAGGTTATGCATCCTAAATTTTTAATACATGATTCGCCTAATGTTAGGGATGTTGATCCAGAAGTTTATAAGAGAATTATGAGTTATATATTAGAATTAGAGAGAGAGATAGTTGATATAGATTTTCAATATATAATTACAACTTTACTTCTTCCAGAAGATATTAAGGAGAACTCTGAGTATATAAAATTAAAATTGAATAATAATGGAGAGGAAGGTAAGTTATTTGGATTCTCATTTTAGGTTAACAAGTGTAAAGGAAGATGATCTAGTCGATTATTTAAAGCAGTCATATTCTGACCCAGAGTTATATAGTTTATGCAGACAACTAGAGATAGATAAGAATGATGTTTTTTCAAAGTATTTGCCTAAGAAACAAAATTGTGAAAATCTTGTTGAAACTATTCAACAAAAAGATTTAATGAGTGAACTTTTCCAACTTTTACAATCTGAGAAGTTTTATAGAAGAAGACTAATAGAGACTTTTCCTGACCTAGATTTGCAATCACCTATAGAATTCGAAGAGTTAAGAAGATTAGTTGAAAAAGTTTATACAATAAACAACGAAACTTCGGATTCCTCTCAAAATTCTATGCAGTGGGTAAAGGCATGTAAAGAAAAAATGGTATTAGTATTGGGAAAGGATAGTCCACAGGAGTATATGAAGGAACTAGAGGATATTTGTGAGTGTGTTGAAAAAATGGGATATACTCCAATTCTAATAAAAAAGCAGGATGAAATTGAAACCATAACTAATGAAGAAAAAATGTTGGCATATGCGAGCATCTCAAGGTTTGTTATAATTGAAAAATCGTATCCAGCAGGTCAAATCGATGAGGCGAAGATATGTGCAATAAATAGGTTCCCTACAATTTGGCTTCAAAAGGAAGGGATGGGGGACACATGGATGCAGGGCGATTATCATATAGACCAAAGGAGTATCCAATTATTTAAATATAAAGACAAAAATGTAAAAGGGAAATTAGAAGAGGCGGTTAAATGGGTAGAGCAGTTTATAAAAGAAAAATCAGAATCATTAAACGATCTATATCCCTGGAGATAAATTTATATTTTAGATGTGTAAAGGATGTTTAAGCAATGAAAAATCAGGACTATCTTGAAAAAATTATGATAGAAGAAGTGAAAATAATACAAGATATAATAAAAAGAATGTCTTCGAATTCTTTTATTATTAAGGGGTGGACAATAACCTTAGTTGTAGGTTCATTGTTGTTTAAAGGAGAGAAGATTCAATTTTTCATATCTTTTATACCATTAATAATGTTTTGGTTTTTAGATGCATACTTTTTGCGCCAAGAAAGATTATATCGAAAATTATATGAATGGGTTATTAAAGAAAGGGTAGAAACAGACCTATTTTTACTTAGTATGGATACTGATAGATTTAGAATGGAAGTTCCTACAAGAATACAAATTATGTTTTCATCAACCCTTATCTATTTCTATGCTTTAATAGGATTATTAATAGCAGTTTACTTAGTTTATATAAATTAGGTGTAAAGGGTATAAAGAACGCTTAAAATACTTTGATTTAGCAACCGACCTAATTATAGTTGGAGCGGTTAGGATTAAATAATATGAATTTTATTTAAAACCACTTGTTTTTATTAAAGCAAGTGGTTTCCTTTTTAATAATATTAGAGTAGACATGCAAGGGGAGCAGGATAGATAGAATTTTTGAACTTAATAATAAGATACATACACATATTTGAATGAATATTTGTTGTTAGCAGATGTTTTGTTCTTAATTATCTTCTCTCATGCTATTCTTTTCATTTTGCATTATAAATTCCCAAAAGCGTTTTAATTCCTCGCGTTTCTCAGGAGAAGCATCTTTAATATTTTTGAACCAGAGACCTAGTTCTGGGTCATTTATAATGATATCTATGTCAGATGATTTAGTTTGCTTACAATCAGATATTCTACCCAATAAAAAATCAGTAGAAACAGAAAAGAGGTTAGCTATCTTTAAGACAGTCTCCATAGGTGGTTGTTTAGTGTCATTTTCATATGCAGTGTATGTAGTACGAGCAACACCTAGTTGATTAGCTACATATGTTTGCGTCCATTCAGAGTTTTCCTTCTTTTTTTCTTCTCGTAAACACTTCAGTTTTCTACCAAAGGTATTCAAATTAGTCACCACCATTATATTTAAATCTTATTTTTAATTATAAACGAATTTCTGTGTTACTAATAGTAACTCTAATAAATGCTCCTATTAGAAACATTTTGTTGATTTGTTCCTGAAAGTAACATATAATCTTGTTAAGATGAAATTTTAAGAAGCAAGGAGGTCATAATATTGAGAGAATGGTTAAAAGAATTTAGATGTGTAAAAGGCTATACCCATGAAAATATTGCGAATAAATGCAAAATATCTAGAAGTTATTATACCCACATTGAAAATGGAACAAAAACACCTTCCGTTGAAATCGCTAAAAAAATAGGGGGGAGTCTGAATTTTGATTGGACAATTTTTTTTGGAAGTCAATGTTCCTTAAAGGAACAAAAAATTATTTGAAGAGGTGATATTTATGATTAACTTCGACATCGAATCATTTCGCAAAATAATCAGAGAAGAAGTACAAAGAGCAACTGAACATCTTCAACCAATGAAAGAATTACCACCATTTTTAACTATTACGGAATTAATGGCACTATTACATATTAAACGCACTAAAGCATCTGAGTTATTAAACCGTTCTGATTTTCCAGTATGTCGTGAAGCGGGAGTTCTTATTCCTACACACCTTCTTTTTAAGTGGATGGAAAATCATACTGACTGGGTAGAAAACAATACAGAGTATTACAATCCATTTAAAGAATCCGTCTAATAGTAAATTACCATAGTAAGTTGTCACAAATAAATATTGCTTTAGGTACGAATGGGGGAAGTAAACGATGTCCATAGGAAAAGAAGTTGCTATGGCACGAAAACGAAAGGGAATCACCCAAGAACAACTCTCCTTAGAAATCCCCGTGAGTCGTGAGTCACTAGCAAAATATGAAACTGAACAACGACGCTTACCAGAAGATTTGCGAAAATGCATTACTGAAGGAATTGATGATCCACAGTTGTTTTTTAAAATGTGGAGTGAAGCAGCAGGATATGTAAGTATCCCGTTCTTTAATGGAGAGCAAATAGATCTTCATCCTACAAGTATGAGATATATGGTTTATCAAGAGACAAATGAAGCTTTGGAACAACTCGATACAGTATGTTGGTTTAAACCTTCACAAGCTTGGTCCGAAAGTGAGAAAGAGGATTTGAAAAAGGTAATGCATGAAATCTTGGATGCTACAGGTTCAATGATGAGCCTCGTAGCGGTCCTATGTGATCAATATGGTATTTCAATGAAAGAAGTCTTTAAGTACTGGAAAGTATCATTACGAGCTAGGAAGTATATAAAAGCTTAATTTAATTATTTTATTGGGGAGGTTTAAGTTATGACGATTGATTATGCAAGTCCAACTTTAAATCAATATAAAGCTCTAATTCGTAAGGAAGCAAATTTATATGGTGATATTCGAATTGCATCAGTTTGTGGGGACTATATGAAAGCTAGGGGTTTAAAACAAGAGAAGAAATTAATGGAGATAAGAATTCGAATTATAGAAGCAGCATTTGTTTTGAAAAACAAAAAGAAAAAAGGAAAGGCCACCGCGTAGCCTGCGATAGCCAATCATGACAGTAGATAAATTATAGCATATTACAATTTATAACGACAAGCAATTGTGCTTGTCGTTATGACCAGAAAGATTTGTTACCCAAAATCTTTTATACATTACTTTCTGGTCATAATGATGCGTACAGTATCAAATTATTAAAAATGGGGAGCAAATTATGAAAGCAGAATGTAATCGTCTGTTCGACTTAGTTCTACCAGGTGATTTTGCTTTTGCGAATGA
This sequence comes from Bacillus sp. K2I17, assembly GCF_002209985.1. Taxonomy (NCBI): domain Bacteria; kingdom Bacillati; phylum Bacillota; class Bacilli; order Caryophanales; family Bacillaceae; genus Bacillus; species Bacillus sp. K2I17. The sequence continues at coordinate 162,688 of NZ_NJGF01000011.1, forward strand.
ATTACATAACTGCATGGTGACATGTATTCATAACATGTTCAATGCTGGTTCATTAGATGAAGCAAATCATTGGGAGAAGGAATTAAATAGATGCGCAAAAGAATTCAAGAGCCTTCGTGATACAAGAGAGGAACATGAAATATCTAAGAGTTATCGTGTAGTTATTAAAAGGTTTCAAGAAAAGGGGATTAACGCATCATTAGTTAGTCGTAAAAAATAAAAATCTATCACTTGGCAGAGTGATAGATTTTAGACTCTTATAGAGAGTCTTTCTAAAAATAGAATTGGATTAAGTATATCAAAGCAAATCAAGTAAAACAATGGAGGATGAATAATATGGCAGTTTATAGACCTGTTCAAGTTTCATATTGGCAAGATGCTTTCGTTTTAGATCTTACACCGGAGGAGAAATACTTCTACTTGTATTTGATGACTAATAGCAAAACTTCTCAGAGTGGTATCTATGAGCTTCCACTACGAGTGATAGAAATGGATACAGGGTATAACCGTGAAACGGTTGAAAAGCTGCTAGAGCGGTTTGCTGATTACGGGAAAATTCATTACAACAAAAAGACGAAAGAAATTATGTTGATTAATTGGCTTAAATTCAATGCTATTACAAATATGAATATTGAAAAATGTGTGTTAAAAGAAATCCAGAATATTAAGTGTGAAGATTTTTTAATTGATTTTTATGAGACATGTTTAGATTTAGAACAGCAGCAAGATTTTAAAATTCCTCGTATTAAGGAATACTTCCAAGCTCGTTTTGAGTGGCTTATAAGGGGCTTCGAAGACCCTATGAAGGAAAAAGAAGAAACAAAAACAGAAACAAAAGAAAAAGAAGAAACAAAAACAAAAGAAGAAGCAGCAAGCTGCTCGAGAGATAAAAAAGTTGCAGAAGAAAATCCAATAGCATTTTATGAGCAAAACTTTGGAGTTCTTAAACCATTTGTGGCTGAAGGTATTAATGCATGGATTGAAGATTTGAATGCACAGCTTGTTATTAAAGCAATGAAAATAGCTTTAGAAAAGAATGCGCCTAATATGTCTTATGTACAAGGTATTTTAAGAGATTGGCATGCTAAGGGGTATAAGAGTATTACTGATGTTGAAGCTGCACAAACTCAATTCCGTAAGAAATACCAGTCTCGTGGTGGCAGAAGTAATGCTCGAAAAGAAATTGTTCCTGATTGGTTACATACACAAGATACAGAAGTGCAATCTCAGGCTGTAAAGCACGATGAAACGGATTTAGAGGGTGAACGTAAACGTTTAGAACAAGTATTAGCTAAATATAAAAAAGAGGCTTAGGAGGATTGTAATGCCAAAGCAGTTAACAATATTTGATGTTGAGCCTGTAGTAGCATTCGATACTGAGAAAGCACACATTCATCGATTAAATTCTAAAGTTCGTTTTACGGATGTAGTTGTTCAAGTACCAAAGCAAGTAAGAGCTACTGATGAATTAAAACCAACAACAGCGCCAGATGATCAGTATGAATTATTTGAGGAATATACGATTGGAATTTGGAGATTTAAGCGAGTAGAAGAGAAGCAGTTTGATTGGGAAGAAGCGGAGGAGCTTTGCAAGTCTGCGAGAGATAATAAAGAACCGATTTCAATACGACTTTATTTATCATTAGAACAATCATTTATTCCCGATAATGTTGTGGAATATCTATAACAAAATAAAAAAGTCGAGATTGCTCCCGACTCGCTTCGACAAAATAATCATAACATACGGGAGTGGTCTTAATGGGAATTATTAAAGAAAATCTTGTAGAAATGAAAGCTGAAATAGATTTGAAAATAAACGGAATATATGTTGTTAAAAATGGTCAGGTCCAACTAATAGAACCACCCCAAGGTGGATTTGGTGAACAATCATTTGTATATCAAAGTGGAAAAGTAATTCGTATGGAAGAACGAAAAACACAGTTACTTTAATCAAATTTGAATTTTGTACAAATATACAGAGAGTATTAAGGATAGCTCTATAAATAGAAGCTCTACTCTCAAAAGGGAAGGATGAGAGTAGAGTCTGTGGATGGTGTTACTGAATGCTCGGGTTGATGAACACCAGTAACAAAATAATATCACGAGTATTCAGAAAAAACATCAGATAATTGTTTCCGATTTTTCAAATAATAGTTAATTTATTTTAGATAAACAAAAGCGTTATTTAGTAGAAAAGTAATGCGGAGATAAATAAGACCGTTCCTTTTATGGGAACGGCCGTACAAGTAACCTGTGCTGGAGGTCTCATCACATGGCTTAAGATGTTTTCTCTAAACAGTTTGGACAAGAATTTTTACAATTATACGTAAAAACGGCAGGTAATTGACTAGGTTACCCGCCGTGTTCTTAGACAATACGGAGGAGCGATCTCCGATTTGAAAGAGTAAAGCCGGGGAGAGGGCGGCTCAGATGTAGTATGTGTAATACAAAAAAAGATTATTCGTAAAGGGGAATATGAGAGATATGAAATGGATGTATAACCTTAATAGCAATAGCGAGATTTGGACAAGTGATAAATATGAAACAAAAGAAGAAGCTACTCAAGCAGCTTTAAAGGATTGGACAGATAGAATGGTCGCAGATAGAGCGTCAGTTGATAATGAATTCCAAATTGGACAATTCAAACAGTATGCGCCATGGATTAATGCGGATGTATTGTTGGATAAATTGTATGAACGAGCAACCGATGAATGTGGAGTGATTGCAGAATCCTGGCTTTCAGGTGTACCGATAGATGAAGGCGAAAAACTTCAAGAGCAAGTTAATAATGTAGTTGCAGAATGGCTAAAAGGAATAAATGAGTATCCAAGCTTTGGGTCAATTGAAAATATTGAAACGATAGATGCTAGCAAACTTGAATACCAAGGAAACTAAACAAAATAGTTATTTTGGAGGGGAACGGAATGGAAATCAAAGTGAATGAGCAAACTCAACGCTTTTATCTAGCGTTTGAAAAATGGGAAGCGGTAGTTGGTCATGAAATTAAGATAGGGAAATATCGCTTTTGTGCAATTCCATTAAGTAAATCTATTAATATTTCGGAAGTAACATCCGGTGTACATGCCATAACCATTCCGATTGATTTGGGGATTTGGATGGCAACAAGCACTAAGGAAGATACAATGAAGTTTTTAGAAAAAGCCGGTGAAGGTTTAAAGCGAATTATTGAGAAACAAAGCAATTTCAATGAATTACTTACAAAACAGAAAAAGGTAGCATTCGAGCGTTTAGGGGAAATGCCGCCGATTGAAGATGTTGATACGGATTGGATAACAGCTGAGATCAGTGATGTGACTCATTAAGTAATACAAAATTCTTATTGTATGAGAAAAAATAAAAGAACCCGTCTTTTATAAACGGATTCTTCTCTCAAGGTCTGCAAGAAATTCAAGGTAACTTGACCAGAGTAACCTGTGGAATTCCTTGTGATAATACTGTATGCAAAGGAACCAATAAGGTTAATGAATTTCAAACAAAAATCCTTATTTAAATAAAAAAGAGCGCTTTGTAAGGCGCTCTATGACCAAGATTCAAATAGAAAAAAGGTGAACATGATACTGTATGTATGTTTTTTATGGCTGTGCAACTTTTAAAAAAAATCGTTATTTTAATTAAAAGAGCAGCTAGCAAAAGCTAACTGCTTGTTGAAAAAAGAATCCACCCCAGGTTATTTACTGGCAGAGTTTCAAGAAACAAATGATTAAATTAATTTAACTTTTCAATTACAATTGAAGCATTTACATTTGTTTGTGTTCCACCTGCCAAAGTCTGCAAAGTAACCGCAGCAGCGGAAGTATGATTGTGAAGGGTAAGAACATCACCTGCGGCTAAAGTGAGGAGTGTTTGCCCTTTGTTTGGCTGAGTTCCTGCACCTGATCCATAAACTGCGTTGGTAACTGGAGCACCATTTAAAAAGAGCGTAAATTGATTCGGTTCAACTCCTGATACAGAAAAAGAAATCTTATAATCTCCTGCATTAATAACCATAATCTGAGAAGTTCCAGGAGTATGAGTAAAACCAGGTGTCATTAAACCATTTGAATTAAAAAGAATAGGTGCTTCTAAGGCAACAACTTGAGCTGCTGTATTGAAAATATAAGCGTATTGAGATAATCCAGATACTGTAAGACCGGTAGGCCCAGTAGCTCCAGCAGTTCCTGGTAATCCAGTAGGTCCGGTAGCACCAGTAGGCCCGGTAGGTCCCGGAGGTCCACCACCTGAAGGTCCGGTAGCACCGGTAGGCCCAGTAGGCCCCGGAGGTCCACCTGAAGGTCCGGTA
>NZ_NJGF01000012.1:0-143170 GCF_002209985.1 Bacillus sp. K2I17
TCCATTATAATGTATAAGCGTAAAATATTTAACAATTAGCTATGTGGTAAAAATTTCATTTTGTATGTATTTGAAACAAGAAAAGAGCACTTAATAAAGTGCTCTCGTGACGAGACTCATTTTGTAACGACTTTTTTATAGAGAAAGGAACACAGAATATTATATGAGTGCCTGTTACAAATAAAAGAGCAGCTAGCAAAAGCTAACTGCTCCGTGAATAAGAAGAACACAATGGTCATTCGTATTCAACCTTGGTGTATCTATAGTATTAACATGTTTTAGAATTTTTAATAAAAAACGGGAAAATGAGGGGAGTGAAAGGAAAAAAACTTTATATAAAGGGTCCTTTTGGAGATTTAATCTATTACTTGCACTCGTGGTAATATTCATCACATGAATCGTTATTATCGTTACAGCAGATACAAAATGTTTTTTGAATAAATAAACTAACTAGACTAGTAGGACCTTCCTGCTTTGTAAGAGTAAGACTTTGAAAATCTTCAACTTGAAATATTTTTGTTTGAACGGGTTGTAATGTAGTAGTAATTGGTATGCTAGATCTTCTTGTTAGAATAGTTACTTGAACGGGTGCACTCATACCGACAACGAATAACTGAATTAATGTTTTATTGTGATTGTTGGTGAAATCTTCAAATACTATTTGTGGAGTGGTATCTAGGAGGTCAATAGATGTAGGTATATTTCCATTTAAATTTTCTCCTGAACCACCAATTGTATGAGTCTCAACAAAACAGTTATTTTTTTGATGGTCCGAATGTGATTGGTTTTTATAATACTTTTTACCATCTTTATAAAAGTAATCAGCCATATGAATTTAAAGCTCCCTTCTTTTAGATGTTTATATAGTTTATTTAATAAAGCGAAATAGTGCTTGTACAATATATTAAAATCCGCTCTCGTAATTACTTGGAAATGTTATTTGAAAATTAAAGAGCGCCATCCAGGGCGCTCTCTGACCAAAACTAATATTGAAAAAGAATACCACATGATATTTTATGTATGTTCTTAATAAATGTGCAGTTTTAAAAAAGTATTTCTTTTGTACAACAAAGCAGCTAGTTAATAAAACTAACTGCTCGTTGTACAAAAGAAACGCTGCGCTTACAGAAATAGTTCGTAACTTAAAGGTACAAGAATAGTATGAACAGGGTTGAAAATATTATTCGGAAATGAAAGAAAACTAAACAAAAACTTCATTTTGTAGAAATAAGGAAACTAAAAAAGAGCACCATGCATAAGTGCTCTTTAAGATAGGAGGTAACACTTTGAGCTGGGTCTAGGTTAGAAGTATATGGTGTAAAAAAAGAAATAAGACCTAAATTTTATTATTAACTCAATATAAAAGAGCAGCTAGCAAAAGCTAACTGCTCAGCCCTCAGAGAAAGGGAAAAAGAAAATTACAGAGGTCACTGTGAATTCAAGCTGTATCAGCCCATTTATAGTATTGGACAGAATTTAGAATTTTATTCGGACAAACTAAAAAAGAGCAGTTATCATAGCTAACTGCTCTCACAAACCCTGCAACAATGGACTACTTTGGGGAAAAAGCAGCTTGTACTTAGTGTTAACGGAATATTGGATTTTATTCGAGGAAATGGAAATTTGAATTACTTATAAATTCCTAATAACTAAAAGAGCAGCTAGCAAAAGCTAACTGCTCAGTCTTAAAGAAAATCTAACTGGTTACAGTACATTAAAGATGGGTTATCTATAGTATGGACGGAATATTGAGTTTTATTCAGGGAGGTTGAGGGAAATGAATAATTTTAGTTTGCTACTACTTGATCTTGGTCTGCAACATCAGCATCGAATGTGTTTGTTGCACTAACACCGCTAAAGTTATTGGTAATAAAAGCATTATTTGATGAACCTGAACCATTATAAGATTTTGTATTTCCTTTTGGAGAAACGTTATAAAAATCACCTAAGTTGAAAGAACCGTTACTGGTTTGTACGACAAGGTTTCCAAGAATAGATGGCATAGCTTTCACCTGCTTTCTTAGGGAGTATTTAAATTAGTATATGGTGTATGTGTCTAGAGGTTCATCTGAGTTTAAAAATTCGAAGATATAGCTGGTGAAAAACTTAATAAAATAATCCTTTTAAAGTGAGGTTGGGAGAATGAAAGCTTTGAAGAAAAGAAAAATTAGAAAAGCAATTGCTCGCCGTGCAAAATCAGTTGAAAAGTATCAAGTCAATAAAGCTTGGAGAAACATTTTTGTACAAGCTGGTATTTTAAAGTGAACTCAAACAGAATACAGTCCGGCTAGAAAACTAGAGGACACCAATTCATTAAAGCAGCAATTAAAGCTGTTTTAGGAATAGGTGTCCTTTTTATTTTGAAAAGGGAGATGGGGAAATGAAGCCGTTAAAGGATCAGCTACGTGAGTGGAAAAAACAATCAAATCAAACGAAAAAGAAAACTAAGAAAAAGCGAAAAGAGAAGTTAAGCACTCGGGACATTGAAGGTTTAATGGGAATTCATGGCCCACGTTATGAACGTAGACGTGGAGCTTTAAGACAAAAGTAATTTAAAAATAAAAAGGAGTGGTCTTACATGACTAAACAATTATCTTTCTTACCAAAAATTGATAGAACAGCAACACAAGAGGAATTAGAAGGTGTGTTGGAAAGCGTACGTATACATAGACAGTTTGGGATGATGCGTAAAGAAATGAAAGTCACTCCTTCTTATGAAATACGTGAGCACGGTCCTACACATGCAGTCGGAAAACCGTTAGAAGATGTTGCTATAGCGAATATTCAACAAAGCAAACGAGAAGAGTGGCTTGAGAGAATGTCATTACGTATTGATCAGTTTCTAACTCGATTAGGAAACGGACGTGCTGGAAGTATTCAAAGGGATATTATTTATAAACGTTATTTAGAAGAAGAGGACGTATGTGATTACATGGTTTATAACGAAATAGGAATGTCAGAGCGTACTTACCGCCGTTGGAAGTCTAAAGCGTTTTATAAACTTGCTTTTGCGCTAGGATTAGAAGTTTGCGAGACAGAAGAAACGGGAGGTAATGAATAATGAATTTCGTTCAACCAATACGTGATCCAGAGCAAATACAGCAGCTTAAAGAGTACTTTAAGGAAAAGAGCTTACGTAACTACATTCTCTTCATTATGGGCATCAATACAGGTCTTAGAATCTCAGATATTTTGAAACTGAAGGTAGGAGATGTCAAGGGTAGTCATATATCTATGAGAGAAAAGAAAACAGGGAAGCAGAAACGAATACAAATTACCACATCTCTTAAAAGAGAGCTTAAATGGTTTATTGAAGAAAGAGAAGATAATGAGTATTTGTTACAAAGTAGACAAGGGAAGAATCGTCCTATCGGTCGCAGCATGGCATATAAGATATTAAGTATAGCCGCAGCAGAGTTCGGATTGGATGAGATAGGCACACATACATTAAGAAAGACGTACGGGTATCATATGTACATGCAAACGAAAAACATAGCATTACTCATGGAGATATTCAATCATTCGTCAGAGAAGGTCACGTTACGTTATATAGGTGTAAACCAAGATGCAATGGATAAAGCAATGACTAGGTTTAAAATCTAATCATTGCTTATTTCTTTTTAAAGGGGTATCGCAGCATTTTTGAAAAACCCTACGCTACGAGCATGTGAAATTTTATACAGTTTTTCGGCTAATCCAATAACAAACAAGAACCCTAAAACCGCGCCAAGATAGGAATGTATAAAAAAATGCACAGATCCATAGAACAAAAAAAGAAGATCCCTTGGTGAGATGTTAACTAAAATTGTATACCATATACATCTTAAAAACAGAAAAAGACTACCTTTTTCCAGTTAAAAGAAGTAGTCTTTTTCTATTACGTAATTGGGTTCCAAAAATGATGCCTTATTGCATCTTGGATAGTTTGCTCAAAGGACATTTCCCACGATTATGGAAAATATCCTTTGTTTGTTAACTTTATTGTTGGCTAGATTGTTGGTTCTTTTTAGCTTCTGCTTGAGCGTTTTGTTGTTTTACTGCTTGTACATCTGTTTCACTAGCAAATTCCGTTCCAAATTTGTTAGATGCAGATGCAGATGCAGCGTTTGTTCCTACAGAAGTTTTGTTTGGTTGTTTGTTATTATTCATTACAATCACCTCCATAAAAATTAATGTTCCCAATAAGATCGTAATTATCCAAAAAAGCTTTTAACGAATATACGATTGCTAATAGTAGGACGTTATGTCAACTTTACATAAATATGATATACAGCCTACTTGTCATGAATGATTTAGTCATAATTAAAATTCTGTAAAGGCAAAATAACCTAAAAAGCCTTTGGAGGAACTTATGAGACAATTTATCGTGATATTAGTAATGTGTATGACCATTGTTTTAAGCCCTTATCAAGCACATGCATCTGCATCTCTACCATGTAGTGTTATACTAAATCCACTCAATAAAGCAGACAAAAATGCCAAAGGGGTTGCTTTGGTCTATAAGGTGAAATTAACAGAGAGTTTTCCACGAACAAACATAAGCATTCTAGGTGTACACCTACCTGACCCAAACACTCTGGGTAATTATGATACATACGAAGGTTTTGCCTTCATTCCAGAGAAAATTAGTTGGCGATTCAAACTCTATCCTTCTGAAGAAGATGGTGGTCCTACTTGGGTGGGGAGAATTGACATTATTACAGCAGAAATGAAAGGGGTACAGATTCAAGTACGCCCATCTAATTCTAAGACCGAGAAATTAGGATTACCTGTTTTAACAAACAGTATCAAATCCTGTAAATGAAGAGAAATCCATACAACTTCTAATAACGATAATTATGTAAATAAGCTGTCTACATGGGCAGTTCATTTTATTTTTCCGCATAGCGTAGGTTATTTTGAAAAATGCTGGTCGTATCCCTATACAGTTACTCATAAATTTCGTACTGTGTAACTCAAAAGAGAAAGTTAAATGAAATCACTGATAGCAAGGGATTCAGTGATAGACTCAGTTACACACAATATAAGATATGGGTAAGTGGCAGTATCAAGGTATCAAATGGTGTATATACATAAATATAAAATGTAAGGGGGAGGTAATTGTGATTCATGTTAAATGAAGAACTATTAGAAGTAATAATTAGATACAAAAGGAATACTGGAAGAAATCCTGATGTGTTAAAGCTGAATCCAACTTATTTTAGAAATATTCTAGAAGAATTGAATTATCCACAGTGGATTATAAAAAAGAAAATGACAGAAATGAAAAAAAGTATATTCGGTGTATCAGTGGAATTAACAGATGCAGTGGAAAAATTTGAACTATGAAAAAGTTGGCAGAGTCGTGACCGCTTTTTGGCAGGAAATGTGCCGGTTATTTTGGAATTAACGTGTTATATTTGTATTGTGGGAAGTGGCGGGAAACACAACTCATTATGTTGTTTTTAAAATTCTAAACGGTTCGTAATGATGGCACATAAAATCCGAAACCAGCAGATGGTAGTGATTGAATGATACCGTTATTAGGGAGAGCTTTTGCTCTTCTTCCGGCTACTTAATAATGTTGGTGCAGATTAGTGCAGCATCATTAGGTAGCTGGAAGAAGGATAAAACTTCATTTACCGTAGTTAAAGTGCAAATTAATACTTAATGAAAAAAGCATCCATTCGGGTGCTTTTTATTTTGGAGGAGGATGAATAATGGATTTAACATTAGATGGATTAGAGCGGTGTTTTAATGAAGCTGTAAATGAAGGTGCAGAGTATGTAGCTCCAGGTATTCGTATTGTTGGATTTGTATATGGCTATTCGTTCTCAGGGATTCAACATGAGTTAGGATTATTAGCGGAATAATGATTAAACCAATAGCAATTATCGTAGGCGCTGCCGTGATCTGGGTGGCGTCTTGTTTGTTGTTAAGGGGTGATAAGTGGTGAAATAGACTTGCAATTTGAAGATTAAATATGAATATTATTATTCTAAAATGCAAAATATAGACTAGTAAACAAGCTGTTTTTGTTTTTTAGCATAGAATATGATGAATCCTAGAGTTGAGAGGAGGTAATCATATTTATGGGATGTAATTGTAATTTCAGACATTGCAGAGATTGTAATAGATTTTGGGATGATTTAATGTTTTGTAGACGCAGACATAGAGATTGTGATGACCGTCGTTGTAGACGTGACCGTGACTGCGATTGTGATGAATGCCGTCGCAGACGTAATCATGATCGTGACTGTGATAGCGATAATCGTCGAGATTGGTAAAGTCCTTTGAATGAGTGCGTTTCTTCACAGCACTCTTTTTTTGTTTATGGGTTTTCTAAATTTATACTTATTAAATACGAAGAATGTAGTTGTAATTCGATTTAAGGTCTAACAAAATAAACAAACACAACGAACGAGAATAAACAAGGCTCAAATGAGCCCTGCTAGGTGGAGATATAGAACTAATAATCCAATAGTGCTAATTAATTCTGGGAAGATGCAAAGTTTTAATTTAAATCCGTTTGGTGTTTTGATTTTTAGTTTCATAATTTTTCCCCCTCTCGTTTTTTGCCTTACAATTCTATATACGAGTTGAAGAAGCATTCTCCACAAATGGATAAAAATAATGGTAGTTAACAAAACAAACTCAACTCAACCCATATAATGGAAAAATATTGAAAATGCTATTTAATGTAACACATCATATATTTTGTTACATTAGAATTTTAAAGAGAAATGCTGTTATATCAAGGTTTCTATTGTTTTATAAAAATAACTACCATATTTTATGTAACATATTGTATAATAAAGATACATCTAATGTAACATAATGTACGGAGGGGTAAGGAATGAAGTTTGTGCAACCGATTCGAGATAAAGGAAAGTTGGAAGAAGTGAAAGAGGTTTTACGTCGCCAATCTTATCGTGATTTATTTTTATTTGAAATGGGAATCAATACAGGTCTAAGAATTAGTGACTTATTAAAGTTACATGTAAATGATGTGAAAGAAAGAACTCACATTGTAATTAAAGAACAGAAGACCGGAAAAGAGAAACGTTTCATTATCAATACAGCGTTAAGAGAAAAAATAAATGAGTATGTAAGTGGAATGAATGAAACAGATTGCTTATTTGCTTCTAAAAAGACAGGAAAACCGATCACGAGAATTCAAGCTTATCGAATTATGAATGCTGCGGCTGAAAAAGTAGGACTTGATGAAATTGGAACGCATACTCTTAGAAAAACTTTTGGCTATCATTATTACCAAAAGACAAAAGATGTAGTAATGTTGCAAACGATCTTTAATCATTCCGCTCCGTCGATCACGTTGCGTTATATAGGAATTCAACAAGATGAAATTGATAAATCATTAGAAGATTTCAGTTTATAAATAAGAGGAAAAAAGTAGCGTTTGCTGCTTTTTTATTTTACATAAAAAAAGGAACCGTTATAGGCTCCTTTTCACAATGCTATCTTATACTTATTGATTTTCCGCTTAACATCCATAAAAGCTAGCAATGCTGCTATAGCACAAAGGCCTTTAAACCAAAGGAATTCAGAAGAAAATAGTCCGCCAAAGAAAGCGACTGAGTGTACAAAACAAGTAATACCAAATAACCAAAGCATGAACTTTAATTCTTTTGAGGAATACTTATAGTTTTTAAATCTTTCCCACATATGTATCAACTCCTATTGTCCTGATGTTCTGTAGTTTTTCTTGATGATATCTCGCATGTTTAGGATAAAGAATAGAAGAAAAACCAAGGCTATGATACCGTAAATCCAGTAGTATGTATGTCCTGTTGTGAATTCAGTATAAAAAGAAAGGGAATTCCAAACTAAAAGGATGGTTGAACAGATAGTAGAAATCAATAATGAACTAAAATTTCTCATGATTTTCACCTCGATTCAAAATGTTAGAGATTATCTATAATTTTACATTTAGATAAACAGATTTGCAATAATAGGATTTAAAGGAATTACCGTGAGGTGGTGTAAATGGAAGAAGAAACTATAAACGTTCCTACATGCTCTGTTTGTAATGAGCCTTGCATGTGGGCATTAAAAATGCCATTAACTATTACTCATTTTGATAAAACATATATCCGTGAAGCAAATACGGATAATGCTCATATATGCATTGAGTGTTTAGAGAAGGAAGTGCAAACAATTGGATAAGGGGGCAGGTGTTATGTAATTATGGCCAGACAACGAAGTCCAGACCGTAACAAAGCGTATGAAATATTTAAAGATCATAATGGTGATATTACGAATCGTAAAATCGCCGAATTGTTGTCTACATCCGAAAAAACTGTAAGTGAAAAAACAGTTGGCGGATGGAAATCGAAAGATGGATGGATAGACAAATTAAATGGAGTACTCCATAAAAATGAACGGAGTACTCCAATGGAAGATACGGAGTACTCCAAAAAGAAACCAGGAGCACCCAAAGGTAATAAGAATGCTGTAAATAATCGTGGTGGAGCTAAAAAAGGTAATAAAAATGCTGTCGGTAATTCCGGTGGTGCTGCTCCACTACGTAATGGTAATGCAGCTACTCATGGTTTATATAGAAAGTACTTACCGCAAGAAATATTTGATTTAAAAGAAGAATTAATAGAAGCAATTAATAATGACCCTTTAGCAATCATATGGGAAAGTATTATGCTGCAGTACACTCAAATCATTCATGCTCAACGTATCATGTTTATTAGAGATAAAGAGGACATGACAAAGGAACTTCGAAAGAAAAAGCTCACCGAAAGCGGATTTGAGGAAGAATGGGAAATTCAATTCGCCTGGGATAAGCAAGCTAGTTTTTTAAATGCTCAATCGAAAGCAATGTCAACGCTAGTAACCCTTATTGAAAAATACGATAGGTTAGCTAATACCGAGGAACAAAAACTACGAATTGAGAAACTTAAGAAAGAAATTGCTTCTATTAAAGTTGATGGTGACACTAATCAGAATACAGAAGACTGGAAAGAGTCACTTATGAAGATAGCAGAGCGCAGACGTAAACAAAAGGAAGCTGAAGCTAATGAGTAATACGGCTTTTAGTGAATTTATGGAGATTATCGATGTTTATTGGGATGATCCAGTTGCGTTTGCCGAGGATATGCTTGGTTTTTATCCAGATGAATGGCAGAGAAAAGTTCTTATGGATTTGGCACAAAGTCCAAAGGTTTCAGTACGATCTGGCCAAGGTGTTGGTAAAACAGGTCTTGAGTCAGTTGTTGTTATTTGGTTCCTCTGCTGTAGACCGAATCCAAAAGTTATTTGTACAGCTCCTACAAAGGAACAGCTATTTACTGTACTTTGGGCTGAAATAGCGAAATGGTTAGAAGGCAGTGCGGTTAAAAATCTACTTAAATGGACTAAAACACGAGTATACATGATTGGCAGTGAGGAACGTTGGTTTGCTACTGCTAGAACCGCAACAAAGCCGGAGAATATGCAAGGCTTTCACGAAGACTATATGTTATTTGTATGTGATGAAGCTTCTGGTATAGCAGATCCTATTATGGAAGCTATACTTGGTACTTTATCTGGTGCAGAAAATAAATTGTTTTTATGTGGAAACCCAACAAGAACAAGCGGTGTATTTTATGATTCTCATAATCGTGACAGAGATTTATATAAAATACATAAAGTATCTAGCTTAGATAGCCCTCGAACCAGTAAAGACAATATAGAAGTATTGAAAAAGAAATATGGCGAGGGTTCAGACGTTTGGCGTGTACGTGTACTTGGTGAATTTCCTAAAGCAGAAGCAGACGCTTTTATTCCACTAGAAATTGTAGAGCAAGCAGCATCTTGTAAAGTGGAGCCAACTGGTGAAACACTTGACTTAGGTGTTGACGTTGCACGATTTGGTGATGATGAAACTGTAATTGCTCCAAGGATAGGAAATAAAGTGTTTAAATTATTAAACCACTATAAACAAGATACTATGGAAACTGCTGGTCAAGTATTGAAATTAGCTAAGGAATACATGGCAAAGTACAAGCAGTTAAAAAGAGTTGATATAAAAGTCGATGATAGTGGTGTTGGTGGTGGTGTTACGGACAGATTGAAAGAAGTTATTAAATCTGAACGATTACCATTCAAAGTATATCCGGTTGTGAATAACGGGAAGCCGCTTGATGATGAGCATTATGATAATGCAGGTGCAGAAGGTTGGGCCGTAGTTAGGGATATACTTGAAGAGAATATGAAAGCATTTATACAGGGTGAAGAACCTACAATGGAGATTCCAAATGATGAAAAAATGATTTCTCAATTTTCTAGCCGTAAATACAGACTAACAAGTAGAGGTAAGATTGCATTAGAGCGAAAAGAAGAAATGAAGAAACGCGGATTGCAATCACCTGATAGAGCAGATGCTATAGTTCTAGCCTTCTATAAACCAAAAGTAGTTATGGGTGGAAAGGTTAAAAGAGTGTAGTCGGACATTAATTGTTCGGCTATTTCTTTTGCTCTTTATTAATAGAAGAAAGGAGGACATACAAACGATATGAGCGATAAGAAAACCATAAAGAATGTAAAAGTATTTGGTATTAATAAAGCTGCAGACGACCCAAAGAATAAGGAAGATAACAGCAAGCAAATGGCAGTTGATCCATTCGCTCAATCATATAGTGATAAAGGATTAATTAAACCTCCTTATGATATGGCAACTCTACTGGATATAAAGGAAAGTAATCCTATTCATTCTGCTTGTATTAGCGCAAAAGTCGATGATATTGCTGGTGTTGGTTTTGACTTTGCCCCTTTTGAAGAAGTAAAAGAAGCAGCGAGCCAGGAGCAGTATAAAAGATTAAAAGAATTCATGCGTAATTGTAATCCAGAAATGACAAGTTCAGAAATCATAAGAGCCGTATGGGATGATTATGAGACAGTTGGCTGGGGAATTATTGAAGTTGTTCGTAATAACAAAGGTGAACCGTCAGAATTATACCACATTCCAGCTCATACAGTTCGTGCCCATAAAGATAAAATTCGCTTTGCTCAAATCGTAAGTAACAAAGAACGATGGTTCAAAAAGTTCGGTTATCCTGATGAGTTTCGTCTTGCGGATGGTAAGGAATTAAATGCAGAAGATATTGCAGAAGATGGAACAGAAAAAGCCGGAGAAGTAATTGTTATTCGCAAATTCGGTTCTCGTTCTTCTTATTATGGGATACCTAATTACGTTAGTTCTATTGGCTCAATAGTTGGCTCTCAAGCAGTAAGAGATTACAATATTAACTTTTTCACGGGTAAGACTATTCCAGATGCTTTGTTATTTCTTGAGGGCGTCGATGAAATAGATGAGGGAACGGAAAATGAATTAAAAGCGTTCTTCTCTGCAGAAACAAAGGGTGAACATCATAAGTTGGCCGTAGTTCCTGTTCCATCAGGAGCAAAAGCTAGATTGGAAAAAGTCAGCCCTGATGTAAAAGAAGGTAGTTTCCGTTTGTATAAGCAGGATAGCGCAATGGAGATATGTGTGGCCCATCGCGTACCGCCTTATCGTATTGGTTGGGCTATGACAGGTTCATTAGGACAAACAACTGCTAAAGAAATGAATGAGATGTACAAGCGTTCTATTATTGAACCTGGACAAGAAATATTAGAACACCGATTAAACAATCAATTGTTCCGTGTATTCGCTAAAATACTAGGCGGTTTAGATTGGCATTTCAAATTAAATGAAATCGATACTGATGATCGTGAAGCAGATTTGAAGTATGCAAAAGATAGTTATGAAGGTGGAATATTAAAACTAAATGAGTCTCGTAAGGTAGTAGGTTATGAACCTGTACCAGGAGGAGAAAAATTCTTTGATGGTACAACTGAATCTTCTCCACCAGAACCAATTGCAAAGGCTGCAGATGATGAACAAGATAACTTAATTGCTATTAATGCGTTTAGGGAAAAGCATGAAGAAATAGAGAAAGCTATGCAAAAGAAGGTAGCTGATTTTTTTCCGAGCAGGGAAAACGGCTCTTAAACCTGCTTCCCGTAATTCGTATTAATAAAGCAGATGAAGAGATTGATCTTGTAATTGCAGAAGCAGAAGTTGATGAATTTATGGATAATGTTGATTGGGATGAGGAACGACAAATGTTTGTCGATGAAGTCACTGCTACGCTACAGGATGATGTAACAGAATTTGTACAAAGTACCATTGCATCAAATGGTTTAACCTGGATGGTATTAGATCCAATTGGTGACGTTGCTGCAAAATGGGTTGCTGCTTATGCATTTGAATTAGCAAAAGGAATCCATGAAACCACTAAAGATAGATTAAGAGAGACAATGTTAAAGAATCTTAGTGAGGGAATGGGTGTCGATGCATTAAGTGTTTCTATTGCAGATGTGATGTCAGAAGCAAGTAACTATAGAGCAATGATGATTGCACGTACAGAAACAACATATGCAATGAATTACGGCAATTTAATCGCTTATAAGGGTGCAAATAGAAGCAAGAAAACATGGCTTACAGGCAACGATGAGCGTGTTTGTAAAGAATGTGGTGGTTTACATGGGGAAACGGTAGATATTGATGATTTATTTAGTAATGGAAAGATGTGTCCGCCAGCTCATCCTCATTGTCGCTGCACTATGATCTCAGAAGAGTAATATAACACACCTATTTGATTGGGGTTTCATCGTCAAAACGTATACGGCTTTAAATTGGCTGCTATGCGTTTTGACAGTGGAACCCCAATATTTATAGGGAAGGAGGTAAAAACGATGGGATACGAACTAAAAAACGCCAATATCAGTTATGTTTCATTAGTTACAAAGGGCGCAAACGGTCGTCAATTTGCCATTATGAAAAGCGAATCTGCTAAACAACCAAATATATCAAAACAGGTTCCAATCCTTAAAACAGAGGAAGATAAGCAGCTTGTTACAGGTGTGGTATATGAACCATATGTAGAAGATACACATGGGGATACAATGACCGCAGAAGAAATTGAAAAGGCTGCATATACCTTTATGGATAATTACCAACACATCGATAAACAACACGATGAAATCGCTGGTAAAGGGACAGTAGTTGAAAACTGGATTGCTAAAAGTGATATGACAGTAGGCGAACAAGAAGTAAAAGCAGGAACATGGCTTATGACTGTTCGTGTTGATGATACAGACACCTGGGAAGAAATTAAAAAAGGTGAAGTTACTGGCTTTTCAATGGGGGGATTTGGCGAACGTGTAGAAATCGCAAAAGCAGATGATCTTACTCATGAAGAGAAAGGCATTATTCGTAAAATGGTCGGTTTCTTCAAAGGTGAGAAACACGAGATTAAAAAGGGAGAAGTAAAAGATCGGTTTGTAGATGAAAGACAGAATCGTGATTTACGTGCTGTTTTTAATTTGTTCGAAGATGTGTTCTATTGGGAAATTTGGGAGAACAATCCCGATATCGATCGGATGACAGCTGCTCTTGATGATATGAAGGAAATCCTTTCTTCTATTAAAGGCGGTTATACCATTGCGAAATCTGAAGACAGTGTACAAGCAGAAAACATTGTATTAGAAAGTATTAAAAAAGCTGGGAAAGTTTTATCCCAAAAGAATCATGCAAAATTAGATGAAGCATTAGCTTTAATTAGTGAAATAAAAGAAGCTGCTTCACCAGAGGAGGAAGAAGAAATGAAAGCAGAGGATATTGCAGAGGTTGTTAAACAAGCAGTAGCGCCACTAGCTACTAAGTTAGATAAGATTGAAAAGCAGGTGAATGGCGAAGAGCCTACACCAGAAGAGCAAACAGATGAGGAGAAAGTTGCAGCGGTTATTCAAAAAGCATTAGAGCCATTTGCTGAACGTCTTGGTAATCTTGAAAATACTGCTTCAGTTCGTAAATCGTTAGATCCTGATGGTGATCCAGTACCTGGACAACAACCAATTAAAAAATCTATATGGACAGGCGTTAACCTGTAATATAAGGAGGAAATATTAATATGGGAACAACATACAACAATCAGCAATTATTAAATCGTCTATCTAAAATTGAAAAGACAATTACTACAGGTTCAGTTTCTTCTGGTTTATTAAATTCAGAGCAAAGTAAAGAATTCTTTAGAATGGCATTTGACGCAACACCATTCTCTCAATTACATCGAAAAGAAATGCGTAAAGCAAAACAAGGTGTACTTGATAAAGTTGGTATTGGCGGCCGCATTCTACGTAAGAAAACAGAGAATAAAGATGAGGATTACCGTGCAGGTGTTACTACATCAACTATTCCATACAATACAAAAGCACTTCGTCTACCTTGGGAAATTACAGAAGAAACGCTGCGTGAAAATATTGAAGGGGAAGGCTTTGAAGATACTGTAATGGCACTTATGTCAAGTCAAACAGGTGTTGATTTAGAGGATTTACACTGGAATGGTGATGCTGAATCATCTGATCCATTTTTATCAATTAACGATGGTTGGTTAAAGAAGATTTTAAAATCAAAAGAATCGCATATTATTGACCACGCTAAATTAGTAACTGGTACAGGGGAAGAAGCAAAAGCTAATGGATTTGGTAAAGGATCAATCTTTGCTCTATCTGGTGTAATGCCAAATAAATATAAAAATAGTAATCTACGTTGGATTATGTCACCAAATCGTAGAGAAAAATGGATTGAATATTTAACAAACCGTCCTACAGGTGCAGGTGATGCTGCATTACTAGGAGCAGGAGACCAAGTTAATAAACCGATGGGATACGGAATTGTTACAGTTCCTACTTTATCAGATGACATTATTATTCTTGCAGATCCACGTAACTTTATTGCTGTTAACACATATGAAACTCGCATTCGTAAAACAACAGAAGGTAAATCTGCAGTAATGGAAGATAAACGATTCTATGTAATTCATTTTGATGATGATGCTGTTATTCAAGAAATGGATGCAGTAGCAATCCTAACAAATATTCCGGATACGTTTGGAGCTTAATAACCAGGCGTATTTTTTATGGGAATAAACCCTTTGTTATCAGGGTTTTGAATGTATACTTTTTTAATGTTTGCTTGTTTTTAGTAGAAAACGAGATAGAACCAATAAAACCAATAATTCGAATGTAAACTTTCATGTAATAGTTTACATTCGTGAAAGGGGTGTTAATTATGAAAGTAGTTACGCTGCGATACGGTGGCACTTACACCGCTTATGGACAAAAGTTTAAGAATGGCCAAGAGGAAACAGTTGCAAATGAAAAGGCTGATTACCTTGTAAGTACTGGACATTTTGAACTTGTAAAAGAAGTCGATAAGAAGGAGAAAGAAACATAATGGATATTACCATGCAGGACATTAAAGACCGCGTAAATGTGCAGAAAATGCCTGATACAGTTATTCAAGAACTAATAGATTACTATTCGGTTATTACTAAAAAGTATTTAAGAGTCAAACCGGAGAATCCAATGAAAGAAATCATCCAAACAAGCAAACTAGCTTGGCTTTCTTTTCCTGCTGAATCTATAGCAAAAGTAACTCATGTTAGTTCAAAACAAGATATGTCCGATTCTATTACAGTAAATGGGCGTATTGTTTATGGTTTATCCGAAAATCAATTGTATGAATTCGAATATAAGATACAAGATTATGATGATCTGCAGGTACTTATGAGGAAATGTATTATTGATTTGGTTATTTCTGCAATAGGTCGTGCTAAATTACAACGGAAAGGTATGAAGACATCCGAAAGTATAGGGGATTATTCGTACCAGATTAGCCCAGAAGCGCTAGACGAACCTGCTACAAATAATAAGATACTTAATGGTTTAAAAGCGTTTAGAGCAAGAGTTAAGCCAGTGATGGCCACATGAGTATGTACTTTGACGATGGTGATATGGATGATTTATATATTCATGAAGTAGTTGTAAAACGAAAAGAGAGAAAGAAACAATCCTCTGGTAATTATGCAGAAACAGAAGAGGAAATTTACGAGAATATGATTTGCCGTGTAACTACTAATTCTGCTGCTGATAATGAGAGATTTAAGCGTGACAAACAAAATTTCGATACAACCTTTAAGATATATGCACCTGCTTCATACAAAATTAAGCCTAACGACCGTATTCATTTCAAAAATGAAGAAATAGGCGTTGATTATACATTTGAAGTAAAAGGAGAACCACGTAATCCTGCGTTTATGAATCATCACATTGAGATTTATTGTGAAAAGGTGTGATTCTATATGTCTAGTTCAGTAGAAGTTGAGTTCTCAAGCAATATGGAGCAAGTAAAAACACAAATCAATAATATGTGTGTTGAAAAAGTAACTGGTGCTACAATCCATTTGCAAAATCAAGTCAAAAAAACTCTCACAGGTAGTCGTAGTGGTAAACAATACAAAATACCACATACAAGCCGTAAATATACCGCATCCAAACCAGGTGAAGCTCCTGCTGTTCGTACTGGTGACTTATTAAACTCTATTAAGTACAACATTAAAAGGTCGCAATCAGAGGTATTGGGCGCAGTAGGAAGTGACTTAAAAAAAGCAATATGGCTTGAAACTGGTACGAGTAATATAGAAGCCCGTCCATTCCTGGTAAAAACGTTTGAGAAAGAGCGTAGAGAACTGAAAAGGCAAATGGGAGGGTAATTGTATGACTAATGCTATTGCAGCTATTAGAACGCTTGTAGAGAGCGATGAAATAATAAAGGCTAATCTATCGGAATATGGTGAAGGTGAAGACAAAGGCCCTGCTCTTACATTCCAAACTGCACAGGATGATATGGAAATGCCTTATGCAATTATGAGAATTGAAGCAGATAATCCGGATGATGTTGAAATTATAGATCGTATGATTCTGAATTTCGATGTGTATTGTGACAACGGGGATTATGATAAGGCGAAGTTAATTGCTACACGTATTGAGAAGTTACTAGATAGAGAAGTTGGCTTAAAAGATGATGGGATACTTTCTATACATCGTGCAGGTAAGCTGCCGATACCGGATGAAGACCCATCTATCATTCATATAAATGCAAAATTTCTTGTCCGAACGATTCGAACGGACTTGTATTAGGGGGTAGAACAAATGAGCTGGAAATTAATTAACGGTGTCCGCGAAGGAACAACTGATAATTTTGTAATCGGCCCTGGTGTCATGTATAAGGACTTTAAAAGCATAAAAGATTTAGGAGAAATGGTCGGAGCAACTACAGGTGGAACCAAAGTAGGTTTTGATCGTGAGTACTATGATGCAGATATTGATGGTGTATTAGGTAAGATGGTGCGCGGTAAGTGGCTATTAAAAGATGAACCGCATGTAGAACTTACATTAGTAGAGTTTACAAAAGAAAACCTGCAGTTAGCTTTACCTGGGATGACGGTAGATAGTACGACCGAACCAGATTACGATATTATGAAACCTTCAAATGAAATTCCTGACTCTAGTTATCATGATATTGCTTTGATTGGGATGGTTTCAGGAAGCAACTTGCCAATTATTTTCGTTATTCGAAATGCATTGGTAGTTTCAAGTATTGAAGTTGATTTGAAAGATGGAAAAGGAACGGTTGGATTGAAATGCAAGTTCATTGGTCATTACAGTGAATCTGCACCAAATACACCGCCTTATGAAATCTATTTACCAAAGAAAAAGAAAACAGCAGCACTTAAAGCGCCGGCTACCGCATAAATGGTAGTCGGTTTTCTATTACATAAAACGAGCTAAAAGCTAAAAGGAGAGAACGGAATGACATCTATTTTAGAAAAAATGATGAATACAGGTACAGAAATTACAATTTCAGGTGTAAAAGTGACGATGCGACGATTAAATGTAACGGATGTTTGGCGATTCGCTAAAATTATTTCGAAGGTTGGACGCAGCGCAATGGCTAATTTTGCTGATTTCGGTAAGGATAAGCAACAAATGGATGAACTAACTAAAGAAGCTGAATCTCTTCCGGAAGAAGAAAAACAAGCACAATTAGCTGCACTTAAAGAGAAGCAGCAGCAAAAAGGATTAGAATTCGCTTTCCGTGTTTTAACAATGATTCCTGCTTGTGAGGATGATTTTACAGAGTTCTTTGCTAGTTTATTGAAAGTAAAAGCAGATGAGTTTCGTCAATTCCCTCCAGAAGCAATGGTTGCTGTTATACAGGGCTTATTGGAAAGTGAAGACCTAATGACTTTTTTCAACCAGGTCAAGGGACTAGTGAAAGTTCAGAGCGAGAAGTGGAGCAAATCAGCAGTAATTCCAGCAGCGGCTCCGATTCAAGCGTAAACGAAAATTCAGATGAATATTTAGAGGAAGCCGAACAAAACATGTTACGTGCTTTCGACAAGATCCAAAAGCGGTATGGATGGACAGATGAATACGTCTTATCTATACCGTATTCGCGTTTAATGGACCTATTTTCTTTAATAGCACGAGAAGAGCAGCAAGAAGAATTAAATGAGTGGAAGAAGATGGCGTTCATTGGTTTTCAAACTCGTCAACTTGAAGAGGGTACTACTTTTGATGATTATCTAAAAGCCTTTGGACTAACTGATACCCAGGATGATAAGGAATCATCTTATAAAATGGGTGAAGTATGGAGCAAAGAAGAATGCGAAGCACATGTTGAGCAAATAATGGCTCAATTCCAGGAAGACGACGATGAAGAATAAAATGGTTATCGGCCCCAGAAGGGGGTGCGTAAATGTTAGCTGAAATGTTCCAACTGTTCGGAACGATTGGTATTAAAGCAGACGGCGCTTATAAAGATTTAAAACAATTTGAAGATCGAGTACAAAAAACTGCAAACGGAATGCATGATAAGTTCCAAAAGGCAGGGGAATCCATTAGTCATGTAGGTAACAAAATGAAAGATGTTGGTACTAACATGACTGCTGGCGTCTCATTACCTCTAGCTGGTATTGGTGCAGCAGCTGTCAAAGTAGCTTCTGATTTCGATACTTCACAAAGAAACATCCAATCTTCTTTAGGTCTTACTGAAAAAGGTGCTGAAAACCTTGGTAAAATCGCAAAAGAAACTTGGAAAGATGGATTTGGCCAAAGTATTGAAGAAGTAGATCAATCCCTTATAAAAGTGTATCAAAATATGAAAGAAGTTCCTCATGAAGAATTAGAGGAAGCTACAAAGAGCGCTATGACACTGGGTAAAACATTTGATTCTGATATCAATGAAGTAACCCGTGGTGCAGGGCAATTAATGACTAATTTCGGTATTTCTTCAAAAGAGGCATTCGATTTATTTGCTGCTGGTGGACAAGAAGGTTTGAACTATTCAAATGAAATGTTTGATAATGTGGCCGAATATGCGCCGCTGTACAAACAAGCCGGCTTCTCTGCTAACGAGATGTTTACCATTATGGCAAACGGGACTCGTGATGGCAGTTATAATCTCGATTACATTAACGACCTTGTAAAAGAGTTCGGTATTAGGGTACAGGATGGTTCTAAAGGTGTATCAGATGCCTTTGCTGAAATGTCTCCCCAAACACAAAAGGTCTGGGATAACTTCAACAAAGGGAAAGGAACTTCTGCAGATGTATTTAATGCCGTCTTAGGTGATTTAGGTAAGATGGACGATAAAGTGAAAGCAAACCAGCTTGGCGTTGCAGTATTCGGTAGATGATAAGTTGTGCCGAATTAAAATCGCGGTATGAAGCAAAGAGGGTGCGAATCCTAATTTGAACCGAAGGCTACGCAGAGTGTAGTCAGGGGCAGAGCATAGAGGGTGAAAAGATATAATCCCTCCACGAGACCGCGACACTTTAATAGTGAAAACGTATGCCGAGCTTACACTAATATGAAGTGTAAGAAGTAAGGGATAAAAAGCCTTTACGATAACAAAATGACAAAATGGGAAGACATGGGTGCTCAAGCTGTATTAGGGCTTAATAATGCAAATGGTGCGTTAGGCGATGTTGAAGGCACGATGGGCAAAATGCAGAAGACGCAGCAAGAATCCTTTGGTGTTCGCTGGCAAAAGTTAATGCGTACTACGATGGCATCATTAGAACCGTTAGGACAAGCCATCTTAGATATTGCAGAAGTGGCGCTTCCCCCAATTATTAAAGCGGTTGAGGTTGCTGCAAAGGCATTTAGTGCTATTCCTAAGCCAATCCAAATTGGGATTGTAGCAATTCTAGGTATGGTTGCAGTATTAGGGCCGTTAGTCGCCATGATGGGCTTTATGACAAGTGGAGTAGGTGCATTTGTCGGATCATTAAGATTCCTAGTACCGATACTTACTAAGGTGCCACTATTATTTACAGGCATCCTTAAAGTTGGGCCTAAACTTATTGGTATGTTTGGCGCAATAGGTAAAGCGCTCGCTATACTCGGAAGATCTGCGATGACATTACTCATGAATCCCTGGACAATTGCCATACTTGCTATTGTTGGATTAGTTTATTTAATTTACAAAAATTGGGATTCAGTTGTTAAATATACGAAACAAGCCGTTAAATGGATAGGTGACGCATGTTCTAAGGGGTGGGACGCAACCGTAAAAGGTGCGAAATCAGCTTGGTCTGGTTTATCTAAGTTCTTTTCTGGATTTTGGGAAGGAACGAAAAAAGTCTTCCATGCCTCTGTATCATTTATAGGAAAAATGCTCGAAGCAGCCTGGCGTGGTATAGCTGCAGTTATAAAGTTTTACATTAATTTCTGGAAAAAAGCATTCGAACTTGGGTGGATTGCTATAAAATTCATTTTTAATGCTGCTTTAAATATTTTAAAAAGCGTTGTTAAATTCGCCTTAGAAGTTATTAAAAATGTAATCTCATTTTATATAAAAGCATACCAAACGATTTTTAGAGTTGGGTGGAATATCATAAAAACGATATTCACGACTGTCCTTAACTTTTTGAAATCGTTTATTCGTGCTGCATTCGAATTTATAAAAAATGTGATTTCAACAGCGATGAATGTTATAAAAACTATAATTTCTGCCGCCTGGAATTTTATAAAAACGGTATTTGTCACGGTATTAAATTTCATTAAAAATACTGTTCAATCTGCATTCAATTTTATTAAAAATATAATTATTAATGTAATGAACTTTTTGAAAAATTTCATTCAAGCAGCCTGGAATTTTATTAAAGATACAATCATTGCAGCAGTTCGAGCCTTTGTTAATTTCGTAGTTGATAATTTTAATAGACTTAAAAATACTATTTTTAGTGTTGTTGGAGCTATTAAAGATTTCATAGTAAGTAGCTTTTCTGCAATTAAGAAAGCTATTACAGGAGCTTTTACAGGTATTGTAGATATCGTAAAAGATGTATTTAGCAAAGTCGGATCTATTGTAAAAAATGTAGCAAAAGAAGCAGTTAGCTGGGGAAAAGATATCATTGCTGGTATTGGTGAAGGTATGGCTGCAATGGGTGGCTGGATAGCTGATAAAGCAAAAGGCGTAGTTAGCGGAATTCCAAAAGCAGTTAAAAAGTTCTTTGGTATTCGAAGTCCTTCACGCCTAATGATGGAATTCGGTGGATTTATTACAGAAGGTCTAGGTGTAGGGATGGAAAACATGATCCCTGCAGTAGATAGAGCTTCTGAACTACTAAATAAAGCTGTTGTTCCACCTAAACCAATGAAACTAGTAACCGATGTATCTACTCAAATCGGGCAAATGGGAGCGCGCTCTGCTGATTTAATTGGCAAAACAGCACATCCATATGCTGGACAAACCCACGTTGAGAAGAAAACCGATAAGGGTGTAACAATTCAAAATGCTACATTTAAAGTCTCTGTTGAAAAATTACAATCTGCGGATGACTTTGTAAAAATGAGAAAGCTGCTACAAAACGTAGTTGCTGATGATCTAATGGGAATGGCGGTGCGAAATGTATGAGTGTATTAAAAACATTGCATAGAAAAGCAGGTTCGTATTACCTCTTTGAAGAGATAGTAGAATTAAAAAACACAATACAATATACCATTACTTTTGGATGGCCAGGGACATATAACTTTCATTTTATGTCCCAAGTTCCTATTGGTTCTGATGGCATGCTGCCGAATAAATACTTTATTGTTCGGGTAAATGGTATTGAACGGTTTAGAGCGAGAGGGCCTTACGCTTGGGAAGCACGAGAAATATTTGTTGGTGCAGGGCCGCAAACAATTGAATTTACAACAATAGGCTATGGTGCTTCTGATGTAGCCTATGTAAGCCAAGCTTCTTATCATGCATTTGGGTATGTTCCTAACATTGCAATGATTGAGCAAACAAAGATGCCAAAGTCACTAGACGGCTTAAAAACTCACAATGTTATGCATGGATATCCGCGTTTTCAAAGTGCTGGTAATAAAGGATGCGAAGTAGAATTTACTCTTCTATTTAGAGATATAAAATATTGGCGTGATTTCATGAAGGAAATTTATCGTACTCATATTATCACTGGTGATTACGGTACTTACGGGGGTATTATACCGCCTACTGAAGTGGATACAATACGAAAAGGCACATTAGTAATAGCAAAATGTAAATTAATATCTACAGCACAAGCAGGCGTTGGAGTTGATGGCATATGAGGGAAGGTTCTGTATCTTTAATTAGAATGTTGGGGAGTCATTTCCAATTAGGGAATAACTCCCCTAATTTAATTGTTTTTATGAAAAAAAGGGAC
The DNA here is from genome assembly GCF_002209985.1 of Bacillus sp. K2I17. Taxonomy (NCBI): domain Bacteria; kingdom Bacillati; phylum Bacillota; class Bacilli; order Caryophanales; family Bacillaceae; genus Bacillus; species Bacillus sp. K2I17. The sequence continues at coordinate 22,578 of NZ_NJGF01000012.1, forward strand.
TCTTCTTCTTACGTCCAAATTCAACACCGTGTAACGGGTTTAGAAGTCCAGGAGAACGCAGACCAATTCGCAAGTACATTTACTATTACCTTTGCAAATGAATACGGTCAAATGGCTCCTGATAATTGGTACGGTAAGTTTTCTTCTATTCAAGAATGGTTTTATAACAGTGAAGTAACAAATACAAATCAACTGTATCCACAGACAGAATTTAAGGTGTCTATTGGCTACGGTGAAGAGGTTTTACCTTATATACATGGTTTAGTATCTGATGTGAAGGTAAATGCCGAAAGTGGTACTATTTCAGTCACTTGTACAACATCTTATAAGAAACTTCTACATAAATCAGTAATCCCAACACCTGGATCGGATGAAATTGTCGCACCAACTGGAAATGTTTATGATGTTGTGAAATTCTTCTTCCAAAAAGCAGGGGTTGTCTTACATGGTAGTCCCGTAAACATACCTGGTACCAATCAAAGTTGGCTTGTTGAAGGTGCTACTGGTAAGAGGTTTCAAAAATGGGATGAAATTGTTCGCGATATTATAGATACAACATTCCACTATATTAAACATGAACCGGATGGAAGTTGTATGTTTATGAAAATGCCGGACTATGCGATTAACGAGCCTGCAAAATTTAACTTTAATGAAGGTGAGAACCTCATTTCATTAGATATGCAGCTAACAGATCAGGATATCAGTAATAGCATTGTTGTTAAATGTGGAGATTACGCAAACGGATTTCTTAATTCGTTTTTATTAAAAAATGTATCACAAGGTGATTTACGTGAGGAAATGATAGAAGTTCCTTGGGCGACAACGTTCTTTGCAAGAAGAGCAGTAGCTGCAGCTTATCATTTAAAAGCAATCCAGAAGTTTAGGACACTAACGGTAGCGGTAGTTGGTGATCCAAGGATTCAATTGTTTGATGTAATTTCTGTTTACAACCGAGATTCTGGCCAACAATGGAATTATTTCGTGAAAGGTATTAATACTATGATTTCAGCAGATGATGGTTTCTATCAAACTTTAGATTTAACAGTTAACTATGGATACGAACCTACTCCTTATACAGACATAAGCGGAATCACAGTAAACGTAGATACCTTACGGTTAAAACTTTGGGATTATGATTATGAAGATGGTGACGTAATAAATATTTACGCCAATGATAGGTTAATAGAAGAAAATTACCTTATCCGAAACAACCCTACATATGTTGATATCCCGCTCGAATACGGGGTAAATGTAGTTGTATTTGAAGCTGTACGAAATCCTTTAAGGTGGCTTACAGGACGAATGCAAGTGTTAGATACACAGAATAATATTCTATTTGATTATGGTGATATTCCAGATTTAACGTTTGATAGAAAAAACATAGGTCCAGATGGATATTATATTCAACGTCCTGCAAAAACATGGTCTGTCACAAGGGTAAATTAGGGGTGATATGATGATAATGCAAAAGAACTTATATGATCCGATTATGTATTTGATGAAAGGATTAATTGATAGAGAATTTTACAGCGGTGGAAAACCAATGCCTGGGGATGACCCAAATAACGTATTTAAAGAAGGTATGACAGAGGGCTATACCCTCATTCGTGATGGCGCTCGTTTATCTGCTGTTGATGGAGATAAATATCTTTATTACGATTTAGTTTTTAACGACAACGGTATGCTAGATAAGGTTATTTTATCCCACAAGATAACAGGAAAGACAATGGAAACACAATTAATATATAACGGAAAGAAACAATTAGAGCGTGTGCAGCCGCGACTTCTTAATAAAGGTAACGGTATGCTATCTGATTTAGCAATTCCCGATGTGTCGTAATGATGCACGGGAATTTTTTAATACATGGAAAAGGGTGATTACTCTTGTTTGAAACAACCTATTTAGCCGGTGGGCGATTAGATCCACCTTTCCATCCAACAAAAACGGAACCATTTATACCTGGTTTCATTATGGATTCTACATCATTTAAAACAGATGAAGTGACGTATACATTACCTGCCGATATGGAGATTTACGCAATTAGTGTTAGTTCCTCCATTTATGAATTAGATGATAAATGGAATTTAATCGTGAACGGCCAGACTGTTTGTCAGGATATTTATACGAAGCGTATTCCCGAAGGTATGCACTTCATGGTTTACAAATCCGTAAAAGCAGGAAGCGCAATAACATTCCGATTCCATAACCAAGGGATTCTTGATAAAACAGTGTGGTTTGAATTGCACTTTTTAAGATAAGGGGGCGTACTCATGAGTTTTTCAGTTAATTATATGGCTGGTGGAAGATTTGACGCACCTTACTTCCCAACTAAAACAGAACCATTTATACAAGGGCGAAGAGTTGGTATTTATGATGGAATGCATGTAGATAAGTTTTCATTACCATTTGAAACAGAAATGATTGCTTTTTCTGTTGCTGCTTCACATTACAGTGATAAGGACTATTGGAACTTATATATTAATGGCCAACAAGTATTTAAAGAAGTTTATGTAAAAGATGTGCCGGAGGGATTTAATTTCTCCATCGTTAAGCCTATATCTGCCAATGCAGAGTTAAAGTTCGAATACCATAATGTATCTGCAGAGAAAAAAACTGTATGGCTTAATTATCAACTTTTAAAGGATTAGGAGCGTGAAATCTATGGCATATATTGAAAAAATCGTTACAGAAGCAGAATTTCAAAATGAGCTTATAAATTTAATGACTGAAAATGGTTGGAAAAAAGTTAAAACCTTTTATAAATATATTCATAAAGAAAAAGAGCAAGGAAGCAAAAATAACATTACTAAATTGTATAAATATTGGTGTGCAAAACATGTTGTTTTACAAAATTCGGATGGTGGCATGTACGGAATTGTTCAGACCTGGGCTTGGGAGAATAAAATAAAATTGGATATAGATTTATCTACAGATAAAGGAAAAACAGAACTTCAATCTTATCTAGAAAATAACCCAGGATATAAAGATCGCTCTTGTATGTATCTATATATGATCGAACAACTCCCAAATTATAAAGATAACAGTTTAATCACTATGGGCGCTCAAGACGGATATGAAACTAAATCCATAATGGATGTTGAATTAGCTGAGGTTACAGAAGTAAAAAATGAAAACAGAAATCCGACTACTGGTGATATTTATTACACTTATTCTTATGAGTATTCTGATTCTCCGCAACTCATGATGTCACCTTGGGTAAAGTGTACTTTTAGAAATCCAAGATTACAAAATGTAAATGTAGATACAAATTGGTGGCCAGATTCACTAGTTCGTATTACAGGTCAAGTTGATAAAGATAGAGCGGTATTATTAATTCAAGCAGACAGAACACCAGCATTTGAAAATAACGTCGTTCCTGTAATACCGGTATATATGGGCAGGTTAGAAAGTTATGCAGCGGATGATACAATTGCGGATGCTCTATGGGCTGGTAGCGCCTATGATGAAGGCGACGAATCTTCCTCTCATACTTTTGATTATGAAAACCCGAAACCTTTTAGAGATGTATCGAAATATATGCCAAGAACAAAAACATATCCGAAAAGCCCTGGTAACGGTATTGATAATGTAATTATAAAACGTTCCCGATTCGGAGCAAGGTATCAAGCCCACTATATTGCGTGGAATGTTCCTAGTAATATGATGCCACCAGATCGTAAAGGAAAAAACGGTGGACAATACCCGTCAGCATGGCAGAGTCATGACAATGATGAATATAAATATCAATTTAATCCATCTTTATATAGTGGTAGAGTGCATACTTCACGTGCTTATATCGTTCATCCAGATGAAGGTGTCCGTGGCTATATGCCTTATATCGTTCTCCTATCACCATTAGGATTATTAGATGGCGACAAATTAAAAGTCCGAATAGATACTTGTCCAGACTCTCATGATATTTATCGTTTCTTTACAGTGGATGCAATTTCACCAATTACGAAAATGCCAGCAACTGCATATCGTCCAGCTGGTTTAGGTATATACGAAAAATCAATGTGATAAGGGGAGAAACTAAATGTGGTTCGATCAAGTAGTTAATTTACAAACGTTACCGAATGATTTAGAAAAAATGTATATCGCGAATGGATGGAAACGAGATTTACTATTCCGTATTCGAAGCGATTCTAGTAAATATATTGATGTGAGATTGTTTGAATCGTTAGGTAGTGATTTAGAAAGACGCAGATTCGGTTTTGCGGTAGCATACGATACTGCGGATTCAGATTTTGCAGATGCACGTTACGTTTCCGTTGAATCTAGATTAGGAAATCTAGGAGTCGGGGATGGGACAAAAACAGAATTTAATATTCCTGCTTTCCCAATTATCTCAACATCACTATTAGTTTATGTAAATAGTGTTTTGCAAGATAAGAGTTCTTATACAGTCGATAGTAAAACAGGGGACATCAAGTTTAAAACTCCTGTTGCAAAGGGTGGAAAGGTAACTGCAGAATATCGTCTTGCCAACGATGCATATGAACCATCTAATGATATGATTTTCTTCACGTATACGCGATATTTCATCGAAAAAGAAATTAAGTCTACAGAAGAAGCAGCAAATTTAGGGAATGGAAATGGAACGAAAACAACATTCACATTACCATTTGCTGATTTCGATGAAAGTCGTTTTACAGTTTATAAAAATGACACTGTTGTAACCGGAAATGAGTACTCATTCACTGGTGGTAGTATTATTTTCAAATCCGCGCCTGCAAGTTCTGACAACATTAAAGTTTCCGGAATAAGATTACTTGAACCAAATAAAGATGGGGTATTAGAAGATGTTATTACAGCAAAAACCAGATTTGATGTTCAAAATACAATAAGTGTTATGACGGAAATTTTTAAATCTATCAATTTTATTAATGCGTCACCTTATACATCGTTAAGCTTCACGCCAGAACAACGATTCACAAAAGATTGGAAGAGAGATTCAGTTGTTTACATGTATGGAAACGCAAATAAAGATTGTATCGTTATGTTTATGCGAATAGATCCGACGCCAAGTCCTGTCCGAGCTTTATTTGTTCCGCTTTATATTGGAAAAATGCACACCTTTGATAATAAACCACAAAAAAATTTAATTATCATGGGCGGTTGCCGCGAAGGAGAACAATTTAATAATTCCACGAAGAAAATTGGCGAAACTAACATGGACTATGGCCAAAATACTTCTGGTGGTAATTTATCGCCAATGTTGGCCCAATCTTTAACAGGGGCTATGTATCAACAACATTACCTATCGTTCATTACTCATAATGCTGAGATTGATAGTGGTCAAGGTCGTTTTAATCCTTCAATGTACAGTAATAAATACCATTTATCTCAATTTTATATTGTTCATCCAAACGATGGATATGTAGGGAAGTTAGATGATGTTTATGCGGTACATCCTAAGAACATTCAACAAGCTGATGAATTAGAAATTGAAAAAACAGTAGTGAATGAAGTACTTGGTAACGGTGATGGCGCCACAACTATATTTCATTTAGAACACAAACCACAAGGTGATACATTAAACATTTTTATGAATTGCAAAGAAATACCGAAAACAGATTATGTCTATAATCCAGATGACAAAACAGTGATATTTAAAGAATTTCCGCTTGGAGAAATTACAGCAAGTTATAAAATGGCGCAATTATATCGTTATACATTGCCCACAACTGCGGTATCACCATTCACAAGTAAAAATTCTCCGTTTAATCCTATTGGATTAGCGATTTATAAAGAGGACATTTAAAAACGAAAGGGGGAAAGCAAAGAATGAAAGAAAAGGTTTATTCGCTTGCTACCCCTTCTTTATTTATAAAAGAAAAAAACTATACTGTTTCTATTACTTCAGAATCCAATTTTGAAAAGAGCTATTGTGTAGCACTTTCAGTTACAAACCCTTTTGGAAAAAATGAACACGAGTTTCCAGTGAGTATGCCAGCAAGTTCAAGAGTCAAGGCTGTTACAGAAGATGATGCAGGGATATTTGCTACAAAAAGAACAACTAAAATTAAAGGCGTTTTCTCTGATATTGTGGAACAAGCTATTCGGCAAGTTAGAGAAATTGAAGCAAGTACGACTTCTCTAGACAGTTCCATTTCAAAACGTTTGATAGAATTTGATATGGAAGTTTCTGATATACAAGATTCCAAACAATTCAGATGTTTTCCCATTGGTATAAACATTGATGAGGAAGCATTGCAACATGAGCGGATTTTTAAAATGGATCATATCGTGGATGAGCATGTTAATCAACCTGTTAATACACATGAAATTCTTATTGCTAACGAAGAGGTGCTGCACCGTGCTACAAACGAGCACGAAATGAACCCAGTAATAAAAGAAGAAGTTCTTCATAAAAAAGTGCGCGAATTTGCTGTAGATGTAGATGAATTACCAGAATGGGTCAACGTAGCACGCGTTCTGTATGGGGAAAATTTTTATGAAAGTATCGTAGCAGCACGACAAGAAAAGGAAATATGCGCTACAACAATATCCGTCGATACAAGCAATATCACAATAAAAGAACTAGAAGCGATTAATGTCAGTGACGCGGAATTAGCAGATAGATCTATTAGAGAAATGATTGGTTCATATGAAGAATATGACATATTTAACGGTCAAGGTATACCAGTTTATTTACCCGATTATGATTTGTTCGCGCGCATCCAAAGAGAGTTGTCAGCAAACTACGCTGAATTATCTACAGGAGATAGAGATGCCTTACAGGTTAATGGGAGGGATGTTTCATTTGAATTAGCGGATCGTTCTATATCAGAAATAGGAAGTTCACTTGTAGATTCAGAAACTCTACTACGAAAAAAAATAGAAATGGATTTAATTGAAATAGATTTTAATCAATCTGATAGGGTGACTAACGAGATAAAAGCAGGAGAGGCTTTTCATGAATATGCTGAAAGAAAAACCAAATATCACGAATCCGAAAAAGTGAATGAATCAGGAGCCAATAGGGTTTCTAATGAATTTATCACAAATGATGTTGCACATATGGAGTTAACAATCCCCAAAGGTCGTGAGTACGGTGTAAACAGGGCTGATATATCAGATAGTTTAAATGTTAATCGTGAATTTAATACAGGTAATATTATTGAAATTGATAATGGAGATAGAAATATCAAAGACGTTTACAGTGTAATTAATAACACTGCAGCTGCAGATAAAGTAATTACAGCAGTTTCTACAGATTACATAGTAACGGATCCAGTTAATAAAATTACGAAAGATATCGTCACCATCATTACAGAAAACGAGTTAAGCAATCGCTTTGATACAAAAACTATTGTTTTTGAAGAGACTTTTTCATTAGCGGATAGAAATATCCTACAGATTGATGCAACGAGAGAAGAAATGGATTTGTTCGAAGGTTTGGGGATTCCAGTCTATTTACCTGACTTCGACATGTTTTCACGTATTAAAAGAGAATTCATAACAGAAACGGCTTTTTCCGAAATAATGAACCGACCAGAAATAAATATCTCATCAAAAATTGTTGATACTGTTGATATGGTGCGCCCTATACAAGAAATTATGACGGATGTGTCCGGAGCAATAGAATTTGAAAGACCGCTTTTAGAACTAGATTCACAAATTGATTATGATTATGATGCAGCGGATACACCTGCAAAGAAAGCTTTAATTCACGAACAGGATTTATTTGATACTTCTCGTCAGTTTGAAGCAGATGAAATAACAGGTGATACATTTGATAGAGAGAGCACTGTAGAAACTGTTGTGAGCGAATCTGAACAGTTTAATAGACAAATAATTTTCGAAAGCTCAATTATAGAGAATGATAGTTTTAAAGTGGACATGTTATTTGATGCCACTTGTATAAAATTTGAACATTTCATAGTTGATAATATATATAACGCTGAAATCATTGAAGGCGATGAAAAGAAAGAAGTTGTAAAAGAAGATCCAAAGCTATGGTTGCGGCATAGTCGTCAATCTTGGTGGACGAACTCAAATTGGAAGAAAACAAGATAAGGAGGAAAAAATGAGCGTAGGAACAAATATGAAAAATCCGGAAAGCGGATGGATAAGAAAATATTGTCAACCTGCTAATGCAGGAAGTTTCTTTAATGGTGTAAGTCGAACTAATCAATCCGATTGGTTTACTGTAGGAACGGATGAGCAAGCAGAAAGTGGAAATGCATTCTATGCGACTTCCAAGGTACCTTCTAACGAATTATCTTTTACATTCTTCGGTACAGGTCTTCGAATTATGGCTGGGCATGATGAGGTTCCAATTAGTGAATATTTTGCCCTTAGTATTGATGGTGGTGAGGAGAAATTTGTGCAGCTTTTTTCTAAAACACCACAATTTACAGTTGTTTATGAAAACCTACAGTTAGAAAACAAAGAACATAAGGTAACATTAAGAACAGCTATTAGCAGCGGTAAAGGGAGTTTTACTTTCTTATATGCTATTGATTACTTAGATTTAGAAACTGCAAAAAAACCGTTAGTTTCTTTGTATGAGAAAGAAAGCGGGAAAATATTTACAGATGATTTCGATTCAATACACCCACGGTGGATCATGTCTCCGGCAAGTGCATTTGATATTTCTGCTGAAAAGAGTTTTTTACGAATAAACCATGATGCCAGCAAAGATGTTTTACTATTAGTCGATAAACCTGCAGGTGACATTGCAATACAAGTAACTGCAGATTATCAGCCAACTGTAGAAAATGATAATGGTGGACTACTCATATACCAGAATACTGATAACAAAATTGAATTCCTTGAATCTTATTCAAAAACTAGTTCAAAGGATCATATAGAATGGTTAGCTGTATCACAAGGTAATCAGTGGGATTTTTACAGTAAAACAGATTCTAATTTTGATTATGCTGATAGCGACAAATTAGAAGCTAATAAGATTGGAATAATCTTAAAAAAAGGCATAGAAAACCAATACAAGCCATTAAATGTTGATCGTATTATTGTTACTGCAGGTAATAAATTAAAATTACGACAACTCTTTCCTGGGAGCATAGTTGTATTAAAAGATGATAGTGGAACCATCGTTTTTAAAAGTGTAGTAGTACAAAACAATACAGGTATAGATATTGTTTTACCATCACTGGAATTTAAGGGACAAGTAGAAATATTTGACGAAAAAAACATGCTAATCGCTACAAAGAAAACAATCTTTTATGGTGGCGACATATATAATATGGGTTCTCCTTTAAAGATTTTAATGCATGACAAAGAATTAAACGATACAGATCCAACCCATTTAGGGAATATGGTAGAGGGCCAAAAAGTTATTCGAATGTCTGTGCAAAATGAAAATATATCCGCTGTGGCCAATTTAAAAATATCTGTCCAACAATACATGGATAAGGTCGGAGTTTCCTGGGCAGATGTTTCACTAGATGGTATTAATTTTTCAAAAGAAATTTCTATCGGTACGTTAGACCCTCAAAACTCTAAAGAATTCTGGGTTAAAGTTGTTAAAGACTATAATTACATGGGCCTTGAACCAATTTATTTCAACATTAAACTAGCACATGATTAGGTTGTGATGATATGGGAACTAAAATGAAAATTAATAGATTCAAAGGGGAAACAGCAAATTCAAATCCAACATTTGTTGAAAGAAAAGAACAAATTTTTATAGAAAAAGGGCAGGTAGAATATATACCGATTAATATTGGATTCAACAAATATGATATCCGAACAATTAAAGTCATAAATGATAAAGATTCCGAAACAGTCGTTACAATTTTTGATAAAAAAGAAGATGGAGATCAAATATACAAGAGTCTCCAAGAGAAGAAAATATACGATATATTAGCAATACCAATTGAAGATAAAGATAATACTGCAGCCGCTCATGTTTTTGTTGAAAATAAAGGAGATTCGGCTGCTTTATTTTCTTTAAATATAAAAGCAGTAAGTTTATCTTAAAGGAGAAAGCTATATGACTAATAAAATTTTCAATCGCTTTGAAGTTGCACGAAAAGACATCTTCCAAACAGTTATTGATGAGATGCTTAGGGTGGGATGGGTACAAAAAAATAAAGGAGACTCTTCTGAAAATAACTTTTTCGTTATGTATTCAGATGGTAATGATAATAAGAAGAATATATTCATTGAACTTATCCCGTTTGATGGAAGAAATTCTGAATCTTCCCCGTCAACAAACTCTAGTTATGATATTAGAAAATCAGACTACGCAGATCCATTCTTTCGTTTTTCTGAAGGATACGACGAGCACACAAGTAGACGGATAAATATAACTGACTCCAATCCTTTAGGCTGGTTTTTTGGTAGAAGATATAACACTGGTTTTACAAAGGGAAAAGGACCAACTTATGATAAGGATGCAATTTTTGAATTATACGTTTTTGCAGATAAAGAACGTGTCATTGTTGCTACAATTGCACCAGAATATCTATCTGGTTACAACGTTGTTTCATATATAGGCGTTCCGGATGACCTGTATTTAAAAGAATCACATGAACCATTTACAAGGGCGATATATGCAGCATCAACAGCTTTCTCCGGAGTAACTTCTAATTCTTCGACGCAGCAAAATCAAGGTTGGATGTTTGCGGGCCCTGAATCATTTCCTTCTTCAACTAAACCATATAGATCCACCACAAGTTATTTTACGCCTTTGAAGAACCCGACAATTGATAAATCATATATTTTGTCTCCTATTTTTGTAGAGACTAAGGAGGAAGGTGTCCGAGGACGATTAGATGGAATATTTTATTTAAGCGGAACAACGAATTTATCACAAGGAGACTTCATTGAAATTCCAACCGATGAAGGGATACAAAAATATAGATATTTAGCTTGTGTTAGTAATACTATGAACACCTATTCACTACCATCAGATATTGTAATAAGGGTTTCTTGATTATGGCTACTTTTAAAGGAATGATATTACGTAATTATCTAACTGTAGCCAATAGGAACGTACAAACACGGAAGGGAGCATTTTTACCTAAGCTAGAAATACCTAACAATCCACAAAACCATGACATGAGACGACCACGACAAGAACCATTAGAACATTCATGGAAAAAATTAAATACGTAAACAAGAAAATCCAAGCGTGCAGCAGCAGGCTTTTTATTTTGGCCAAAATTTGAAAGGAGGTGAGAACTTGGAACGAATTCAAGAACTTATCAAGGCATTGAATATATCTGATGTAATTACAAGTACTCAATTTAAAGTGGGTGGCATTATAAGCGGAGGACTAGGAACATTAATTAATTTGCTATATGGTAAGGCGAATGTAATTTGGATTGGAATCTACTGCTGGATTATTATGTTGGACTGGATTACTGGTAGTAAAGCTTCAAAACTAGATGGCACATACTCATCACAATATGGAATTGAGGGCATCACGAGAACCGTGGTGCTTTTATCATTGCCGGCTCTTGCACATTTATTTGATATCGCTCTTAAACTACCCGATTTCTTTTTCTTTATGGTAGTTGGTGGGTTGAGTTATCACATTTTTAATAGTTTTGCTGCAAACTGTGCAAGAATTGGCTGGGAAAGATGGATTCCCGCATGGTTATTAGAAAGTGTAGCATCCGAAATTCAAGCAAAAATCCAAAGAAGTGATGCACGAAAAGAAAAACATAATACCAAATAAAAATATACGCCTTACATAAGGAAAGAGCATTGTCATAGGACGGTGCTCTTTTTTGTATGGCCAAAAAGGGGAAAATACACAATGAAAAAACCATTGAAACTATTTAGTTCATTATTCATGACTCTATTGCTCTTATTTTCGTTCGCTACGGCTTCTTTTGCTGATAGAGTACTAATTATCCAAGACTTACCGAAACAAGCATATCGCTACGGTGTGGGCGCTTATGAGGGCGTTGTAGCACATAGTACTGCAACACCAGAAGCACCAGCAATTAATATTCAAAAGTATGAGTCTCGTACATGGCGCTCTGCATTCGTTCATTATGCGGTAGATTGGGATGAAACAATCCAAATTGCCGATACAAAATATATTGCTTATGGCGCTGGACCAGCTGCTAACAAACGATTTGTTCACGTAGAACTTTCTGAAACTAGTAATCCAGCTAAATTTAAATCTTCTTATGAACGTTATGTAAAACTATTAGCTAAGATTTTAAAAGATAGAGGAATTCACCCAAGCAAAGGATTATGGACACATAAAGATATTACTTATAAATTAGGTGGCACCGACCACGAAGATCCGCTTGATTATCTACGTAGTCATGGCGTATCAGAATCACAATTCAGAGCAGACGTACAAAAGGCATATGAGGGCGCAACAGTTACAGTTAAACCAAAACCACAAGAACCTATTCAAAGCATTGTAGGAACAACAGGAGTAGCTTATATCGATGGATATAATGTAAACCTTAGAAGTGGGCCATCAACCAATTACGGTGTTATCCGTCAATTAAGTAAAGATGAATCCTATCAAGTATGGGGAAAACAAGGTGACTGGTTAAATCTTGGTGGTAATCAATGGATTTATAACAACCCATCCTACATTAAATATCAAGGGGAACAAACTACTGCAACAAGTTCAGTTGTAGGAAAGCGTGTTGTTTCTAAAGTGGACAACCTTCGCTTCTATGATTCTGCTTCTTGGTCTGATAAAGATGTAGCTGGAACTGTAGATGAGGGACTAGGATTTACTATTGATGCTAAGGTATCAGTGAATGGTTTACCACAATACAAGGTACACAACAGCAAAGGTACAACATATTATGTAACTGCAAATGAAGCCTATGTGTATGTGAAGTAGAGAAAAGAGTATGCCCAAGTTTGGGCATACTCTTTTGTTTTATAAGATATATCGTTACAAACCCCTTTAAATTAGCATATACCATTAATGTTAATTAGCCTTTTTATAATCCCTAGAAATGAAAAATAAAATCAAAACAAATAAAAATAAGCTTATATTTATACAATTTTTCCAAAAAGCACTTTCTAAAAAGTAATTAACTAAAGTTAATATCAATAAACAAAATGCTCCAATTATAGGTAAACTATTTCTAATCCTTTTTAACATAACACCCTACCTTTCTATAAAAAAACATTTTTGTAAATATATAGAATATATGTTACTATTAACCTGTCTTATAAAATTGATTATAAAGGAGAAAGATATTATGTTCAAACAAAAGACATTAACTATTACTGCTGCATTTTTACTATTTGGTTCAATCTCTGCTCCAATTGCTCAAGCTGCAGAAGTCTCAACATCTATAGAATCTCCAACTAAGGCTCCATCTACCGAAGAAATTAACTTTACAGAAATCGAAACAGCTTTATCAGCTATTGAAAACATACCAAATGAAGTTTTAAGTCAAGGAAACGAAGCGATAGTTCAATGGTTCGAAACAGAAACTGGACTTAATGTTTCAATAGAGAACGATATATTAAAGTTTAATAGTATTTCAGCAACACAAATGAGAGGATTCAATACATCTGGATGTATTGCAGCTATAGGAATTGCTTTAGTTACTAATGGTATTCCTCTTACAAAAATTACAAAAGTAAAATCAGCTTTAAATGCCCTTGGTGGTACAGCAAACGCAGTTAAAAAAATAAAAAAATATTATGATAAGTATCGTTTTAATGGTTTTTCTCGGAATGATTCACTAAAGAAAGCATTAAACAGCGCTTCTAGTGGGCTAGCTAAAGATTTACAGAGTTCATTACTAGATTTCTTTAATTTAACTAACGTAATTGCAAATTGTAGCTAAAAAACAAAAAGACTGACCATTTGGATAACCGCAATATAAAGTACATAACAATAGGGGAACAACATACTATGTAACTGCAAATGAAGCCTATGTGTATGTGAAGTAGAAAAAAGGGTATGCCCAAACTTGGGTATACCCTTTTTTGTTTATTTTTACGTAAAAAGTGGATGTTTTTCTATAATTTAGCCTATTTTTATTTGACGTGAGTCAAATAAAATGCTATAATAAGAGTATAAAGAAAAGGAGGTGAACAAAGTGGATTGGATGATAATCTTAGGAACGATAACAGCGTTCATAACAATTTACTCTCAACTTTCTTCCGGTGTTAAAAACACAATTGATATTTACTACAAAATCAAGGAAGAAAAAGCAAAGAGTCGCTCCCGCCAAGAAAACGACTCTGAGTAAGACACCGCAAGAGAGGGAAACCTCTCTTGTACCTAAGATTATATCACATGACACTATACTTTATGAAAAAAGTCATTTTCAGCAGCATACCAATTATTGTAATTCTAGGGTACATTTTGTATCAAATTGATTACACTGATTTACAAACATTAGATTACATCTACATCGTACTATGTATAATTGCCTTTGTAATGATGGTGTTTAATTTAGTCACTACCTATATCAAGGAGAAAAAGAATGTATAATTTTAAAACTAAAGACGATTTAATTCGTTTTATTCAGGATGAAATCGTAAATACTTCAGAAGCGCTAGAAATTTTAGGTTGTTCACGCCAAAACCTAAATTACATGGTTCAAACAGAAAAAGTGAAACCTATTAAGGAATTGCCACGAGATCGATTGTATTTCAAAGAAGATATTTTAAAAAGTAAAGAGCACATGAGAAAGTAACCCTAGATCGAAGGGTTACTTTTTTTATAGATTTTTGTTAGGACGGACTAACAAAAATCAAGATATGAATTAGATGAGATATGGATAGTTAAACTTGTACGCTGGAGTTTGGATGCAAACTTATACGTTACCTACACAAAGATACCTTGTATCGCAAGGGTTCTTGATACTTTAAATTTGTTAGGTCGGCATGACACTTTTTCCCTAACAAATTTCAACTATGGAAACCTGTCCCCAAAACCACAACAATATCTAAAACAACAATGTATTCATTATGGATATGCGGAACAAAAAACATCAGTTTTCTGGACCCATTTTCTATAATTCTTAGTACATACTAAAAGGAATCTTATTTTCAAAACAGAATAGTTATATTTTAAAATTACTTTTGTATTTTTTAGAGGAGGTGAATTGATGTTTAAATTTATTTGGGCAATTGCATTCGCTCTAATTATATTCTTTTTAGTACGCGGTACGTTTATACCATATATAGCTTCTAATGAAAATATTGTAGCTTTGTTTGTAATTTTCACAGTAGTTATTATTAATTCATGGATCATTGACTTAATAAATCGTTTATATAAAAAGAAAACCGAACTAGATAAATAGTCTAGTTCGGTTTTCTTTTTTATTTTGTATATTTCATAACTTTTGTATCAGTGTATACTTTCTTACCGTTTTTAATTGTATCCGTTACTGTTTTTACATAATGGTTAACGGCATCGATATCTCTGTATGCTTCAGTATGATAATACGTAACAGAAGGTTGATTAAAATACATTAATCCGCTTGCAACTACTTGTGCTGTAGCCTGTACTGGTTTCCAAGGAATATAAACAGATAATCCATTTACTAACATAAGTCCTACATTATAACTATCTTTATTAATCCTGTTGCTTGAATCTTTACTACTAGCGTGTTTCCAGTTGAAACTACCATCAGCGATAATTACTCCCTGTACATTACTTGTACGAGTTTCAGTACCTGAAACCTCTCTATTGATAATGTTTTCGTTTTCATCAAATTTTACTGTTTCGCTGTATAACACTTCAAAGTCTGCACTTGAAGTATCCAAAGGTGATGTTACACCTGCAAATTTTGCTGATGAATTAGCAGCTTCAGGTGCTGTAGGCGAATCTGCATATACATTACCTGCGCCCCATCCAGTACTCGCTAACATACCACCAACTAGTAACATTGGGATTGCCTTTTTCTTTAATAAGTTTTTATAACCCATAATAACATCTCCATCCTTTTAAAAATTTATGCTAATTTACCGGTATTTACTAGCACAATCCCGATACTAGCCTATAAAATTCAAAAAATAAACAATATTCAGTTTAAAATTTTCACAAAACAATTCGACAAACCTTCTTAAGACTATGTCATTACTGGAGTTATAATGATTTTTATATAAATAATTTTATCTTTACAATCTAACGATTTACCGATGTTTTTACGTCAATTGATAAATATAAAATTAAATATTCTGAATATTATTTATAAAATTGTTTTTTACAACTTATTACAATTAAACTTTGTTATGATTGTTTTTATATAAACTGAATAAAGGAGATTGCGATATGATAATTCTGAATAATGAAAAAGTTACTAAACTATTAAATGAATGGTATAAGGTTATTTTATCTAAGCAAATAACAAAAGCGACAAGAATGAAAGAAGAAGTTGATGAAAAGATTAGTGTCTTAATGGTCGAACAAAAACGAGATCTACAAGATCAAAATCTCTTATTGTATTATTCTCTATTGGATTATAGTTATAAAGTGTTAATAAATAAATCATATGTAACTCGTAGTGATTTTGATGCAGTTGAAAAACTTACAACAAAAACTATTGATGAGTATTTAAAATACTACTACCATTTCTATAAAGCTGTGCATAACACCATGATCGCTAACTATATGGAAGCTATGGAGCAATTTGAAGAAGCTGAACGACTTTTAGAGTATATTCCTAATGACATTGAAAAAGCTGAATTTAATTATAAACTTGGTGAACTATATTACCATCTTCAACAACCTTTATTAACAATTAAGCATGTAATGAAAGCAAAAGACATATACAAAAAGTATGAAGATTATGTAATAAATCAAATTGAATGTGATACAATCCTGGGATTAGCAAGTGTCACTTTAAGTCAGTTTGAACAAGGAGAAGAACTTTTTGTTAAGTGTTTGGATATGGCTAAAAAACATAACTGCACTCGACTAATTACCTTAATTCAGTACAACTTGGGTTTCCTTTATGCAAAACAAGGTATATCCGCAACTGCAATTCGACATTTAATGGATGTATATAAATCTGAAAAACCATATCATAAAACTGTATTCTTACTGGCTCGAGAACATTTCAAAATAAATAAAATTGAACAAGCGCAAGAATTTTTGACTCAAGGCTTTGAATTAGCCGACGTTGAATATACACATCATTTACGAATACTTCGAGCACAATACGATGAAAATTATAAGCAGAATCTAGAAACAACGATTGCAGATGGACTAGATTACTTCGAATCCCAAAAACTTTATGGATTTATTGAAGAGTACTCTGGAATTTTAGCGAAAAAACTTTATCAAGAAGGTAATCATGAGAAAGCTAGCCAATATTTTAATATATCTTATGATGCTAAAGAATTACTTCAGAAGGGAAGTGCGTTAAAATGAAAAAAGTACTAATAGGATTTTTTAGTTTTGCTGCTGTTTTAACTATTGGAAGTTTTACAGAATCTTTTACATCACAAGCTGATCATGGTAGACCACCTGCACCACAAAGACCAGATTATATTTCTAATGTGGCCGATTTTGATCACGGTAGACCACCTGCGCCGGCATACGAATACGGCGATACTTATATTGATCATGGTGAGCATATCTAAAACAAAAAGAGGACGTGATATATACGTCCTCTTTTTGTTTTATTTTAATTACGACCGAATTATATTTGAAATAATATAAAGGATAATGTTCTAGTATATCAATTCCATCAATAATAATGTCTGCGTGTGGCTTGCTATCAAGAAACTGTCCAAGTGTCAACAGGAAAAAGTGTTAGTTTCTCATATAAATCTCATAATTGAGAATTGGTTTAAATAACCGGTGCAACAACAGCGAAATGCGATTCATATATTTGCACACATTTTGCTCACATTTTGTTCACGTACTATATAAAAAAATATGAAAATCTATAAAAATAATTATTTCAATAAAATTTGTTCTAGATATTAAAAAGTGCCAAAACCCTTTTGTTATAAGGGGTTTGACACTTTTTTGTTTTTTATATTTTATCAAATAAACAATCCTAAAATTGTTCATTCTTCTCCCAAGATTCCACAATATAATGTGCAATCGTCGGGTTGAACCCTTTCCCAACTAAAAACATAATCGCAGCAACTTCTGTTAAAGCGTGTTTGTGTGATGTATGTTTTGCTTCATTTAAACCGTAATCTACCCAAGGTTTTACGAAATCTAGTACAGGTTTCTTTAAAGGTAAAAACTGTGTACCGACAACTTGTTGAATTTGTTGTTGTGTTGGTTCTGTAATTGGTCCAGGCGGTAAGATTTGCGGTTGTGTAATATCGAGTGTTGGTCCTGGTGGTAAAATTTGTGGTTGTGTTGGATCAATTGTTGGTGGTTTAGGCGGTGAGACACGCGCGTTGTAGTTTGGTTGGTACATTTGTTGTTGCGGCTGAGTTGCGTATGGATTTGGTTGAAATTGTTGCTCTTGATTTTGTGGTGCTACATATGGATTTTGAGGGTATTCATAATTTGGACGTGAGTCGTATGGATTTTGTTGATATTCAGTTTCTTGATTTTGCGTTGTTGCATATGGATTTTGCTGATATTGTTGTTCTTGATTTTGCGGTGCTGCATATGGGTTTTGAGGATATTCATAATTAGGACGTGTGTCGTATGAGCTTTGTTGATAATTAGCTTCTTGGTTTTGCGGTGTTTCGTATGGGTTTTGTTCATATTGTTGCTCTTGTTCTTCATATTGTTCTGTGTATCTTTGGTCCTGTTGCTGAGGGTAAAATGGTTGTTGTGGATAAGGCGGTTGATTATTATAGAACATATTTATTCCTCCTCCATGATGATGCTTACCACTCAGTGTATGGGCGGACAAGAAAATATGTGATGAAAAAATGCGGGCGTGTTACAATAAGTAACTGGGTGAAGATAAAATGACAAAACAAGAAAAGATTCAAAAAACAATTACTTTTGTAAAACATATTTTAGAAAAAGATGCGAGTGGGCATGATTGGTATCATATTGAACGCGTACATAAACTGGCGATTTCTTTATCCGAGCAAGAAGGGGGAAATCGTTTTATAATTGAAATGGCAGCATTACTTCACGATGTGGCAGATGAGAAGTTAAATGAAAGTGAAGAAGCAGGAATGAAAAAAGTTTCTGATTGGTTAGAAGAGTTACATGTTGAAGAAGAGGAAAGTAAACATGTTCTTCATATCATCGCCAATATGTCTTATAAAGGTGGTCATGGCGGTAAAGTGGATTCACTTGAAGGGAAGCTTGTTCAAGATGCGGATCGCTTAGACGCTCTTGGAGCAATTGGAATAGCTCGCACATTTGCGTATGGTGGAGCGAAAGGGAGATTAATGTATGATCCAACTATTCCTCCGCGTGAAGTGATGACGAAAGATGAATATAGAAAAAATAACGATCCATCTTTAAATCATTTCTATGAAAAACTTTTAAAACTAAAAGACTTAATGAACACGAACGCAGCAAAACAAGAGGCTGAAGTTCGTCATCGTTATATGGAACAGTTTATTGAACAATTTATGAAAGAGTGGAATGCACAAATATGAAAATGTTAACTGTGGAAAACTTATCGAAATCATACGGAGAAAAACCGTTATTTGATGGATTATCATGTAGTATTACAGAAGGACAACGTGTCGGAATCATTGGTGTAAACGGTACTGGTAAATCGACATTATTAAAAATTATTGCAGGGTTAGAAACTCCTGATACAGGTGATATGACGCATTCACGTGGTTATACAATTAGTTATTTATCACAGCAACCAGAGTTTGATGAAAAACTAACAGTATTAGAACAAGTGTTCCATGGTGATACACCTTTAATTCGTCTTCTTCGTGATTATGAACAATCGTTATTAAATATCGAAAAAGATCCAAGTAATGAAAAAGTACAGGAACAATTATTTGCAGTGCAGCAACGTATGGATGCGATGAGTGCATGGGAAGCAAATGCGAATGCAAAATCGTTATTAACGAAATTAGGAATTACTGATTTTACAGCAACTGTTGGAAACCTATCTGGTGGACAAAAAAAGCGTATTGCAATGGCGCAATGTTTTATTGAAACACCTGATTTATTAATTTTGGATGAGCCTACGAACCATCTTGACCATGAGACAGTTGAATGGTTGGAAGAATATTTAGCAAGATATACTGGTGCGGTATTACTTGTAACCCATGATCGTTATTTCTTAGATCGTGTGACAAACCGCATTTTTGAATTAGACAATGGTAAACTATATAGTTACGAAGGAAACTATAGTACATTTTTAGAAGCGAAAGCACTTCGTGAAGAACAAGAAATTGCGCAAGAATCAAAACGTCAAAACTTATATCGCCGCGAACTAGCATGGATCCGCCGCGGTGCAAAAGCTCGTTCGACAAAGCAAAAAGCACGTATTCAACGATTTGATGAGTTAAAAGGTCAAGAAGGACCAGCTGCAAAACAGTCAGTTGATATTGCGCTTAGCGGGAGTCGCCTTGGCAAAAAAGTACTTGAGTTAAAAGATGTAACGAAAAAATTCGGTGATAAAACGGTATTACACAACTTTAATCATATTGTGAAACCAGGAGATCGTATCGGAATCATTGGAGCGAATGGAAGCGGAAAATCTTCTCTATTAAATATGCTTGCAGGCAAGTTAGCTCCTGATAGTGGTGAAGTTGAAGTAGGACAAACTGTAAAAGTTGCTTATTATACGCAAGAAAATGAAGAGATGAATTTAAATCAGCGTATGATTGAATACATTAAAGAGATTGCAGAAGTTATTCATACGACAGACGGAAAAGTAATTGGTGCATCTCAAATGCTAGAACGTTTCTTATTCCCGACGCACTCACATGGTACACCGCTTGGTAAACTATCTGGTGGTGAAAGAAGACGTTTATATTTATTACGTATTTTAATGGGAGAACCAAACGTACTATTACTTGATGAACCTACGAATGATCTAGATACACAAACATTAACAGTACTGGAAGATTATTTAGAAGATTTCCCAGGTGTCGTTTTAACTGTATCGCATGACCGTTACTTCTTAGATAAAGTAGTAGATGAATTGTTCATCTTTAGTGGCGGAGGCGAAGTGCGTGAATTCCTAGGTAGTTATACGGACTTTTTAGAAATGGAAAAGACGAAAGAACTTATTGAGAAGGCGGAAGTTCAAAAAGAGAAAAAAGTAGTAGAAGAAGCTCCGAAACAACAACGTAAACGTAAACTTTCATACAAAGAGCAGCGTGAATGGGAAACAATTGAAGATACAATTGCCGAACTAGAAGAGAAAATTGAGTCAATTGGAGAAGAACTTGCGAAAGTTGGATCTGACTTCACAAAGGCACAAGAATTATCTGAAGCACAGCAGAAAACAGAAGAAGAGCTAGAAAAAACGATGGAAAGATGGAGTGAACTATCAGACATCGTTGAAGGATTAAAATAAAAACAAGCTGCATATATTGAAAAGTAAAGAGAAAAACTTTACACTATTGGTAGAACCTATTTTAGGAGGGAAAAAATGAGAACATCTAATCCAATGTTGAAAAAAGAGGCATTCCGTAAAGAGGGAGCAAGCGCTTCTGCGATGACGATTGGCGGAACAGTAGGCAAAACGTTTATTATGCTTATCTTGCTACTTGCAACGTCTGTCTATTCATACATACAGATGATGCAGGGGACGATGAAGATGCCGGTATTAATTGGTGCTTTAATCGTTGCGGCAATCATCGCATTTGCGTCTATGTTCTTT
This sequence comes from Bacillus sp. K2I17, assembly GCF_002209985.1. Taxonomy (NCBI): domain Bacteria; kingdom Bacillati; phylum Bacillota; class Bacilli; order Caryophanales; family Bacillaceae; genus Bacillus; species Bacillus sp. K2I17. The sequence continues at coordinate 44,241 of NZ_NJGF01000012.1, forward strand.
CCGCGTATTTCACCTTTTGGTGCACCAATCTATGCGGCGGTAGAAGGGGTTGTATTAGGTAGTATTTCAGCAGTTTATACAATGAAATTTGGCGATTCTATCGTTTTAAATGCTGTATTACTAACAATCTCAATTCTATTTGCAATGTTAGTGTTATATGCAACGCGTGTAGTAAAGGTAACGGATAAATTCCGTACAGGCGTGATGGCAGCAACACTTGGAATTATGGTTATGTATTTAGTCGTATTTCTACTAAACATGTTTGGTGTAACTGTTCCGTACATTCACCAAGGCGGTACGATTGGTATTATTATTAGTGCAGTTGTTATCGTAGTTGCTGCATTAAACTTATTACTAGATTTCGATTTAATCGAAAATGGTGTACGTAGTCAAGCTCCGAAATATATGGAGTGGTACACTGCGATGGGACTAATGCTTACATTAGTTTGGTTATATTTAGAAATTCTTCGTTTCGTTTCTTACTTTACGAAAAATGACTAATAAAAAATCCTGCATAAAAAATGCAGGATTTTTTTATTTTCAAAGATAGAGTGAAATTTTAATCAGTGAGGCTTATACTGCCTGTTAATGCAGGGTAATTTCGGTAATGGTATAATATGGTTGTTGGTAATTCAAATTGAAGGGGGATGGAATATGATGAAAGAGAAGAAAGGGATTATGAAAAAACTATTTTCTAAAAGTTTTTTCATAGAACTAGAAGATGCTTTAACGTATCCATCATCAGAAGTTATTATTTCCGCTATTGAAAGGTATGCGGTTGAATGTCAGGAACAATTGAATTTTGAGAGTAAAGTTAAACCGATTACTTTTTACTTAGAAAATGTAATGTATCGTGTTGAGATAAAGATGGCTCGCGGTGGATATTACATTTCCTGTAGTGAAGTATAAATTTTGAAACCTTACATGTTTAATATATGTAAGGTTTCTTTTTTTCTTTTACAGCATATAAAATAATATTTTTTACTTTAAAATATATTATTTTACGCTTTTTACCCTTCATACATTTTTCTTTACAATGAAGAAAAATATGTGAGGTGGTATAACATATGATGAATCGAGTTGTATTAATCGGTAGATTGACAAAGGAGCCAGAATTATACTACACAAAGCAAGGTGTCGCTTATGCACGAGTATGTGTTGCGGTGAATAGAGGTTTTCGAAATAGTTTAGGTGAGCAACAAGTAGATTTTATTAATTGTGTCGTTTGGAGAAAATCGGCTGAGAATGTAACTGAATATTGTAAGAAGGGGTCACTTGTTGGAATTACCGGACGTATTCATACGAGGAATTACGAAGATGATCAAGGAAAGAGAATATATATAACGGAAGTTCTGATTGAGAGCATTACATTTTTGGAGAAAAGGCGGGAGGGGGCATCACAATAAGAGGGCTTAGTAGTATAGCCCTCTATCACTTTTGATTGATACCCTCCCAAACAACATCTAATTGTTGATTGAGTATATTTTTCACGTTTATTTCATTAGCATGTAATAGTGAATGGGACATTAATGTATAAAAATAAGTACTCATAATTGTAGAGGTGATAATATGTATATCCCATTTACTGTTTAATTTTCCTGTCGCTTTTGCTTCTGCAATAATTGAAGATAAACCTTCTTGTAGTTGTTGTATGCTTTTTACTTCATTTTCTACTAAGTAGTTAGACTTAATAATCTCAAAGACGGCATGCTGCATTAAATCACCATGTCCAGTAAAACGGTCTAGTAAGTCTCCTAGAACAAGTTTGATTCTTTCTTTTGGATGTTCCACATTTTCATATGCTTTTAAACTTTCATTCCATAGCTCAATTTGAGAATCACCTAAAAATAATAATATGTTTTCTTTTTTCGGAAAGTAGTTGAAGAAAGTTCCTTTTGCAATCCCGCATGCAGTAGTAATATCTTGAACCGTTACATTTTCGTACCCGCGTTCTTGGAAGAGTTGTACTGCTTTTAGGAATATAAGTTCTTTTAATTCTTTTTTTCTCGTTTCTCTAAGCATTTTATCTACTCCTAACACAAACAATTATATCTGTTTAATAGATAATCTTAAATAAAATCTTACTTCATGATTAAGTTTAATGTAATTGAAAGAAGGGTAGAGAATGCTGTTTCTCATTTTTGTTATAAATGAAAGTTGTATAGTTCATGTGCTTGTCTTTCAGAAATCCATTTCGGAATACGTTTCATTACTTCGTTTCTCACTATAGTTAAAGGTGTACTTTCTATTTGCGCCATTTTTCCAACTTTCCAAGCAGTATTTGAGATTTTTTCAATTCTATCTCGTCTTTTTTGTTCGTATTCTATGAACGCTTGACGATAATGGGCATTATTCTTAATACATTCAGCCAAAATAATTGCATCTTCAATTGCCTGACAAGCTCCTTGACCTAAATTAGGAGTAAGTGCATGAGCTGCATCCCCAATAAATACGATGCGCTTTTCAAAAAACTGTTTCATTGGTGTAATGTCTACAATGTCACGATGAATCATAGTAACGTCCGATGCATTATTTAAAATAGATGGGATTGTGGTAAGTTTTGAAATGATTATATAAATCTGCTGTTGTGTAAGCTTTGTATTTTGGATCTCTAGCTTTAGCGTTTATGAGCGCATACCAGTATACTTCGTTATTGGGAAGAGGGACGATACCAAATCTACCGTTTGTTCCCCAAGTTTCAATAAAATCGTTTGTTAAAGAAAGGTTATTAGTAGGAGTTACGCCGCGCCAACACGTATATCCTGCATAACGATAATTATCGCTTTGTGTTACTTGTTTTCGAACGACAGAATGAATACCATCAGCAGCAATGAGTATATTACCAAGTGCTTCACTACCATCTTGGAATAATATTTTTAAGGCGTTTTCTTCATTTTGTTCTATTTTTGCGCATTCTTTTCCCCATTCGACAGTATCTTCTTTTAGTTCAGAAAGTAGTAATTGATGTAAATTTTTTCTATGAATGGAGTACATTTTTGGATAACATGCTGGAATGGTCAATTTATTAAAAATAGTTCCTTTTTCGGATACAAGGTTAAAGCCGTCACTTTCGTTGCCAATTTTTTTATTCTCTCAGAAATTCCGTATGGTTCAAGTGCTTGCATCGCATTTGGGGCGATGATAATACCTGCACCAGCAACAGTAGGTTCAGTATTTTGGTCATATATTTTTACATCTAATCCTATTTTTTGTAAGGAAATTGCTGCGCAAAGTCCAGCAATACCGCCACCAATAATTATGACATTATTCATTTGATATCCCTCCAACTTAGAGTGACTTTGATCATAAAATGACCGTAGTCATTTTATGAGTTAAGGATAATCCCTTTTTCTGGTATTGTCAATTATACTTTTAACTTTAGTTTTCGAACGATTAGGTGAAAATAGAATGAATGAAACTTCTAAGAAATGTAGAAAAGGAATTAGCAAAATTAAGCATCCGAGTAGGAGTATAGAGTGATAACATGTTACAATACAGCTAAGAACACGCAATAAAGGAGAGTTTTTTACGTGAAGATTAAAGCAATTGAACCGACGCCAAGTCCAAATACAATGAAAGTTATTTTGAATGAAGTATTACCATCAGGAGCGCGTAATAATTATACAAATGAAAATAAAGAACAAGCACCAATGCAAGTGCAAGAAATTTTGAAAATTGAAGGCATTAAAGGTGTATATCATGTAGCCGACTTTTTAGCAGTGGAGCGAAATGCGAAGTTTGACTGGAAAGTTTTATTACAACAAGTTCGTGCTGTTTTCGGCGAACAGGTAGTAGAAGAAAGTGAAGAACAACAACTTGCTCATTTTGGGGAAGTGAAAGTGTTTGTTCAAATGTTCTTTACAATTCCAATGCAAGTAAAGTTAACAGATGGAACATCGGAAGAACGTGTTGGTTTACCAGATCGTTTTAAAGAATCAATTATGAAAGTTCAAATGTCTGCACCAAACGTTGTGAAAGAGCGCAAATGGGTAGAACAAGGTACACGTTACGGTAATTTTGAAGAAATCGGGAAAGAAGTAGTAGAAGAGATTGTTGCTGCTTATTCAGAAGAACGTGTAAATGAAACAGTTAAAGAATTATTAAACCAGGCAGGTGCTGTTGAAGTAACGATTCAAAAGCGTGAGCCATATAAAGTAACAGTAGAGATGATGAAAGATGCTGACTGGAAAAATCGTTTTGCAGCATTAGAGCAAATGGATCCTACTGAAGAAGATATGCCAGTGTTGAAGATGGCGTTAGATGATGAAAAAGTTTCAATCCGCCGTTTAGCAACAGCGTATTTAGGTATGGTAAAAGGTGATGGGGTATTGCCATTATTATATAAAGCGTTATTAGATCGTTCAGTAAGTGTTCGCCGTACAGCGGGCGATTGCTTATCAGACGTAGGTGATCCAGCAGCGATGTTCGTTATGATTAAATCTCTGAAAGATTCAAGTAAATTAGTACGCTGGCGTGCAGCTATGTTCTTATTTGAACTTGGAGATGAAAGTGCGATTCCTGCATTAAAAGCAGCGCAAGATGATCCGGAGTTTGAAGTAGCGATGCAAGCGCGTCTAGCATTAGAGCGTATTGAAGGTGGAGAAGAAGCAAAAGGTTCTGTATGGAAACAAATGACGGAGTCTCGTAAAGGGGAGTAATGTATGATTGTTTTCTATGATAGTTGGTGTCCGATGTGTACGGCGGTTGCAGAACGTACGAAAAAACTAGATAAAAAGGGTAAGATGCAATTTGTTTCATTTCGAGATGAAGATGTAGTTGAGAAGTATGAACTTTCTCAAGAACTACAAAGTAAGATGGAACAAAGATTGTATATTTTAAAAAATAATAAGTGGTATGCCGGAATTCATAGCATACATGTATTAGCAAAGGCCGTTCCATCTTATTGGTTTGCCGTTCCTTTTATAAAACTATCTATCGTACTCGGATTTGGAAGTAAAGTATACGATTATATCGCTAACAATAGAAAACTTGTCCCAGTTGGACATTGCTGTGAAGGGGTTTGTGAAATCCCTACAAAAAAATGAAATCATCGTTATCTTTCTTTTGCACCTAGTAATAGAGCGTGATATGATGAATTTGGAATGAAAGTTGAAGGAGAGATTACACGATGTCAAATGCTTATGAAGAATACATGCGCCAAATGGTAATCCCAATGCGTCAAGAATTAGTGCGTTCTGGGTTTGAAGAGTTAACTACAGAAGAAGCTGTAACAGAATTTATGGAAAACACGGCAGGTACAACTTTAGTAGTTGTAAACTCAGTTTGTGGTTGTGCAGCTGGTTTAGCACGTCCATCAGCAGGTCAAGCAGTTGTTCGTGCTGAAAAACAACCAGATCATCTTGTAACTGTATTCGCAGGTCAAGATAAAGATGCTACTGCAAAAATGCGTGAATACTTCGGAGAAATTCCTCCATCTTCACCATCTATGGCATTATTAAAAGGAAAAGAAGTTGTTCACTTCATTCACCGTCATGAAATTGAAGGTGCAACTATGGACGAAATTATTACGAATTTAGAACATGCTTTCGAAAAGAATTGCTAAAGAAGGGGGAGAGTAAATCTCCCTCTTTTCTTTATATAGAGGTGAAACAATGATCGTAACAACAGCAGGAAGAACAAACAAAGAAATGACAGATTATGCAAACAAGGTAGCAGCAGAATTAAATCGTTCTTTCGTTAAACGTAATGACGTACCAGTACATAAACTGCATGAGCAGTATGAACAAGATGTACTTGTTGTAGGGAAAAACCGATTAGCTATTTATCCGAGAGGAACGGAAGAGTCATTTTTCTTTCATCCAAACTCAGCGATGTTTCGTGTGAAAAGGTTAATGCGCGGAGAACACGATCCGTTTGTACAAGCCGCGCAATTAGAGAGCGGAATGACAGTATTAGATTGTACGCTCGGTATGGCATCAGATAGTATTGTAGCTAGTTATATTGTTGGTGAAAGCGGAAAAGTAACGGGACTTGAAGGCAATGAGTATATGGCTTATATTATGGAAAATGGTTTAAAAACATGGTCTTCAACTGTTTCTGAAATTGATGAGGCAATGCAACGAATCGATGTGAAGCAAACGGAGCATTACGCATTTTTAACACAATGTGAAGACAATAGTTATGATGTTGTGTACCTTGATCCGATGTTTGAAGAAACTGTTATAGAATCAGATGGAATAAAAGGATTAAAATACTTCGCTTTGTATCATGATATTACTAACGAAACAATTGCAGAAGCGAAGCGTGTGGCGAGAAAGCGTGTCGTTCTGAAAGATCATTTCCGTAGTTCTAGATTTGAAAAACATAATTTTCATGTATACAAAAGAAGAAGTGCTAAGTTTCACTTTGGTGTAATTGACCCTTGCTAATTGTTTGAAAAGATGTATAATAAGCAATAATTAATTAAATATACTGTCGGTGATGAAGAGAGTAGTCTTTTTTAGAAGGAAAGCGAGCTAGGGATGGTGTGAGCCTAGTGCGGAAGGAAAAGATGAAGCGCACTTCGGAGATGCTTCTTGAACGAATAGTAGAGTAAGCCGAGGCCCCCTGTCCTCGTTATAAACGGGAAAGTGGTTCGTAATGAACAACAAGGGTGGTACCACGGGTTTAAACTCGTCTCTTTTTAGAGACGAGTTTTTTGTGTTTAAAAAAATAAGGAGGTTATATAGTATGGATTATAAAACACAGTTTGCGGAAAGTTTATCCGATATTTTTACGAATGAATTAACGCAAAATCAAATTTTAGATTTAATCGAAACGCCGAAACAAGATGAATTCGGAGATGCGGCATTTCCATGTTTTTCACTTGCGAAGCAATATAAAAAATCACCAGCTATTATCGCAAAGGAAGTGGCAGGAAAATTAAGTGATCCATTTTTTACGAAAGTAGAGGCTGTTGGTCCTTATGTAAATGTCTTTTTTAATCGTGAGACGGTAAGTGATGATGTATTAAAAACGGTTTTAGCGGAGAAAGAAGAGTACGGTCAAAATCACTTTGGTTGTGAAAAAACGGTAGTTATCGATTATTCCTCTCCTAATATCGCGAAACCTTTTTCAATGGGGCATTTACGTTCTACAATGATTGGAAATTCACTGAAACATATTGCTGAAAAATGTGGTTATGAAGTTGTAGGAATTAATTATATTGGAGACTGGGGCACACAGTTTGGAAAGTTAATTACCGCTTATAAAAAATGGGGAAATGAAGCAGTAGTTAAAGAGGATCCAATACGTGAACTATTTAAGTTATATGTTCAATTTCATGAAGAGGTAAAAGACGATGAAGAATTAGAAGAAGATGGACGCGCTTGGTTTAAGAAATTAGAAGAAGGTGATGAAGAAGCTGTTGAGCTTTGGAATTGGTTCCGTCACGAATCCTTAAAAGAATTTTCTCGTATTTATGAACTTCTCGGTGTTGAGTTTACTAATTTTCAAGGAGAAGCCTTTTATAATAACTTAATGGAAGATTTTATAGGGATTTTAGAAGAACATGATTTGCTTGAAGAGTCAGAAGGTGCGTTAGTCGTTAATTTAGAAGAAGAGAGAATGCCGCCTTGCTTAATTAGAAAATCCGATGGTGCAACGATTTACGCAACACGTGACTTAACAGCAGCGTTATACCGTCAAAACACATATGCATTTGATAAAGCGTTATATGTAGTTGGCCCAGAACAAAGTTTACATTTTAATCAATTTTTCACTGTATTAAAAAAGCTTGGATACAATTGGGTTGACGGCATGGAACATGTACCGTTTGGGTTCATTTTAAAAGATGGTAAGAAAATGTCGACACGTAAAGGAAGAGTTATTTTACTTGAAGAAGTACTTGAAGAAGCAATTGACCTTGCAAAACAAAATATTGAAGAGAAAAATCCAAACTTAAAACAGAAAGAAGAAGTAGCGAAGCAAGTCGGTGTTGGCGCAGTTATCTTTCACGATTTAAAAAACGAGCGTATGCATAATATCGAATTCTCATTAGAAAACATGCTGAAATTTGAAGGTGAAACAGGACCGTATGTACAGTACACACATGCACGTGCGTGCTCTATTTTAAGAAAAGAAAGTGTAGAATTTGAAACGTGTACGTTTGCATTAAAAGATGATCATAGCTGGAGCGTTGTAAAATTACTGAATAAATTCCCTCAAATAATTGAAGCAGCTTTCAACAAAAATGAGCCATCAATCATTTCAAAATATGTATTGGATGTAGCACAATCGTTTAATAAATATTACGGTAATGTTCGTATATTAGAAGAGAGCGAAGAGAAAGACAGCAGACTCGCATTAGTATATGCTGTGACGGTTGTATTAAAAGAGGGATTACGTTTACTTGGGGTGGAGGCACCTGAGGAGATGTGAAACAAATAGGTATACGTATCATAGTAGATATGTATGCCTATTTATTTTTATAGAAAATGTGAAAGCAGAAGTTTTATTTTATTAAATCTAAATTTTTCTAGAATTGTTTCAAGTGTAGGAATGTCCTTATTAAATGGAGAATTGTAATGTCATATATAAAAAGGAGGCGTTAAACTTGGAAACATACGATTGGAACAGTAAACTAGCATATTTAAAAAACACAAGAGATTTATATTACAACGACGATTATGTAAGCTTTTTAGTAAATATGGTTTGGAAGATTACTAAGCCACATATTGTTGATTATGGTTGTGGATATGGTTATTTAGGCTTAGTATTAATGCCTTTACTTCCAGAAGGATCAAAGTATACAGGCATTGATAGTGGAGAAACATTATTATCTGAAGCGAGAGAGTTGTTTCGTTTACTTCCGTATGAGACAGAATTTCTTGAGGGAGATGCTACAGAAATTGAATTGAAAGATACATACGATATAGCAATTTGTCATGCTTTCTTATTACATATGAGTTCGCCAAAAATGATGCTAAAAAAAATGATACATTCAATTAAAAAGGGCGGAAAAATAATCTGTTTTGAACCACATTGGATATCAAATATGTCTTCATACTCTTTAGATGGAGAGAATCAATCGGAAATTATTAGGCTAGGTGCTTTGCAGAAGTTATTTGAAAATGACATGCAGAGAAGCGGAAAAGATGGAAATATTGGTATGAAAATACCGATGTGTTTAAGTGAACTAGGCGTAAAAAATATTGAATGTAGAGTAAGTGATAAAGTGAACTTTTTAGATTCTAATATGCACTATAATGATAAACAAAGGTTGTATCATTCATTAAAAGAAGAGGGGATTGCAGGGGATCCGGGTGATAAACAGCATTTTATAGAACGTTTAATGGCTAGAGGATTAACATATGATGATGCGCTAGCTCAATATGAAGCTGAACTCCGATTTTTTAAGGCATTTCATCTACATTCTTCTTTAGTATATGCCCCGAATATGAAAATTACATTTGGTGAAATAGTATGTTGAAAGATAGCGATTTATTGAGGATTGTCATTTTTTGTCGGTAAGTCGATATCCACCGTATAATCGCTGATATATTTTGAAAATCGTCGATATATTTAAATTATCGCCGATATAATTTCATGTACGGATTTCAGCTTCCAAAAGATAAAATCCTCATGTTACGTTATTCCATTTAATTAAACAAAATATGGAGAAAAACAATCATTTTTACTATATTTTGTTATAAATTTGAATAATATTAATTAATACCATCCATTATAAGAGATTTTAGTTGAATACCTACAATATGATGTGTAAAATCTAAGCAAGTAGCAGTACAAATAAATATTCGAGGTGAATACATGCTAGATTTTAAGCAGTTAGATGCTTGTTTGAAAGACAAGAGATTTATAGATGGATTACAGGAAATAAATAATGAAATTTCATATATAAAAGAAAAGAATACTTTATCTTATTTGAAGAGTTGGCTTGCTAGTGTTCCTTCACATAAGGAGTTTGACATATTAATACGTCTTACTGATGAAGGGCTTATGCACCAATACAGTTCATTCCTCATTCGCTACGCCTACAAAAAATTCCCAAATATGAGAACGCTCTCTTTATATTGTGATGAGTTAATTGATGAGCGGAAAATACTTGAAGTAGAACAGTTGTTAAAAGACTCATTAGAAGAGGTAAGTAAAGAAGAAATAGAAGCTGATCTTTTAGCGAAAACATATTTTACATTAGTACGATGTTTGTTGGAAATGAAACGAAATGAAGAAGCCCTAATCTATATGCAAAAGGCAGAGGAGTACAGTTCACGTGCCGTATTTGATAAATGGGGCTACGTCTATATGCATACAGGTGAATGGGAGAAAGCAGAAGAACAATTTATAGCCGGCATGCAGCATAAAGATTGTGAAGAGCTATCTACCTATTTATTATCACAATTATATGCGAATCAAGGAGAACAAAAACGTGCATTACAGCTAATTGATGATGCGATTGTAAAGTTCCCGCAAGTACCATATTTTCATTTTGAAAAGGTAAAATATTTATTAGATTTAAGGAAGTATGAAGAAATGTTAGCGGTAATAGATAACATAAATAATCAGCTTCCTTATCATGCGTATAAAGCTTACTTTGTACATTTACGTGCAGAAGCGCTTTACAAAATGAATAAACTTGTAGATTTACAACAGTTATTAAAAGAAGAAAAAAGTTTAAAAGAGTCTTTATATCATAATTTAGAAAAAAATCCAGATGGAAAAAAGGTGCATTTACCGATAGTTCCTATTGTACAAAAGGATAATTATTGTGTTCCGACAAGTTTAGAAATGATGTTGCAGTTATGGGGAGAAAAACGTACACAAGATGAAATAGCAGAGTTTATTTTTGATATGACAGGGTCAAAGTTTTCAGATACTGTTTCTTATTTAGAAGAATTAGGTTATGAATATCGTTATTTTAAAGGGAATGAGGAAAATTATAAGAGGCTGCTGGATGAAGGGATTCCTGTTTTATTAAGTATAGATATTGAGCATGCTTCACATGTACAAGTGCTATCTGGATATGATGATACGTTACAAGCTTTTTATGTTCAAGATCCGAACTTTATAGAACCAGTTATTGTGGAATATAGTAAGTTACAAGAAAAATATCGTTACACAGGTTGTTTAGCGATTACGTTTGTTCCGAAAGAAAAGAAGGAGCAGTTAGCATTTTTAAATGAAGAAGAAAATCATTATTTTAAATCTATTTTTTCTCTTACGGATCATTTAGATGAACATGATAAAGAGGGGATTCATAACTTAGTACAATTTTTAAAAGAGACGAGTGATAATCCGAATACGTGGTTATATACAGTTAAGCATTTAGATGTTGAAGTAGATAATGAGTTTATTATATGTTGTATTGAAAAGTTAATGGAGAAGTTTCCGAACTCAGATTTTGTTAAATTGCATGGTGCGCAGTGCTTTATTCGCCTTCAAGAATTAGAAAAAGCCGGGCAAATGCTGACAAGTGTTGAGAAGAAAAATAATCGTGCTTTATATCATTTAATAAACGGAAGATATGCTTTTGAACAGGAAAGTTATATAGAAGCGATTTCAAGTTTTCGTTCATCATTACAATTAGACGCAGATCAGCCGATTGCTTGGAGTTTTCTCGCTCTATCATACATGTATATCGATCAATCTGAAAAGGCGTTGCAGTTTTCTCAAGTTGCTTTAGAACGTAGTCCAGAAAGATTCACTTTAACGAATCACGGATTAATATTAATAGATTTAGAAAGATATGAAGAAGCGTATGAAATTTTTAATGACCTATTAAGAGAGAATAAAAATGAGGCACATGTATGGTATGAGCGCGCGAGATGTGCGCATCATTTAGGGAAATTACATTTAGCGATAAAAGGGCTTAAAGTAGCGATTTATTTGGATAGTAATGCACCTTACATCTATACGAAACTTTCGGAAATATACGAGTCTGATTTGAAGGATGAGGAAAGTACGAAAGAAATTTTATTAAAAGGTATTGAGAATTGTGACGATAAGGCACCTCTATACGTAAAACTCGGTGACTATCATTTTCAAAATGATAGTCTGGAAGAAGCAGAAACATTGTATAATCGTGCTTTAGAAGAAAATCATGATGATGTTTATTCTCACTTTGGACTTACGCAAGTTTATATGGCGAAAGAACAATACAAGGAAGCGAAACAATATATTCTCGGTATTGAAAAACAAATTGAAAAGAGCCAAGATTTTCTTATGAATGCGGGAATGGTTCTATGGGATGCTGAGGTTGAACTTGGTGGAAATGAAGAAGGGTTTAAAGTAGCTTTGTCTAAGTTAGAGAGTGGTATAAAGCAGAGTGAATATAATGTGGCAAGTGCGTTAGATGAATATGTGAATCGAATTAAAGGAACGGTATTTGTACAAAGAGGTATAGCATTCTTAAGAACGTTACACAAAGAAAGAAAAGAAATAAGCGAATACGGTTGTTATACAGGTATTTTATATGAATCTATTGGGCAGTACGGCCAAGCGATGAAAAGGTATAATAAGGCGATAGAACAAAAGGAAACGGCATTACCGTATTACCGAATTGGTGAAATACTTATGGCATTAGGGCAATTGACGGAAGCAAAACAAGCGTATGAAACATGTTTAGAGCTTGATGAGAATTTCGTAGGTGTGCATTTACAGCTTGCAGAAATATATGAAAAAGAAGAAAATCGTTCTAAAGAACAAAGTCATATGGTTCAGGCTATGAAAGAAGAGCCGATGCATATTAATATGGAATATTTGGCACAGCTTTCAGTAGAAATGAGTCTTCAGGAAGAGTTACTGACAGAACTAGAACAATTAGCGGACGAAGCACCTGAAATATGGCGATTAGATGCGATTGCATATGTGTATGGAGCGATGGATGAAATAGATAAAGAACAAGCACAGATTGAAGAGGCACTTCAATTAGATAGTGAGCATATAGAAGTTCTATATCATTATGCCAAAGTGTTAGTGAAAAAAAGAAATGCAAAAGCAATTGAAATTGCAATGAAAGTTATACAAAAAGATGCAAATAATGAACGAATATTTGATGTGTATGTAAAAGCGATAGAACAACATAAGAAATTGTCTAACATACGAGAGTTTCTTCATACATTAAAGGTGAAGAAGGCAGAAAGAAGTATGGCATTTATGTATGCTGCATCTGCGGTGACGGAAAGATGGATAGAACGTCAACAAAATGAACAGCCGAAAAAATCCATAATTACGAGAGCTTTTTATCGTATGAAAAACCGTGCGAAAGAAATTTCGATTATTACTACAATCATTGATTTGTATGAAATTTCGTTAAAGTTAAATCAAAAAAATAGTATGGCAGCGCAGCGATTTTCACTATTTTACGAGAATGTGGCGATGTATAAAGAGGCGATAGATGTATTGCAAACATCGTTAGAAAATAAATGGGATTACGATATAGCGAAGCAACTTGTAAATCTTTTCATGGCGTGTGAGGAAGAAGATATGTTACGGGATGCTTCAGAATTAACGAAGCAAATGGTTCGAGAGTTACCAGATGATTATGATACGCTTCTTTTACAAGCACAAGTATTCTTTAAAATAGGAGAAGAAAGAAAAGCAGAAAAGATTACCTTACAATTAACGGAGCAAACACCGTTTGTAAGTAGAGCGTTTCTTGCTTTAGGAGAAATGTATCAAAGTCAAGAAAGGTTTGAAGAGGCAATTCATGTATTAGAAAATGCTTCTATACACCATCCAAATGAAGCAGCAATTCTTCTTTCTTTAGCATCTTCGTATCATGGTGCCGGACAAACACTAAAGGCAGAAAAAATAACAAATGATGTATTAACAATAGATGCGAGTGATTTGTTAGCAAGATACGATCGCGCTTGTTATTTAGCACAGTTAAATAGAATTGAAGAGGCGAAGCAAGAGCTTGAAATTGTTCTTCGTGAGGATGAATCAGGATTCTTTGCTGAGCTTATTGAAGAAGATGAAGATTTAGCTGGAATACAAGAATTTAAGAAATAATTGTATAGGAATTGTGAAAAAAGGGTATAATTAAATATATATTTAGAATTAGTTGACAATTCATTGCCCAATGGCATAAAATAGCTTTTAATAAAGTATACAAATCTGAAGACGAGAACGAGTAAAATAATGAATTGTTCCCCAGAGAGCCGGTGTATAGCTGAAAGCCGGTGTGCAGACGTTATTTGAAAATCATCTCCGAGGAGCCGAGGCTGAAATAAGTAAGCCCGGACGGATGTCTACCGTTACAAAGAACACGTATGATAGTACGTTGCTAAGTGCTATTAGCGAAGAGCTAATAGAATTAGGGTGGTAACGCGGTTAAACCCGTCCCTACTTCATGGGGACGGGTTTTTTGTGTGCTTTAAAATATTCAAAAGGAGTGATTGTAGATGAAGAAAGTAGATGTAAAAGAGTCAGCTGTAGGGAGAGAAACACGTATTCGTAAGCAGTGGAACGAGCAAAGTATTTTCGAGCAATCAATTCAGAATCGAGAAGGCGCACAGTCTTTCGTATTTTATGAAGGACCACCAACGGCGAACGGTTTACCACACGTCGGACATGCACTTGGACGGACAATTAAAGATGTAGTAGCGAGATATAAAACGATGGCTGGTTATAAAGTGCTACGAAAAGCGGGATGGGATACACACGGTTTACCTGTAGAATTAGGTGTTGAGAAGCAACTCGGTATTTCTGGTAAACATGAAATTGAAGAGTATGGAATTGAGCCATTTATTCAGAAGTGTAAAGAGAGTGTATTCACATATGAGAAGCAGTGGCGTGAATTCACTGAAAGCATCGGTTATTGGGTAGATATGGATGATCCATACGTTACGCTAGAGAATCCATATATCGAAAGTGTATGGCATATTTTAGGGACGATTCATGAAAAAGGATTATTGTACAAAGGGCATAGAGTCTCACCATACTGCCCAAGTTGTCAAACTTCACTAAGTTCACATGAGGTTGCACAAGGGTATAAAACAGTAAAAGACTTAAGTGCAACAGTTAAGTTTCAAGTGAAAGATAGTGAAAATGAATATTTCCTAGGGTGGACAACAACACCTTGGACACTTCCAGCAAATGTTGCGCTCGCTGTACATCCAAATATGGAATACGTGAAAGCGAAACAAGAAGGTCAAGTATACATTGTTGCGAAAGAACGTGTACAAGATGTATTAAAAGAAGACTATGAAGTATTATCTGTTCATAAAGGTGAAGAATTAGTAAACACATCTTATATGCCGCCATTTCCAATGAAAGAAGTTACAAATGGCTATCACGTTATCGCAGCAGATTTTGTCACGGCAGATAGTGGTACAGGACTCGTTCATATCGCTCCAGCATATGGGGAGGACGATTATAGAGTCGTTCAAAGTGAAGGATTGTCATTCTTGCATGTTGTAGATGAGAAAGGTGAGTATACAGAAGCAGTACCATTTTTGAAAGGGAAATTTGTAAAAGATTGTGACGTGGATATTGTTCGTCATTTAGCGAAGGAAGGCTTACTATATCATAAAGAAAAGTATGAACATAGCTACCCACATTGCTGGCGTTGTGATTCACCACTTCTTTATTATGCAGGAGAGAGTTGGTTAATCCGAACAACTGCAATTAAAGATACATTTTTGCAAAATAACGATTCTGTTACTTGGTATCCAGACCATATGAAACATGGACGCTTTGGTAAGTTTTTAGAAAATATGGTGGACTGGAATATTAGCCGAAATAGATATTGGGGAACACCATTAAACGTATGGGAATGTGAAAGTTGCGATCATCAATTCGCACCGAAAAGCATTGCTGATTTAAGAAAGCATAGTACAAAAGAAACACCGGAAGATTTGGAATTGCATAAGCCATATGTAGATGAAGTGCAAGTTTGCTGTGAAAAATGCGGAAGTACAATGAATCGTACACCAGAAGTAATTGATGTTTGGTTTGATAGTGGTTCCATGCCATTTGCGCAATATCATTATCCATTTGAAAATAAAGAGTTATTTGAAGAACAGTTTCCAGCGGATGTTATTGCAGAAGGCATTGATCAAACACGTGGATGGTTTTATAGTTTATTAGCAGTATCAGCACTATATACAGGAAAAGTGCCTTATAAACGAGTGTTATCACTAGGGCATGTATTAGACGAAGAAGGACAGAAAATGTCTAAAAGTAAAGGGAATGCACTAGATCCAGTTGATTTAGTAAATCAGTTTGGTGCAGATGCATTAAGATGGGCGCTACTCGTTGACAGTGCTCCGTGGAATGCGAAACGTTTCTCGGAAAGAACAGTACTGGAAGCAAAGTCTAAATTTGTAGATACATTAGTCAATGTGTATAGCTTCTACGTTTTATATGCAAATTTAGATGAGTATAATCCGAAAGAAACGTATGACGCAAAGCGGACGAAATTGGATGAATGGGTATTATCAAGATTGCATAGCACAACGAAAAAAGTGAGAACAGCACTTGATGATTATCAATTTACGAATGCAGCTCGTGAAATCGCGGCGCTTGTAGATGAAGTAAGTAACTGGTATGTAAGACGATCACGTAATCGTTTCTGGGAATCTGGTATGAATGCTGAAAAAGCAGCTGCGTATGAGACACTTCATGAAGTGCTTGTGACAATTAGTAAATTAATTGCACCATTTACACCGTTTGTCGCTGAAGATATTCATTTAAATTTAACTGGAAGTAGCGTTCATTTAGAGGATTATCCAGTTGTAAATGAATCACTACTTCAGCCGAAACTAGAAGCGGAAATGGATGCTGTTTTACAAGTTGTTGAACTAGGAAGAAGTAACCGTAATCAACATTCTTTAAAAGTAAAACAGCCGTTAGCGGAACTTGTATTACTAGCGCATAATGAAAATGATATGGATTGGGAATCTTATCGTGATATCGTCATGGATGAGCTAAATGTCAAAGCGTTTCATGTTGAACTCGATGAAACGAAATATACGTCCTATCAATTAAAGCTGAATTTTAAAACAGCTGGGCCGAAGTTTGGTAAAAATGTGAATGCAATAAATGGATGGTTAAAACAATTATCAAAAGAAGAAGTACAACACTTTGTATCTACAGAAAGAGCAGTTTACGAAACTGCACCAGGAGAAGAAGTAGTTGTAACGGCTGAAGATGTAGTAGTAGAGAAAGTTGCGAAATCAGGGTTCTCTAATACGACTAACGGACAATATACAGTTATGTTAGATACGAATGTAACAGAAGAGTTGTTACAAGAAGGAGTGGCGCGTGAATTTATTCGAGCGGTTCAAGAATATCGTAAGCAGTTAAATTTACCGGTTAATTTACGAGTAGATGTTATTCTTGATACAGAGGAAGAGCTACAACGAACATTAACGAACCATAAAGATTTATTGGAAGAAAATTTACTCGTTAAGCAATTTACATTTGATCACTTAACGAATGAAGACGATGAACTATCTTTAGGTGAAGCGAAAGTTCGAATTAAATTAAGCGCGGCTCATTAAAGAAAAAAGGAAGTTGGAATCATTCCAACTTCCTTTTTGTATGATGGAAATTTATCCGGCTAACTTCCTCATAATCCGTTCGATAGGTCCTCTAGTAAATGTCTTTCTTCATAGCACACTAAATAAAATACTGTAGAAATATATTTCTACAGTATTTTTCTCATTTTATACATAAATATTGAGAAAATTTCACTCAACCTAAATGGAAAGGTAATAGAATTGTTTATAGAGAATTACTCGTAGATTCAATTTTTATCCCCCCATTTTGTGGGGAATGATTGCCTAGTGGTAATGGGATAAGGTTGAGCTACTTTATTAGGGGGAGTGGTTCTATGTTTAATAAAAAAATGGTGGCAATGGCAATGACTGTGCCGTTAGTAATGGGGACGATTTCTACGGTTTCGGCATTGGAAAAACAGCAGCAAGTAAAGCTAGAAGCTTATTCGCCGCAGAAAAAAGCAACTGAATATTTAAAAGAAAATGCTGCGCAGTATGGATTAAAAACAGACCTTTCAGACTTGCAATATATTTCTACAACAGAAACGTCAGTAGCTTCATATGTTAGGTTCCAGCAAGTTGTTAATGGTGCACCTGTATTTTCAAAACAAATTACAGTTACTCTTAACGGAGAGGGAAAGGGCGTACTTGCTGTTTCTGATTATCAATCCGTCAAAGGTGTGAAGGAAGTAACGACAAAAATTAGTGAAAAAGATGCAATACAAAAATCAATGGCGTATGTTGGAGAAGCAAGTGAGCAAAACTTATGGGCTCCTACAGAGAAAGAATTTGGATATATTGTTGAAGAGGGAATTGCTCGTCCAGTATATAAAGTGGTAGTCCATTCTAATAATCCATTTGGTGCATGGGAAACATTTATTGATGCGGAAAATGGGAAGTTAATTAAAAAGGTTGATATAAACCGAAAAGCTGAAGGGACAGGAAAAGTATTTTTACCTAACCCAGTCGTATCTAGCGGTAGTAAAGTAGGCTTAAAAGATAATAACGATGCAGATTCAACAGCGTTAACGAATCAATTGAAGACTGTTACGTTAAAAGGTTTAGATGGGACAGGATTTTTAATTGGAGAGTATGTAACGATTTCTTCAAAAGCAAAAACAAAATCTACAAATTTACAATTTAACTATACACGTGCAAATGATAGCTTTGAAGATGTTATGTCGTATTATCATATCGATACATTACAGCGTTACATTCAAGGGTTAGGATTTAAAAATATTAATAATCGCTCTATTAAAGTGAATGTGAATGGAACGACGGCTGATAACTCATTTTATTCTCCGACAACGAAAGCTTTAACTTTTGGTACTGGCGGAGTAGATGATGCAGAAGATGCTGGTATTATCGCACATGAATACGGGCATTCAATTCAAGATAACCAAGTGCCTGGCTTTGGTAGTTCTGCAGAAGGCGGAGCGATGGGAGAAGGATTTGGTGACTTCTTAGGTGCTACGTATGAAGATGCAGTATCGACAACAGGCTACGGAAAAGCATGTGTTGGAGAATGGGATGCGACAGCTTATTCTAGTTCAGATCCGACGTGCTTGCGCCGATTAGATACGAATAAAGTGTATCCGAAAGATGTTACAAATGAGGTACATGATGATGGGGAAATTTGGGCACAAGGTCAATATGAGATGGCACAAGCTTTTGGACGTGATGTAGCAACGAAAATTATTTTACAATCACACTGGTCATTAACACCAAACTCTAAATTCAGTGATGGAGCAAAAGCGATTAAGCAAGCGGATGCTCTTTTATATGGCGGACAACATGCTGCTGATATCGATCGTATTTGGGCAGCAAGAGGAATTAGTACGAATTAATATAAAAAGTCGTGGCGTTTATAAGCCACGACTTTTTAATTTGCTTAAGAACTGGTACTAGTAAAGTAAGCTATATGAATGCTAATGTAAATTCATCCGCATTCTAGTTGTTTTTTTCGTCTTTAAAAACAAAATGCTCTTTAAATTTTCTAGACTCAACTTTTTGACCGTTTCTCATGGAGCGGAAAGGGTGTTCTTGCCAAGTAATGATTACATCAACTTCATCTGCTTTTGTAGCAACTGGAAAATTAGCATGTTCAAATCTAGTTTTTCCACTTGCTAAGCGACTTTCCTTTCGTGAGAAAAGTTCATATTTCGTTTTCGTTTTTGGCTCGTTGCGGAATACTTCGACTTGTACGTTATATACTTCACTGTTACCAACATTTTTTACTGAAAATTGATATGTTTTAAATTCATCTTCTTTAGCTTGAAGCATATTGTTACCTATGTTCTTCGGTTCATCAATATTCACTTTCCATTGATCAGAGTTTTGGGAGATTGGTAAAGATTTTGGTGAATAGGCGTATGTTTCATTCACTGCAATTAGGCATAACAAAAGAAGAAAGAAACTAATCGCTTTTTTCATATAAACACCTCGCTATAAAATTTTTATCCCGCTATTTGCCGGGCAGTAAGACCCTCCACCTCAAAATTCAGGGAAAGCAAAGAAGTTAGGTGGGGGGCGGGCTTACCGTAAAAGCCCGATTGGTGAGGGCTGATAATCAGTGGGGAGGAACAAAATCCCCACTGATTAAAGTTTCACTTTATCAATATGCGTAAATAAAACGGAAATTATGTAATAAAATGGAAAGGGTGATACTTTGATTCAAATGAATTTGAAAAAACTTGAAGAGGTAGTAGGCGGTGAAGGGTTACAAGAATCGTTTCATCACATAGAGATACATGGTGTCTGCATAGATTCCAAAAGCATTAAAGAAGGAAATGTATTTGTTCCAATCATTAGGGTGAAAGATGGACATGATTATGTGAAAGAGGCATTCGATAATGGAGCTGTCGCTTCCTTATGGAAAAAGTCTTACAGCACTCCGCCAAAAGGGATGCCAATTATATTTGTAGATGACACTTTGTTTGCTTTGCAACAATTGGCACAATTTTATCGGAAAGAGCTAAATGTAAAAGTAATTGGAATTACAGGTAGTAATGGCAAGACAACGGTAAAAGATATAATAAGCACGATTGTAAGTACAACTCGTCGTGTGCATAAAACAAAGGGAAACTTTAATAGTCAAATCGGTTTACCATTAACTATTTTAGAAATGAAACGAGATACAGAGTTTTTAATTCTTGAAATGGGGATGAGTGAAAAAGGACAAATTCGAAACTTATCAATAATAGCACAGCCAGATGTAGTGATCATTACAATGATTGGTCATTCTCACTTAGAGACGCTTGGATCAAAAGAAGAAATTGCGAAGGCTAAATTAGAAATTATTGATGGATTAAAAGATGAAGGATTATGTTTGTATAATGGTGATGAGCCATTGCTTTTGAAAAATAAGAATTTATCGAGTATAACTTGTAAGGCATTTGGTGAAAAGTATACAAATGATTTGTTTCCAACAAACGTGCAATTAGATGAATATGGTGTTCATTTTAAATTAAATGATTCAAAAATACAGTACGATGTTCCCTTGCATGGAAAACATAATATTTTAAATGCGATTGTTGGAATCGCCGTAGGTCAATTTTATAATGTCCCCACAGAAAAAATACAGAAAGCATTGCGACAAGTAAATATTACTCATATGCGCTTTCAATTTTTAACTGCTAAAACAGGTTTTACAATTATTAACGATGCATGGAATGCCAGTCCCTCTTCAATGAAGGCCGCAATTGAAACGTTACAGACATTAAATGCCTATAAGAAAAAAATGATAGTAATTGGAGATATGTTGGAGTTAGGGAAGAATGCTGAAACATATCATAGAGAAATTGGTAAAATGTTAAATCAAGAGAGCATTCAATATGTATTCACTTATGGAGAGTTAGCTGAAATTGTAGCGGAAGAAGCGAGAAAGAAATATGATATAGGAAAAGTACAGTCATTTAATAGTAAAGCCAAGATAGCAGAGGAAGTATTAAAAGTTATAACGAAAAAGGATATCATATTATTGAAAGGCTCACGTGGAATGGCTTTAGAGGAGATTGTACAAAATTGGATATGAAAGATCAAAATATATTTAAAAAGGCTTGCGTTTTATAAAACAAAGAGATAGAATACTCTGTAAATATAAAAAGTGAGGATCAGGAAAAGTACATGATGCAAAGGTCTACAGAGAGCAATCGGTTGCTGAGAAGATTGCGATACCGCATGATGGAAAGACACCTGTGAGTGTTGCTTTGAACGTGATAATTAGTAAAAGCAAACGGTACCTACCGTTATCAGGGCTAAGATGGTCATTATGACAATTTGGGTGGTACCGCGGAAAAATCCGTCCCTATTTATAGGGGCGGATTTTTGTATTCTTTGAAAGGAGGTGAGTGACCGTGGATGATGACGATGACAACAACAATAACGTAAATAAATATAAAATTACTGGAGGGAAATGTAATGAAGCGTTCACTCACAAAAGAATGTACGGAGCAAGGCGGCAAGGTTGTATTACTTCAAGGATGGGTAAAAAAAATTCGTCATCTAGGTAATATTAGTTTTTTATTAATAAGGGATCGATCAGGAGTTATGCAATGTGTACTAGAAAATGAGTTAGCTGGATATAAGGTAGATGTGGAAAGTGTCGTTCAAGTAGTAGGTCAAATAGTAGAGACTTCGAAAACAGAATTAGGAGTTGAAGTGCTCGCTCACGACGTGAAAATATTAAATCGCGCAGAACCACTTCCGTTTGAAATAAATAAAAAGAAATTGCAAGTTGGCTTAGATCAACTTCTAAATGAGAGAGTATTATCATTAAGACATGAGCGAACCGCCGCGATATTTAAAGTAAAATCTACGCTCGTTCAGAGCTTTAGTGAATTTCTTATAGAGAACGATTTCACACGTGTATTTACTCCGAAAATTGTTTCACAAGGGGCAGAAGGAGGAGCAAATGTTTTTAAGCTTCCATACTTTCAAAAAGAAGCTTATTTAGCACAATCACCTCAGTTTTATAAACAAATGATGGTAGCTGGAGGATTAGAACGTGTTTTTGAAGTTGCACCTGTTTACAGAGCGGAGCATCATAATTCTTCCCGTCATTTGAATGAATATATATCGTTAGACGTAGAACTTGGATTTATTCATGATTTTTATGAAGTGATGCAACTAGAAACGGATGTTTTACGATATATGTTTCAACAAGTAGCAAAAAACTGTGAAAAAGAACTAAAACTATTACAAATAGAAGTACCTGTTATTACAGAAATACCGAAAATTACATTGTTACAAGCGCAAGAAATTTTGAAAAGTAAGTACCAGAAAGAATCGCCAATTGGGGATTTAGATACAGAAGGTGAGAAGCTATTAGGGAAATATGTGAAGGAAACATATAAGAGTGAGTTTGTTTTCATTACACATTATCCGAAAGAAGCTAGGCCGATGTATACGATGCCAAATAAAGAGAATCCATCTATTACTGATTCGTTCGACTTACTATATAAAGGACTAGAAATAACTTCAGGGGCGCAGCGAATTCATGATTACGAAATGTTACTCACTTCTTTTAAAGAAAAAGGATTACATCCAGATACGTTTCAATCTTATTTAAATACATTCCGATATGGTTGTCCCTCGCACGGTGGCTTTGGAATTGGATTAGAGAGAGTTGTATACAAACTATTGGAATTAACAAATGTACGAGAGGCGAGTGCTTTTCCGAGAGATTGTACGCGTCTTATACCGTAAGAATAACCCCCTTCTATAGTGTAGAAGGGGGTTATTCCTTTCAACACATGTTAAAAGGAATAATTTTTTGTGTGAAAATATGTAAATTATATTAAGAACATTTTATAATGAATTGAGAAAAAGAAAATTCATAAGTTATAATGAAATATGAATATAAAAAAAGTTCATATAATAATGTATGGAAGGGTATGAAACATGTTATATCAAACTCAAGCAACACAACAAACACCAGCTTATATAATTTATCTTCTTGATGTAAGCGCATCAATGAACCAAATGATGGATGCAGGCGGAGAAGAAAAAAGAAGAATTGATATTGTAACGGATGCTCTTTCTTTAGCGATTCGCCAAATGGTATTTCGTTCAACAAAAGGTAGTCGCTTGCTTCCAAGGTATAAGTTATCTATTTTAGCCTATAGCGATCATGTTTTTGATTTATTGGGTGGTGTGAAAACAATAGACGAGGTAGCAAGACTGCGTCCATTAGAAAAAATTCAAACGCATCGTTTAACTGATACAGCAAAAGCTTTCTCTGTAGTGGAGAAGTTATTGCAAAAGGAATTACCAAATTTACAAGATGGACCAGCTCCTGTTGTTTGTCATATGACAGATGGGGCATCAACTGGTGAAGATCCAGAATTAATTGTACGAAGAATTATGAATATGTCTGTACCTGATGGAAACGTACTAATTGAAAATATTTTTATTTCAGATGAAATTATGCAAGAACAAATTTCTAATATAAAGAAGTGGGAAGGGATTATGCCAAATACAGAGATTACAGATGAATATGGTGCAAAGTTGCAAAGACTTTCATCGCCTATACCTCAAAGCTATCGTGAGATGATGACGGAACATGGGTTTCATATTGCAGATGGTGCTGTGATGATGTTTCCTGGGACAAATGCGGACTTAGTATCACTTGGATTTCAAATGTCTGCTGCAACGCCGGTTCGATAGGAGGGGGGAGTAAGGTGAAATATACCCTATCGCAAAAGGAAGAAACGGTATTGCAAGAAAAGGAAACGAAACATTTTACTTATAGATATAGTTATGTAAGAGCAAAAGAAACGCAGGATTTAAACGAGAGTGGACAAGACTTTCTAGTATTTCTAGATAATGGAACTAGTTTCGTATTTGCCTTATGTGATGGTGTAGGGCTATCTTTTCATGGTGAAATTGCTGCGAAATTTCTTGGTATGAAGTTAGTAAACTTATTTGAAACATGTCAAGAAAATGGAATGAACATTACCACATTATTAAATGAACAGTTAAATAATTGGATAGAAGAAGCTTCAGAGGAAGTAAGTGCATTTCGCTTGCCAGAAGAAACACCGTGGTTACTACGCGATGTTTTGGAAGAAAAGCGAAAAAAAGGTAGTGAAGCAATGTTTATTGGCGGGAAAATAGAACGCATTCCAAATCAAGATAAAGTACAAATAACGATAGTTACACATGGTGATTCATTTGTACAATTGTTTCAAGATAAGGAGAATTGTTCGAATGTAATGAAGTTTGAGAGAAATATAGAGAAGAGATGGTCTACACAGAGAGGCGTTATTGGTGGGGAATTGGCGGTTTTTTCAAAGACATTGTCTAGACAAGAAGTTAATCGGCTAGTTATTCATTCAGACGGACTTCTTTCGCTTAAGCAGTATAACTTTGAGGAAGTGCTAAAAGAAATTGAGAGGGCGCAGAACTCTCCGACAAGCGATGATATTTCATTTTTAGATGTTTCTTGGTAACAAACATGATGGAAAAAAGGTGAATAAACGTGGAAGAGATTATTGTGACATACATAAAACAGTCAAATGAAGAAATTGATATTGCAATTCCAAATGACGTAAAAGTGGTGCAAATTATTGAAGCGATTTTACATCATGAAAAAATAGATGAAGCATTAAGCGGGATCTATGAAATTAGAGTGGCAAAAGATAAAGAAGAGTGGCATTCTATTCGAAATGATGAAACGTTGCGCGATAATGATGTGTGGGATGGACAATATGTAATGCTACATAAAAAAGGAGCAATTATCCCTTCTTTTGAAATGATGCCAGCAGAAGAAGTTTATAATGAACCTGTTAAACAAGATATGTCTTCTAGTGAAGAAGATTATGTATGGAAAATCATTGAGTAATAGTTTTGGGATGGGGAAGGAGAAATGTTTTGTGCAAAAATCACCGTATTTTCAACGCTCTCCGCGTGTGAAAGTAGATATACCGACAGGGGATGTTATTATTCATGATCCACCGAATATACCGGAGGAGCCGAAGTTTTCAATTGAAACAATGTTACTGCCTGCAATGATGACAGTTTTAACATTGGTATTATATTTTGTAATGATGAAATTTATGAAGATGAATTCAAGTTATATGCCATTAATGATGGTTTCAAGTATTCCGATGTTGGGATCATATATAATTACAACGATGGGGCATTTCCGTAAAAAGAAAGAACATCGTCAAATGGTTGAACAATTACAAACAAGATATTTAGAGCAAATTCAAAAGCATCGAGTGGAATTAGATACGTTAAAGGTTGAACAAGCAAAATATTTAATTACACAAAATCCAAGCCCATTAAAAAGTGTACAAAGAATTGAAAATCGGGAAAGTAATTTATGGGAGAGAACACCTGAAAGTCCAGACTTTTTAGATATTCGTATTGGTACAGGAGAAAGACCATTTCTTGTAGAATTGAAGGTGCCTGAACAGAAAGGTTATGAAGAAAATCCATTAGTTACAGAAGCGCAAAATGTGAAAAGGGATTTCAATACGATACCAAATGGACACATTTCTATTTCTTTGAAAAAAAACGATGTAATTGGTGTAGTTGGAAATAAAGAAGATAGACTAAACTTTATTCGAATTGTAACGACGCAAATTATGACGCATCATGCACCAAATGAAGTGAAAATAGCAGCATTTTATCATGAGAAAGAGAAAAAGCAGTGGGATTGGATGAGGTGGCTTCCTCACGTATGGGATGAACAGAGAAGTATGCGCTTTTTATCTGAAAATCAACAAGATGCACAGAAACTAGCTGAAGTACTATTTACCCCACTTAACATGCGTAGAATCTATAATTCTTCTACGCAAGCGGATGCAAAAGTTCCTTTGATTCCGATGTATATCTTTTTCTTATCCGCGAGAGAATTTTTAGAAGATGATCCTTTAACTCCAATGTTACTTAGAGAAGGTGAAAGTGTAGGAGCTTCTACATTTATTTTTGCGGAACAAAAGGAACGGTTACCGATGGAATGTGATCTTGTAATAAGTTTAAATGGAGAAAATGGTGAGTTAGTAGAAACGTTTTCAAGTTCAGCTGAAAATAGTGGGACAACGCGTGCTAGTTTTAAAGTAGATCGACTTTCATTCGAACGATGTGAACTAGGAGCGCGAAGCATTGCTCCAATTCGAATGAAAAGTTCTACAGCAGCCAACATTCCGAAAGTATTAACATTTTTAGACTTGTTTCAAGCTAAAAATATGGAAGAGTTACAAGTGCTAGAGAGATGGAAAGAAAATCGATACCCGACTTCATTGCCGGTTCCAATTGGTGTAAGAGAAGGAAGTAAACCTGTTTTTCTAAATATTCACGATAAAATAGAGAAAAAAGGGCATGGTCCGCACGGTCTAATGGCTGGTACAACTGGATCAGGAAAAAGTGAAGTAATTCAGTCTATAATAGCCGCGTTAGCGGCAACCTATCATCCTCATGAGATGGCATTTATGCTTATAGACTATAAAGGTGGTGGAATGTCAAACACATTTGCGGGATTACCGCATATTATTGCATCTATTACGAACTTAGAAGATCCAAACTTAATTGAGCGTGCCAGAATTTCATTAAAGGCAGAATTAGAGCGTAGACAAAAATTATTCATTCAGGCTGGAAATGTTCAGCATCTAGATGAATATTATGAAACAAGCTGGCGTGAAAAAGAACCTTTACCACATTTGTTTATTGTTATTGATGAGTTTGCTCAAATGAAAAAGGAACAACCAGAATTTATGGACGAGCTAATTAGTGTCGCTGCAATAGGAAGGACGTTAGGAGTTCACTTATTATTAGCAACTCAAAAACCTTCAGGGGTTGTAAATGATAAGATTTGGAGTAACTCGCGTTTTCGAATTTGTTTACGTGTACAAGATGATGCGGATAGTCGTGAAATGTTAAAGATTCCAGATGCATCAAAAATCAATGTACCAGGACGAGGGTATCTCCAAGTTGGTAGCAATGAAGTATTGGAATTATTCCAATCAGCATGGAGCGGAGCACCTTATAATCCAGATGAAGAGAAAGTTCTTGATATTGTTGATTTTACAGAAGTTAAGCTTTCGGGTGAAAGAATAAAAGTGAAAAAGCGTCCAAAACCAATGACAAATAGTCCAAAACAACTACAAGCTTTTATTCAATATGTACAGAGCGTATCAGAAAAAGAAAATATTAAAGCATTACCAGGACCTTGGCTGGATCCATTACCGGAAAAATTATTGTTAAAAGAATTTTATGCTATGGAAGATTGGACAATTGCTGAGTGGAATAAATCAAAAGAATATTTACAAGTAACAGTAGGATTAATTGATGATGTTGCAAATCAAGCTCAATTTCCTCTGAAGTTAGATTTACAAGAAGGGCATTTAAATATTTATGGTATGCCTGGTACAGGAAAAACGACGATGTTGCAAACAATTATTATGTCTCTAGCCGTATCTCATACACCAGCAGAAGTGAATTTCTATGTTATTGATTTTGGTCGAATGTTCTTAGATTTTAGAGATTTACCTCACATTGGCGGGATTATACAAGAAGGCGAAAATGAGAAAATGAAACGTCTATTCGGATTTTTAAAGAAGGAAATCACGATTAGAAAAGAGAGCTTTTCTAATATCGGTGCAAAATCATTCTCTATGTATAACCGAATGGTAGAAAAGAAAATACCAGCAATAGTAGTAATGGTAGATGGTTATATAAGATTCAAAAATGAATTCGAGAAAGAAAATGAAGTATTAGAATTATTATTGCGTGAATCAAGCACATACGGAGTATATTTCTATTTTTCTCTGAATCAAACAATAGATATGTTCGATCGTGTTCGTAATAATATACCGATGGCACTTACATTTGAATTGCAAGATGGAACAGAATATCATAACTTAGTTGGCAGACCTAAATTCCCATTAATTGAAGTTCCTGTTGGCCGTGGATTAATGAAAGGGCAACCGCCGGAATTATTCCAAGCAGCATTGCCGTTTATTGGGGAAAGTGAAATTGAGTACTCTCAACAATTAAAAACAATTATTCAAAAAATGAATGGAGAATGGAATGGTGAAAAAGCAAAAGCTATTCCAATGGTACCTAAAGAAATATTTGTAGAACATATGATTGAAAAATTAGAAAGAGCTCATATTTCAGCAGGTATAGAAACAGAGGATATTCGTTTGCAAAGTTTTTCTTTAGATGAAATGAGTCATATATTTATTGGGGGAAGAATAGAAGGTGGAAAAACATCGCTATTACAAACACTTCTATTCACTACTACATACCAATACTCTCCTGAAAAGGTTGAGCTATACTTAGTAGACCTTGGTGAAAGACCTACAGGCTTATTAGCTCTTGGAGATTTACCTCATGTGAAGAAGAAAGTTACAGATGGTATGCAATTAAAAGAAATGTTAGATGAATTGTTAGAGCTAATAAATAATAGAGAACCAATAATGCCTTCGATAGATCCAAACGCAACAGTGGAGATTTCATATAAGCGAATAATCATTGCGATTGATGATATCGATCAAATGTTAACTATATTATCTACTGATTATGAGGCGAAAAATAAAATGGAACTAATAGTCCAAAACTGTAAAAATAAAGGGATTCACTTTATGACAGCCGCTACTACGTCTAGCCTAAATAGCTATTCTCATGAAAAATGGTTTGCAGAAATTAGAAAGAGAAGTATTGGTTATTTATTGGGAACGACACAAAATAACGATGTGTATTTCTTTAATATGAAACTGCCACATACTGAAATGGATCAAGAATTATTAAGTGGGGATGGATATTGCATACGTAGAAAGCCAATCAAAATAAAATGTGCATATACACCATTACATTTACTTCGCACGATGACAGATAAAATTAGTGTGAAATGGTCAGAATTAAAAGTGAAATAATATTAAAATAGGGTTAAATTACTAGAAAATAGAATATTTTTGTAATTTAACTCTTTTAAAATTGTATGAATATAGTTTATAATCTAATTGTTGTATCATTTATGATTTGAAAGGGGAAATTATTACGATGGCAGAAATTAAAATCACACCAGAAGAACTTGAAAGAATCTCAGGAAATTTTAAAAACGCAGCAGGAGAAGCTCAAAGCCAAATTAATAGACTTGAGGGCGACATTAATAGTTTAGAAGGTCAATGGGCTGGGGCAACACAAGCGAAATTCCGTGGAGAATTTATTCAATCTAAACAAGCAATGCAACAATACATTCCAATTTTAGAGGGGATTTCTACAGATTTAAAACGTATTGCTGATAAATTCCGTAACACAGATAACGCATACTAAGAATAGAACAATCGCAAAAGACCGGGAGCTATTGTTCCTGGTCTTTTTTTGAAAAATTGCTATACGAGAGTAAGGGGATAAAATGGGATTCCGACCAGAAGTAGGAGAAAAAATTAACCTTAATAAAGATGTGTATCGTTTTGAGAAACACCCAGCTGTAATTGGTATTGAAATGCCCTATGGTCAAGAAGGAAGACAAGGAACAGTATATCAATTACAACTAGAAAATGGTGTGGACCGAATTGCATTAAAGGTTTTTAAGGAACGCTATCGTGAGGAAAAACATCAACTAGCATTTCTGAAACCACTTTCTTCTTTAGCGGGTCTGAAAGTATGTTCACGCTATATCGTTACTACAGAAGAACATACATCTGCTATCGAAAAATCAGAAGATCTTGCTAATAGTATTGTAATGCCTTGGATTGAAGGTCCAACTTGGGCTGATATTTTACAAGAACAACGAATGTTATCAAAAGAACAATGTTTCTTTATTGCAGAAGCATTTCTTACAACACTTAAAATGATGGAAGAAAATGAAGTTGCTCATAATGATTTATCGTCTAGCAACGTACTTGTACCTTTCTTAAGTGAAAATGCAATTGAAGGCCAACACAATATCGAACTTGTTGATGTTGAGCAAATGTATGGCTCAAAAACGAAAAGACCTTCATTATTGCCAGCAGGTTCAGCGGGTTACGCACCAAAGTATTTGACAAGTGGAGTATGGCAAAAAGAAGCCGATCGATTTGCTGGTGCTATTTTATTAGGAGAAATATTAAGTTGGTGTAGTGAAGAAGTTCGAAATAAAAAATGGACTGATGCAAGTTACTTTAAAACGGAAGAAATGCAGACAGAATGTGAAAGATATACGTTACTTCAGCAAGTATTACATAATCAATGGAACGGGGAAATTGCAAAATTATTTAAGCAGGCATGGAGTAGTAATTCTTTCGCAGAATGCCCACGCTTTGCACAGTGGTACGATGTATTTAATAGCGCGAGAGAAAGAATAAAAATTGATGCGGAAAGGCAGTCAACAGAAGAACACTCTCTTTTTGTATCAAAATGTTTGGAAATTGCAAGATTATTAGAAGAGAGAGGATTTAAACAAGCGGCATTATATGAATATAAAATAATTTTCAATTCACTCAATCCATCAACAGCTCTGCAAAAAGAACTCGCATATATCATTCAAACTATGGAGAGTCAAGAGCCTGAAATAAATAATAAAATGGTCCTACAACATTATTTGGAATTAGCTACTGAATTGGAACGAGAAAACAATGCAGCATTTGCTTGTTTCGTCTATTCACGAATCGTACAATTTCCAAACATTGATCAGGCGTTAAAACAGGAAATTGAAAGCATTATTAAAGAGATAGAAGAAGAGCAAGGAACAAAGGCACAGCAAGAAGTAGCAGCTACAATTACAGTGCCAACTAGCATTCTACAGAGCCGAAAACAAACAAAAAAACAAGTGGAATATGATATAGATGATGAAATTTTAAATGCAAAAGCATCGAATCAACCACTTACAGTAGCGCATGAACAAAGTGAACCATCACCTTTTTCTACATGGTGGAAAAAGAATAAAAAGCGGATTTTGATTATTGGTTCAACTGCAGTTGTTGTAATAGGTGGTTCGACGTTGTTTTATTTCTACACAACAAACGCTAAATATCAAAAGTTTATGGAACAAGCAAGACAAGCTTATGATGATAAAAAATATACAAAAGCAGAAGAAGCTGTTGGACAGGCAATTGCTGTGAAGGGGAAAGACGAGGCATATCTCCAATTAGCAACGATTTACGTTGCTGAAGGGAAAAATAAAATTGCAATCGATTATATTACAAAACTAATAAAAGATAGAGAAATCGATAAAGAAAATAATGAAGCTGCTTATCTATTAGCTTCAGCGAATTTCCGCATTGGAAAATATCAAGAAGCAGTGCAAAATTTTGAACAAGCGCTAGCGAATAATGCAAAAGGAATTGAACCATACAAAAAAGATGCAATGCGAGATTTAGCTGTAAGTCATATGAAAATGAAAGAATTTGAAAAAGCGGAAGATGTTATTGTCAAAATGAGTACGAAAACAAATGAAGATAAAGCAATTGTTTCGTATTTAAAAGGTCAATTATCAACCGCAACGGTACAGTTAGATAAAGCAGAATCTTTCTTTAAAGAAGCTATTATGCAAGATTCAAAGAATGCCATATATACAATTGAACTTTCAAATTTATATGTGCTTTGGAATAAAACAAATCTAATTGATAGTGCGAAGAAAGAAATGAATTATCAACAAGCATCTCACATTTTACAAGTAGCGATTCAAAAAGATATGAAAAATATTGAGTTGTTAAATCAACTAGGAATTGTGTATTACGAAGCGGGTCAATTTTATGAAACGCGAGATGGTGCAAAGAGTACTGCTGCATATCAGCAAGCGTTAGAAGCTTACAATAGAGTTGTCAGCAGTGGAACACGCGACATAAATACGCTTGTAAATATAGGGATTTTATACGATAAAGTGGGACAAGGGAATGAAGCAGAGAAGCTTTTCACAGAAGCATACGCACAAAACGATGAAAATCCACATGTGAATTTTGCATTCGGGATGTTTAAAATTAAACAGAAAAAATACGAGGAAGCAAGTCGTTTCTTAAGAAAAACAGTGCAAGCAAATGAAAATGAATCCGAAGTAAGAGCTGCGCAAGAAAAACTAACAGAAATGAAAGCAAACGGTTGGATTCAATAAAGATAGGAAAAGGGGAAAAGGACATGGAGGAAAACAATAATAACTTAGGGAAAAAAGTCGCTATATCCGTAATGTCGGTAGCATTACTAGGAACATCAGGATATCTTGTGTATGACAAAGGCTTTAAGACAGCAGGAAAAGAACAAGTAAAACTAGCAAGTAATACAGAAGAGAAAAAAGATGATCGTATTACAGGGGGCGATTTACAGTCTATGTTCCCAAATTTAGTTGCTGATCCTGCAAAAAAAGATGAAAAACCCGGCGAAAAACCAACTATTAATTTAGCAGACTTAATTGGGAATAATAAATCACCAATTACGCCAGTAACATATAAACCAGATGAAGTATCGGTGGAAAAGAAAGATCCACAAATCAAATTATCGGATGCACCCACTCCACAAAAGTTAGATTTGCCATCTAATATGGGGGGACCTGTGGCGGATATTCCTAAGTCACCAACTGAGCCGAATAAACCAGTGGACACTAAGTTACAGGTAGATCCAAAGCCACCAGTAGATCCAAATACGCCAGTGGATCCAAAGCCACCAGTAGATCCAAATACGCCAGTAGATCCAAAGCCACCAGTAGATCCAAATACGCCAGTGGATCCAAAGCCACCAGTAGATCCAAAGCCGCCAGTAGATCCAAATACGCCAGTGGATCCAAAGCCACCAGTGGTAGATCCAAAACCGCCGGTAGTGGATCCGAAGCCACCAGAACCAACACACCCAACGATTACAGTATCACCAAAAACGGGCGATATTTTAGTTGAGTGGTACGCTGGAAATGGAAAATACTACTCATCTGTTTTCTTTAATGATTTTTATACAAGTCAAAAAGAACTGGATGAAAATGCATTAAATAATTTAACAAACTACTATAGCAAAAAAGAAGACTGGACGCTCGTTAGCCAATTAAATACACCATCAAAATCAAAATCAATAGCTGAACATAAGTTAGCGTTAGATAATGTAGAACAAATTCTTACAAGTGGTGAATATTCAAATGAGAGAGCACTATTCTATTTACGTAATCAAATGAATGTATTAAATGAATCGGTTACTACACAAGAAGAATTACAAAGATACCTGAGTGAAAATAAGAAAGATTATATTAAATCTGTAGCAGCAAAAGTCTATCAAACAGCAACAGAAGAAAAAAGAGAGTGGTCAAATACAGGGGATGTAGCATCTTTAGAACAAGCATTAAGTAAATTTTATTTAGTTACATCAGTACTTGAAAGCGTAGATCCTACATTAGTAGAAAAAGCGAATCAAGATGTAGAAGATATTTTCAACAAGCTATTACAGGAAGAATTACAGAACCTTAATATCCAAACATCAGTAGTGATGTCTGCAACTGAGGCAAAGGAAAAAACAAGCCCTGTAAAAGAAAATACTAGTAGTAATGAAGGAACAGCAGTTACAGAAGATAATAAGGAAACAAGTACAACAACTGAGAAAAACAAAAAAGATGAAAAGACTGAAGGTGCCAAAAATAACGAGAAAACAAGTAATATCGATTCAAGTACTCAAAAAGCACAAGTAAAATCTGAACCATTTAGTCAAGAAATCGATCAAATAGAAACATATTTAAATCCAGCGAATCCACAATATGAAAATGCTTTACTATTAGCAAATAAGTATATTGACGGTGCAACAGGAGAACAAAAAGAAAAATTAGAAAAGCAATTTAGTGCGGCTGTAGAGGGACTTCGTGGACAAATTAAAGATTCTAATTTCAAAGTCGAAGATGCTATAAATAAAGCGAATTTATTAGCAAATACGGCAAGAGTAGAAAAATCTGTTCAAGATGAATCTCATAAATTATTAATGCCGCTAATGTTTGAAAGAAAAGCAAACGATGCTGCAAATAATGGAGAATATTATACAGCGGTATTAAATATTGCAAATGCAATTCGTACAAAGCACCCATTGGAGCGTTCAAGAGAAGAAATGGTTAATTATGCGAATAAATTATGGACAGAGACAGAAAATGAATGGAATAAAATAAATGGAACGACAGGATGGCAAAGTGAAGTAAGTAAAAACTTATTACCATCATACACATTACTTGCACAGTTAAAGGATATTGATAAAACGATTGGCCAAATTAGTGGTATGAATATGATTGATAATGCATCCAAAAAAATGGAGGGAATTCAACTTATTCAGTTAGCAGGTGATGAAGCAAATAAAGAAGGGCAAACGAGCCTTTATAATGCTTTACATTATTATGGTCAAGCAGCTTCCCGTGGTGTGGTTGACAAAGCAGGATTTTCTAATGTTGCTAGTCTTGTAATTAAAGAAGCAAAACAGTTAGAAAAAACGCAATATAAATCAGCGTTAAACAACTATCAAATTTTATATAAAACACCAGGTATCGAAGAATTAGGAATTAAAGATGGGGTAAAAGCGGCAATTGAGTATTTGAGTACATTTGAAGCTGCAAAGGTAAGCGGGAATAAAGATACGATTGAAGATTTAGCTTCAGCAATTGAATTAACTTACCACTCTATGGAACTAGGATATCCAGAAGCAGATGCAAAAGAATGGATGAATACGGTAGCTCTAAAAATGTTTAATAAAGGTGCAGGATATATGTCCGCAACTGACACGAATAATGCATATAAATGTTTTGAATTTTTAAGTCGTGATAAATATGCAAATGCTATTAATGGAGAAATAACGAAACAAGCAAAAGAGAATGTAGAAAAAATTAAATCTATGAACGTTAAAAAATAATTAGATTTAACATTCGCCATCTTACTTTGCGTAAGATGGCGAAATTATTTCGCATAAGGAGTGAAGTTCAATGAGTTTGCTAGAAATTTGTCCATTAGATGAGGCGTTAGTGGAAGCTTTACAGAACGAAGAAAAAAGAGTTCGTTTTTATGAGTTATTACAGAAATCAAATTTGTACGTTGTTGCTTCGGTAGAGGGCGATACAACTGTAGATGAAGAAGGAAATTTGATTTCAACTGAAAATACACAATTGCAAATTCATTATTTTGAAATGGTAGAAGGATTAATGTTACCACTGTATTCTGATTTGAAACATTTAGAAATGGTTATTCCAGAAGAATGTCCGTATGTCTCTATGAATGCAGTTGAATTATTAAAGACGATAGATTTAGAGGCAAATGTAATATTAAACCCAGGAACAAAATTTCAAAAATTATTTGTAAAGGAAGAAATTGAAGCGATTTGTGATAACAGTATTTTTGATGTTTTTTCTAAAGAGAATAAGTAAAAATTGATGCAGTTCTATTTCTTTTTGGTATAAAATAGAGGAAGGTGGGAGAAGGTTTGGAAATTAAGGTCAAACCTGAACAACTCGAACAAATTGCCAAAAACATATCAGAGATGCAAACACACAGCCAGAATATACAACAAAATCTCAATCAATCTATGTTTAGTATTCAAATGCAATGGCAAGGGGCAACGAGTCAGCATTTTTATGGGGAATATATGAGATCAATGAGTCTCATGGAATCGTACATACGTAACTTACAAGTTACAGAAAAAGAATTACGGCGTATCGCTCAAAAGTTTCGTCAAGCAGATGAAGAATATCAAAAGAAACAAAATGAAAAATTGAAAGAAACCCATAAAACAGAAAAGAAAAATGAAAAATCATGGTGGGAAAAGACAGTAGAAGGAGCAGCTGAATTCATTGGAGTAAATGATGCAATTCGTGCAGTTACCGGTAAAGACCCTATTACAGGAAAAGAATTATCATCAAAAGAAAGACTCATCGCCGCAGGATGGACACTCCTAAACTTTGTTCCTGTTGGAAAAGTGGCAAGTCTTGCTGGAAAAGGAATAAAGTATGTCGCTTCTAGCTTTGGGAAGACAATTGTAAAAGCAGGAAAAAGACTAGGTGAAGGCGTAACAATGGTAGCCGGAAAAGCTGGAAAAGCAGCCGTCGATGGTATAAAAACAGCCAGCCACAAAGTAAAAGAGGGTGTAAACTTTGTAGCCTCCACAGCAAAAGGATTTGCCGATAAAATCGGAAGTCTATGGAACAAAGGTGCCACAACCGTAAAAACAACCTTCTTGCAAGGGAATGAAAAGATCCAGCACGCAGTAAAAACATTACTGGAATACAAATGGATCCCAGGCGAGGGAAAAGGCTTCGCCATGGCTGGAGTAGGAAAGGTCTCAGGAGGAGGACAGTATTCTCTGAAAGAGGCTTATCAGTATATGGAGAGTAAGGTTGTTAAGGGTACGGGTAAAGGCGGCAGTACTGTAAGTGAAGTTAAAACATTTGTGGACAAAGGGAAACATTTTACAAATGGAAGAAAAAATAGATTAAAGCCTAATATTAGATATAAAACGGGAGAGTATGATTACTTTTATGAAACAGATAATCTTGGAAGAATTGAAAAATTTGAAACAGATAAGTTACAATTAACTGAGAGAGAGAAGAGATTATCACATAGCAAAAATACACTAGGAAAAGTAAAAGGGCAAGATCATGCAGGACATTTGGCTGGTGATAGATTTGGAGGGTCACCTAAAATTGACAATTTAGTTTCGCAATTATCTGATGTTAATATGAAGCAGTATAAGAAAATTGAAAATGAATGGGCTACAGCTTTGAAAGAAAAACCCCCTAAAGAAGTAACAGTTGATGTTGAAATAATTTATCATGGCAATGATATGCGTCCAAAGGAATTTATAGTTAATTACTCGATTGATGGTAAGGCGGACTTCAGAGTTATTAAAAATTGATTTAAGGAGTGAAAAAGTAGTATGAAAGAATTTGAAGATAAATTTAGTGAATTGCAAGCAGATATGATATCTATATGTATGGAATATGTTGAAGATAGGGCGGATAAAGTGTACGTTTATGCTTCGCGTGAGGAAGGAATTATTTCGGGAAGTTTCTTTTATTGCATTAACAATAAGTATGTAGAACGTCATAAAGTAAATGATGCATTGGAAGATGAAGACGAAAGATATGATGTTTCTACTAAAAGACAGTCTATGGTATTACGCATTATATGTGAAGATATTGAGAAAATTGAAGAATTATGCAAAGAATATGAGCGTGACATGCCAACTGAGATGAAATTGATATATGATGTTCATAGTGGCAAGTTTAAAGCTCAATATAAGTATGATTTAGTATATACGAATGATGAAGTTAAAACAGCTAGCCATATTGCTGATGAGTGGTTTGAGGAAGTGAAAAATAATAAACTTTAAAAAATTTATAGTAATAGATATATTTAAACTGAATTAATAACTCATGAAAGTTTTAGCATCTATTTGTATAATAGCATTTGCATACAGGAGTGACAAAGTATTGCTGTAATTAATTTAAAACATGTTATGTAGTGTACAGAAAAATAGTAGGCTGTTAAAAAGTATATACTTCATGATGGTTGTACCATCATAGTGTATTATGTGCAATGATAGAATAGGAAAAGAAGTACGAGCTTAGGCGAGATGACATTTTACTGTGCGACGAATATAAAGACATTGAATGGACATAAAACTAACCAAATCGTACAAACTCGTAAGTTTTAACGTAGTAGTTGTTATGACATATAAAAGGTGTCATACTGTTACTATAAAACTTACAAATTTATGCTACTTAAAAACATATGAACTTAAAGCACTTGATTGTCAATTAAAGGCAACAAGTGCTTTTTGTGTTTTAGCGTAGAAATAAGTTGGTACACGTATAATTTTATAAGTGTATTAAGTGTTAAATTTTATAGACTGTAATGGATTTGTACAGTGTATGACGATAGTAGAGGAAAAACTAAAGGGTTGTATTATGTTTTGAAGTCATCGTAAAGTACGTTTTAACGGTTGATGTAAGAGTACATCCAATAACAGGTGGAGTCGTCTACTACAGCGGTAAATAACGCTATTCAACAAAAGGAGTCATCGCAACAACAAGATAACGATGATCCAGAAGAAGGTACTGCTGATAGTGGTGATGATGACGAAGGATAATAAAAAGGTTTCTCAACAAATTTTAATATAACCCTTGACAGTTACAAATATAACCGATATACTTCATATTAATTTCAAAAGAAAATATATTCTAAATATTTAATTGTGTTGAATAGGAGTAGTAAGGTCGTATATTTGTACAGAGAGCTATGGGTTGGTGTGACATAGTCAAATGACATCCTGAACTCGCCTAGGAGCAGTAAGGTGGAACGGAATCACATTCTTAGTAAATCTTAACGGTTAACCTTCGATATTAGGTTTGTAATCAAACGATTACTACTAAGGTGGATTCATAATGGAATCAATAAGAGTGGTACCGCGTTAAGTAAATGGCTTAGCGTCTCTTTATATAGAGACGTTGGGCCATTTTTTTATTTTATGGAAATAGAAATGGAGGGTTTATTTGGACTGGTTTATAAAATTCTATTATTTATATAAAAAGATTTAATTAGGAGGAAAATAAGATGAAACAGACGGAGCAATGGACTTCGAAATTAGGTTTTATAATGGCTGCAGCTGGATCGGCAATTGGACTTGGCGCAATATGGAAGTTTCCTTATATCGCTGGGAAAAGCGGGGGAGGAGCATTCTTTTTAATCTTTATATTATTCACTGTATTAATTGGGCTACCGCTACTTATAGCTGAATTTATGATTGGTCGCAGTACACAGAAACAAGCAGTTGGAGCATTTAAAAGTATTGCACCAAATACAGGGTGGCACTGGATTGGACGTCTTGGCGTCGGAACGTGTTTTATATTACTTTCGTTTTATAGTGTTGTAGGTGGATGGGTATTCATTTATTTGTTCAGAGGACTAACAGGACAACTTATTATTCCAGGACAAAATTACGGAGCATTATTTACTGAAACAATTGGAAATCCGACTTGGGCAATTATGGGACATTTCGCTTTTATGTTCATTACGATTTGGGTTGTATCAAAAGGTGTACAAAATGGAATTGAAAAAGCAAGTAAATATATGTTGCCAGCGTTGTTCGTTTTATTTGTCGCTCTTATTGTTCGCTCACTAACACTAGATAACGCAATGAAAGGTGTGAAGTTTTTCTTACAACCAGACTTCTCAAAGATTACTTCAGAAAGTATTTTATTCGCGATGGGACAATCATTTTTTGCGATTAGTATCGGGATTTCGATTATGGTTACCTATAGCTCGTATTTAAATAAAAAAGAAAGTTTACCAAAATCAGCAGTTACAATTGTTGGATTGAATTTATTTGTTTCATTATTTGCAGGTCTTGCTATCTTTCCGGCCGTATTTTCATTAGGAATGGAGCCGACAGAAGGACCTGGATTACTATTTATCGTATTACCATCTGTATTTAGTCAAATTCCATTCGGTGGGTTGTTCTTAACAGTATTTCTTGCACTATTTACATTTGCAACATTAACATCGGCATTTTCTCTACTAGAGACAGTTGTTTCAGCATTAGCAAATGGTGAACAAGAAAAAAGAACGAAATTATCATGGATAATCGGTTTCGGCATTTTCTTAGTAGGTATACCATCCGCGTTATCATTTGGAGTATGGAGTGATATTACGATTTTCGGAAAGAATATTTTTGATGCAGTAGACTTCTTATCTAGTAATATACTAATGCCACTTGGTGCACTATTTATTAGTATTTTCGTTTCATTCAAAATGGAAAAGAAGGTACTAGAAGCAGAGTTTTTTGTAGGTGGAAATTATGGAAAGAAAGTATTTATTTGTTGGGCGTTTTTACTTCGATTTATAGCACCACTTGCAATAATCATCGTCTTTTTAAATGTAATAGGGATTATTTAAAATTAAATGTTATAATATTCAGTAAAAAAAGAAGGTGATGGTCATAAAAGCGAATTTGATAGAAGTAGGAAAATATATGAATATTAGAGGGAAAAAACTATACGTTGAAACGCATGGAAATCCTAAAAATAAACCAGTCCTATACTTGCATGGTGGACCAGGAGAAAGTTGCTATGATTTTTCATTTCATCAAGCGGAACGTTTAAAAGATTCTTTATATGTAATAATGATAGATCAAAGAGGTGTTTGTCGCTCAGAAGAAATTACTGAGGACGAAGCTTTTGGATTAAATGATTTGATTGAAGACTGTGAGGAACTAAAAAAAGTATTACAAATTGAGAAATGGTCTGTCATTGGACATTCTTTCGGTGGATATTTAGCATTGTTATATGCGTCGATATATCCAAGTTCAATAGAGAAAATCATATTTGAAGCGCCAACTTTCGATTTTGCATTAACAAGTAGAGCTTTGTTACAAAAGACAGGGTATTTATTAAAAAAGTATGGAAAAGAAGTAGTAGCAGAAGAGTCTCTTGCTTATTCATCTAGCAATGCTAGTTCCGAAGAGTTGTTAGAAGCTTATATAAGACTAAGCAATGAATTAGAAGAAAATAGAATGGAGATTTACAATTATAAGGAAGATGTGACAGACGAGAGTTTGTATAGTGATGAAGAGTGGGAAGTATTTTCAAATCGCTCCAAAATTCATTTTGATAGATTAAAAATAGAAGGAGCAGTTCATACTTCATTATTACAAAAAATAAAAGATATACAAAATCCAATGTTATTAATTGTAGGAAAACATGATGCAGTAACGTGTGAAAAACAAATTGAAATATTTAATAAAGATGCTCAAAATGGGGATTGTATTGTATTCGAAGAGAGTGGTCATACACCGCATTATGAAGAAGCAGATCGATTTGCGGAAATAGTCATTCAGTTTTTGAAATAAAATAGAAAGGGAGCTTCGTATAATGAGAAGCTCCTTTTTTAGATTTTAGGATAAGTGATTGCAATGTTAGGCCATATGTTTTGCCATTTCTTTTTATTAACTCTAGTGTTGTACATATGTAATCGCTCTTTTGTTTCAAGAAAATGAGCTGTTGGCCTCACTTGTAAGGAAAGTACATCTTCAATACCGCATGGGGCCGTTAATATGACGTTGTTTAATTCATCAAGTGTAACTCCTAAAGCAGTTGCTGTTTCAGGAAATTTAGAAATAGCATCAACAGAAGAAGAATACGGTGGCATATTATTCACTACATGCATACGAGCTTGATTTTTTACCGACCAAGGTATAGAAGCATCCATATTTACCAGTGCTTTCTCTAGTGATTGCTCATATACCTCATCTGTATGTAATTGATCAAAATAAATGACATCAATATCTGGTGTAGCCGTTCGTATTTCGTAGTCATGTAAAGTATCCCAAATTTTAGAGCGAACAAATCCGGCGCAAATCCACCAATCTGGTAGCTCTAGTGATTTTGCCATTTTTAATATATCCATCATCCATTCGTCGTTTTCTATTAAGCGAATTATATCTTGCTCTGTTTTTATATTCATTGATAAATCTACCTTTCTAGTAAATTAATGCATCAGTTCAATAATCCATAAAATCCAGTAAGCACCTGGTACAAATAGTAGCTGTGCTAATAATGTACCGAGAAGTCTAGATATCATTAGCCAACCATACATTTTACTCATAGATTCAACGCCATTTTCTGATTGTAAAGCACGTTCTGTTAAAAGTGCAATACGTGGATCAAGTAACACTGTTAATAAAATAGTAGCGAAACCATTCACAAGTCCAGAAGCTGTACTTGCATTTGTTGCATAATCTGGATTTAAAAAAGAAGCGTAAAGGGCTGAAAGAACACCAGCTGTATAAATTGCAGTAGCCAACATGTTAATAAGCATAATACGTTTTGGAATACCACCAATACGTAGTCTATGAATCATTTCTAATTTTGGAAATCGTACATATTTTTTTGTATACTTTAA
Organism: Bacillus sp. K2I17; assembly: GCF_002209985.1. Lineage (NCBI taxonomy): Bacteria > Bacillati > Bacillota > Bacilli > Caryophanales > Bacillaceae > Bacillus > Bacillus sp. K2I17. Next base: position 86,524 of record NZ_NJGF01000012.1, read on the forward strand.
TTTTTGAATGTTATTTGTTTTCATCATTCGAATGAAAGAACCGTCTGTTTCAAAGTTTCGAATGACATATCCAAATAGTTTTGTCAAAGTTGGATACAGAATAATCGCAAGCAGTGTACCGACAGAGGCAGATAATAGAACGAGCCGTATAATATGCTCTAAATCAATAGAAGAATCTAGTTTTGCTTCATCGACAATCCCGCCAATTAAAAAGGCTTGTAGTAAGTTAGATGTTCTTGAAATAAGCAGTACCATCCCTACGACGGATAAGGCAACGACAATCTTTTTTAAACGAACACCGGCTAATCGAATACTATAAGAACTTGTTTCGACTGCGTGGATAATAATTGTGAAAGCCAGAATAAATATTAAGGTAATTGACATTTAGTTCACCAGTTTCTATTTAGTTAATTGTAACTTTTCTACTTTATCATATCTATTACATTTTGTAACTGAACGTATGTGACATAGAAGAAGAAATTTCCGAAAAGATAAATAAGGGTAGTATAGTAAAAGGTAGGCATAAAAAAGCCTTCTATATAATATGTAAATTAAATAGGAGCGGGGGATTAAATTTGTACACAACATTTCTATTTGACCTAGATGGAACATTGACGGATCCGAAAGAAGGAATTATAAATTCAGTATTATATGCATTAAAAAAGGTTGGAATTGAAGAATTACATGTAAGCGAGTTAGATTCATTTATTGGTCCACCCATCCAGCAATCATTCATAGAGAGATACAATATGAATGAAGGAGAAGTAGAACGCGCTGTTTTTTATTTCAGAGAATATTTAAAGCAGCGTGGATTGTTAGAAAATAAGGTATACGATGGTATTCCAAATCTTTTAAAACAATTAAAAGATACCAGAAATCGTTTATTTATAGCAACTTCAAAACCTACTGTATTTGCAAAACAAGTACTAGATCATTTCCAACTAACGAATTATTTCGAAGGTATAATTGGAAGTAATTTAGATGGTACGAGAATAAAAAAAGAAGAAATCATTGCTCATATTTTACAAACAAATGAAGGCCTAAATAAAGAAGAAATTGTTATGATTGGAGATAGAAAGCACGATATAATCGGTGCGAATAATAATGAAATTGCTTCAATCGGCGTTTTATACGGTTATGGTAGTAAAACAGAATTGACTGAAGTTGGTGCAACTCATATAGTAAATGATGTAAAAGAACTACATCATTTTTGTGTAGACAATAGTTTGATAAAGCAGTAAATATAGAGACTAGCAATCCCTTTATAACGTATGACGATGAATTCGTTTATCCCGCGTTAACGGACAGTAAAACTCCCACCTCAAAATTCAGTTGGAGCAAAGAAGTTAGGTGGGGATCAACTGTCCGTAAACGTCCGATTGGTTCAACTAATAATCAGTGGGGGATGAACAAAACCCCCACTGATTAAAGTTTCACTTTATGTTTAAAGGGATTTTTCATATGTAATCGAATACTTATAATTAGACATTTTTAGCATGAAAAATTTGTATGAATAAGAGGAGGGATGTCAGAAATAAAAGATTAGTAGAAGTTTATCAATAAAATTTTGAATTTTCAGTTTAAAGGAGGGGTATGATTGGAGCTAGTTATTATATTATTAGCACTTAGTTTACTTATGTTTGTAGCATATAGAGGGTTTTCTGTTATTTTATTTGCACCGATATTTGCATTATTTGCCGTATTTTTGACAGAGCCTAGTTTTGTATTACCTTTCTTTTCGAATATCTTTATGGAGAAAATGGTAGGGTTTATTAAACTATATTTCCCTGTATTTTTACTTGGGGCAATATTTGGGAAAGTAGTAGAAATGTCAGGAATTGCAGACTCGATTGCAAAGACAATTATAGAGTTAGTTGGTGAAAAACGTACGATTTTAGCGATTGTATTAATGGGTGCTATTTTAACGTATAGTGGCGTTAGTGTGTACGTAGTAGTGTTTGCTGTATATCCGTTCGCAGCTAAGCTGTTTCGACAAGCGAATATTCCGAAGCGTTTAATCCCTGGAACGATTGTACTTGGAGCGGTCACGTTTACGATGGATGCGCTACCTGGATCACCACAAATTCAAAACGTAATACCTACAACATTTTTTAAAACGGACATTTATGCTGCACCGATACTGGGTATTGTAGGGGCAATTTTTGTACTGACGTTAGGATTACTATATTTAGAGAGTAGACGTAAGAAGGCGAAGGCGGCAGGAGAAGGGTATTTTGGTTTTAACGATGGAGATACTGAAATGGCAGCTTCTTTGCAAGTAGAACAAAAAGATATGCCATTACTGAAAAGCATTGAAATTACAAGAGTTCAGCAAGTGATTGCTTTTATACCACTTATTTTAGTAGGTGTAATGAATAAAGTTTTTACTATTATGATACCGAAGTGGTATCCGAATGGTTTTGATTTTTCTGAAATTGGTATGAAAGCATTTGGAAAAGTAGAATTAAGTGCAGTAGTTGGAATCTGGTCAGTAGAATTAGCACTTATTATAGGTATTGTAACAACGTTATTATTATATTGGAAACGAGTAGTAACAGGATTTCAAGCTGGATTGAATACAAGTATTGGTGGAGCGTTACTTGCAACGATGAATACAGGTGCTGAGTTTGGATTCGGTGGTGTCATCGCAGCACTTCCAGGTTTCGCGATTATGAGAGACGGCATTTCTGCCACATTCACGAACCCTCTAGTGAATGGAGCTGTAACGACGAATATTTTAGCTGGAATTACAGGCTCTGCATCAGGAGGAATGGGAATTGTTTTAAGTGCGATGGGAGATAAGTTTATTGCAGCGGCCAATCAATTTGATATTCCATTAGAAGTAATGCACCGTATCGTGTCAATGGCATCGGGAGGAATGGATACATTACCACATAACGGAGCTATTATTACTATTCTTACAGTAACAGGTTTAACACATAAACAGTCATATAAAGATATTTTTGCCATTACAGTTTTGAAAACGGTTGCCGTATTTTTAGTAATTGCATTCTATACTGCAACAGGAATTTATTAAGTCGATATTTTATAAACTAAAACATTAATTAGGGTAAGAAGGGGTGGAGTACTTGCAAGAAGTTGCTGAGTTTCGTATGCCGAAGTCCGTATTATATGGAAGAAATTCGCTTGAAAAGCTGGGGGAACAATCTAAGAAGTTGGGGAAAAGAGCGTTTATAGTCACGGATACAATTATGGAGAATTTAGGATATGTTGAGAGGTGCATACAACAATTAAATACGAAAGGTATTACTGTTAGTACATATAATAAAGTAAATGCTGAGCCTACAAATATACACGTGTTAGAAGCGTTAACACTTTGTAAAGAAGGAAAGTGTGATTTTATTATTGGTATTGGTGGTGGAAGTTGTATTGATGCAGCGAAAGCAGTTGCGGTGTTAAATACAAATGGTGGAGAAGTGGAAGATTATGTCCAAAAAGATATGGAAATAGACAACGATCCGCTACCACTAATTGCAATCCCAACAACTTCTGGTACTGGATCGGAAGTAACAAGTGTAGCAGTAATTACGAATAAACGAACAGATGTAAAAATGATGATGAAGCATCCAAATTTCACACCGCAAGTAGCGATTATTGACCCAATATTAACGCGTTCGGTACCATCTCATATTACAGCAGCAACAGGGATAGATGCATTATGTCATGCAGTCGAAGCATATATTTCTAAAGTTTCACAATCACTTACCGATGTACTTGCACTTTCCGCTATTGAAAGTATTATGAAATATTTACGTATTGCATATGAGGATGGAGAGAATATGGAGGCAAGAGAAGCGATGATGATTGCTTCCTTACAAGCTGGAATCGCATTTTCCAATGCATCTGTTACGTTAGTTCATGGAATGTCAAGGCCGGTAGGAGCGTTATTTCATGTACCACATGGTATATCGAATGCAATACTATTACCTACAGTTTTACAATATACAAAAATTAGTGCAGTAAAAAGACTAGCGGATATTGGACGTTGTTTAAATAAAGATTTGTATTCCTATTGTGATGAAGAAGTAGCCGACTACACGCTGAGGGAAATAAAAAAACTTTGTTTTGATCTTCGTATTCCAAATTTAAAAGAATACGGAATTGGTGAAGTTGAATTTGAAACAGCTATTTCTAAAATGGCATCAGATGCAATTGAAAGTGGAAGTCCAGCAAATAATCCACGTGTGCCATCATATGATGAAATTAAACAGTTGTATCGAGAATGTTTTCATTATCAATATGAAGATTTTATAAAAACATCAAAAAAATAATTTCAGAATATTCTTATAAAATTTCCTTGGAAATAGTTAAAACAAGACTTTATATTATAAACGTAAAGTCTTGTTTTATTGTGTATAATATACATAATAAAATGTTGTGATTAGTTTTAAAAAACAGTATAAGGTGGGTGTTGTGTAATGAAAACAATAGGTTTAATTGGTGGTATGAGTTGGGAATCAACTTCTGAATATTATAATCATAAATGAAGAAATAAAAGAGAGATTGGGAGGATTACATTCAGCAAAATGTATGATTAATAGTGTGGACTTTGAAGAGATTGAACGATTCCAGTCTAACGGAGATTGGAATGGAGCAGGAGAAATATTAGGAAATGCGGCATATTCGTTACAGAGGGGAGGAGCAGATTTTATAATTATTTGCACAAATACAATGCATAAAGTAGTTGAGAAAATAAAGGAGAATATTCATATTCCAGTCTTACATATCGCTGATGCAACTGCGAAAGAAATTAAAAGGAAAGATATTCAAAGGGTTGGTTTGCTTGGAACTAAATATACAATGGAGCAAGACTTTTATAAATTACGCATAGAAGAGAATCGTATAAAAGTAATGGTTCCATCAGAAAAGGATAGAGAAAAGATAAACGAAGTAATATATACAGAATTATGTTTAGGAAAGATAACATCTCAATCTAGAGAGTATTATAAAAGAGTTATAGAAGAGCTAGTACAAGAAGGGGCCCAAGGAATTATATTAGGTTGTACAGAAATAGGATTATTAATAAAGCAGGAAGACGTATCAGTTCCGATATTCGACACAACTTATATACATGCAGTTGAAGCAGTTAATTTCGCTTTACGAAATAGATCATAATTATATTATGTAACCTAGTTCGCGTTTGTGGAAAACATTCTGAAAATACTTTATAATGTAAGTGGTTACATTTAAGGGGGAATGCGTATGTTTTCAGTTCAACCAATCGCATTTGTACATAATGAAAGAAAGGAAATAAAAGATGATGAGTGGGGAGAAGTAAGATCCTATATTACTTTAACTGAAATATATACTGAGGAAAGTATACAAGGGATTGAAGATTTTTCTCATATTGAAGTTGTTTTTTATTTTCATAAAGTAACTGATGAACAAATTCAATATTTTGCTAGACATCCTAGAAATAATAATGATTATCCTAAAGTAGGCATTTTTGCACAGCGCGGGAAAAATCGTCCGAATCGCATAGGAGCAACAATTGTAAAGGTGATCAAAAGAGAGGGTAAATCAATTATTGTTGAGGGGTTAGATGCTATTGATGGCACACCTATATTGGATATAAAGCCGATAATGAAAGAGTTTATGCCGAAAGAAGAAATTGTACAGCCTAAATGGGCAACGGATATAATGAGACAGTATTGGAAGGGGAATGGAGTAAAATGAGAATATATGAGGCAACAATTGCAGATTTAGATGGACTAGCATCAGTTTTTAATAACTATCGTATGTTTTATAGACAAGATTCCGATTTAGAAGGAGCAAAAGTATTTTTGCGAAGTCGGATCGAGAGAAAAGAATCCGTTATTTTTGTGGCAGTTGAAGACGGCGAATATATTGGCTTCACACAATTATATCCATCATTTTCTTCCATTTCGATGAAAGAATTATGGATTTTAAATGATTTATTTGTACAAGCAACTAAGCGCGGAGCAGGAACAGGTAAAAAATTATTAGAAGCTGCTAAAGAATTTGCATTAGAAAATGGTGCAAAAGGTGTAAAATTACAAACGGAGATTGATAATTTATCAGCACAGCGATTATATGCTGAAAATGGTTATTTGAGAGATAATCGTTATTTCCATTATGAATTAACGTTTTAAAAAAATATAAGATTAAAAGAGACGTTTTCATTGTGAAAACGTCTCTTTTAATTTGTATTATTGTTGATTTAAAATCCAATTTGTAGCATCTTCAAAGTTTTCTGCAATGTAGTTTGGTTCAATATGTGCCCATTTGTCTCGGTACGTATGTAAAGCATCATATCCAGCGCCTGTTCGAACTAATATCGTTGTCGCATGTACTGTTGCGCCTGCAACGATATCAGTCCAGCGATCACCAATTACAGCGCATTTTTTTAAATCAAGCCCATGTTTTTCAGCTGCTTGCAGCAGCATACCTGTACCTGGTTTACGGCATTCACAACCATCACCGTGTTTATGAGGACATACGTATATATCATCAAAACCGAAGTCTTCTAATTCTTGTGCAAAATCAGCTACAGTTGCTATCCCATCTGCGATACCTGGTTGATTTGTGAAAGAGAAAATTTTTATATTTTGGGCTTTTAGTTTTTGCAGAGCTGCTTTTGTGAAAGGAAATAATGTAAAAGAGCCTGGATAATGTATTGTAGTGTCACCACCAATTGTACCGTCACGATCAATAAAAATAGCTTCGATGTTTGTCATAGTTATAGTCCTTTCCATTTATAAGTAGTTTAAAAATGTTTCACAAATCGATATCCATTCACTTCATATCCTAATTTTTTGTAAAAAGGATGTGCTTCTAATCTTTTTGTTCCACTGACTAGCCATGTGCCTATACAATTATGTGTCTTTGCTAATTGCTCAGCATAATCCATTAATACTTGCCCAATGCCTTTTCGTCGTATTGTAGAATCAACGCTAATAATTGAAATTTCCCCATAACGAGTTACATCTTCTAAATTTTCACGAATACGAAACCCAAGTAATCCACATATGGTTTCTTCTTCCTCATAAACATATAAAAAATCAAAGGGACTCATTTGTACGAATTGCAATCGGTTGTTCATATCTTCATACGAAATAGAGGAACCTTTTAATTCTGTTGTTAAAGAACAAAGTGCATCTATATCGTCTATCGTAGCTTCACGAATTTGAAAAGACATATTATCCACTCCAATTAAATGTAATCAAACATTAAATATTCTATTAAAAAGTATGTATTCCTGCTACGAAAATAAATATTTCATAATGATATATAGATAGTTATATGTTATTCTTTTCCTTGATTGTATTGGAAATGGAAAGAAGGGGAATGTATGTTAGAAGTGAATATTCGCTCTGCCGGATATGATATAGGGGAAAAGACAATTCATGATATTGCCTTTTCAATTGAAAAAGGTGAATTAGTTGCACTTATTGGTGCGAATGGTGCCGGGAAGAGTACGACGATTAAAACGATGCTCGGTTTACTTGTAAATATGAATGGTGAAATATCATTTGGTGAAAAGAAAAATCCTTATGCATACGTGCCGGAACACCCGACATATTATGATTATTTGACGCTTTGGGAACATATCGAACTATTAATGGCTGCTCGCGAGAACGAAGTAGGAAGCTGGGAAAGAAAAGCAGAAGAGTTATTACATATGTTTCGAATGGATAAACATAAACATGAGTATTTATCAAAGTTTTCAAAAGGTATGAAACAAAAATCGATGCTCATTTTGGCATTTTTAACTGAACCAGATTTTTATATCATTGATGAACCTTTTATCGGTTTAGATCCAGTAGCTACGAAAGAGTTTTTAAGTTATTTATATAAAGAAAAAGAACGTGGCGCAGGTATATTACTTTGTACTCACGTATTAGACACAGCTGAAAGAATTTGTGAGAGATTTTTACTCATTTCACAAGGTACATTAGTCGCAGATGGAAATCTAGAATCTATCCAAGCGTTAGTAGAAATGCCAGGGAGTTCATTATTAGACTGCTTTGATGTAATCGTAAGGCGTGAACAGCATGATTAAACAACAATTTTATAAAAGATTGCGTCATGAACTGAGGCGTAAATGGAAGTCCATACGTTCTATAACTGATTGGACAGTTGCGCTATATATTATTATTCCAGCACTTATATTTATGGGGATTTATTATCGTTCACTATGGATAGAAGAATTATCGATGGGAGAGACAGTTTATTTCGGATTAGGTCTATTCGCATTTTATGTGATTACATATTCAAGAGGAGTTCGTTCATTTTTTGAACAAGCAGATAGTTTATTTTTAATTTCGTATCCCGCTCACATGCAAAAGTTAATCCAGTATGGTATGACATATACGTTTATTCGAATAGCTATAACGAATGTAATAGTAGTAGTTACTATGTTACCAGTGTTGATGAAAAGTATCGGAGTGACGAAAATACAAGTCGTATTATTTTGGCTATTTTTTACTGTATTTCGATTTCTGTTGTCGTTATTAACGAGATTTATTCATGTACGTGTGGGGAAACGATGGCTACTATGGATTATAAAAAATGTAATTTTTTCTATAAGTTTAACCTTTTTTGGATTGAGTCTGTTTCTTATTTATACAAATCCAGTTTATTCTATACTAAGTATCGGTCTAGCAGTTTTTCTAATTATCGGGTTGATAAAAGAAAAATGGAATTATAAAAATTGCTTTTTTAAAGAAGTTGAGAAAGAGAAAGAAGAAAGTATGCGCTGGACGAGTGGGATTATGCAAGTTGGTGGTCATACAGCTAAACCGAGTAGTTCGAATAAAAAACCGTGGATGTTTCCGCGTTCTAAAAAGTTTTTAGGGAAGAAAAAGGAATCTCGTATTGTTGAATCCTTTTTAAAAGAATTTTTCCGTACAAGTAGTGCACGAATATTTTATATTCAAATTGTATGTATAAGCACCGTCAGTATTATTATGAGTCCGAGGTGGATTGCAGCTATTATTCTTGCATTTGCTTTAGTTGGAATTTCTCGTTATGCGCGCGATTATTGGAATGAATTTACGAAAAAAATGTTTCTCCATCTATATTGTGATGAAGGAAAATTATTATTGTTAAGATGGAAGGCCGATCGCTATTTATTACTTCCAGTACTGCTTTTGTATGGAATAGTTATACTTTCTCATTTTGATTTATTACTAGCTGTAATTGCCGGGATTATTTTTATAGTATGGATTGGTTGGATTGTATTTTTACCATAGAAAAAGAGCCGAAAAATGGCTCTTTTTTTAATCTGTTACACATTGATAAAGAAAATATACCAAAACGAGTATGCTTGCGGCGGAATACATGACATCTAAAGTCATCGGATTGCCTCCTCATTGTTGTTGTATTTATATTGTATGAAATCTTACAATTTCATATTCAAGTGAAAAATATGTGAACGTTAACAAAATTGTAAAGTGCAAAAATTACAATCATTTTGTATAATAGAAGGAACAACCGTTATATAAAATATAATGAGTGAAAGGGGAGGGAACATACATGCCAAATTGGTTTAGAAAAACCTTAGTCGCATTAATTACCGTATTTACATTTGGTTTAGTGACGCCTCCTTCCATATTGCTTGATAATGCCAAAGCTGCGGACAAGCCTACGAGCACAGCTGGGCAACAAAATTTGGAGAGTACGTCCTATACATATGAAGAAACGAATGACAGGTTAACCACTGATACTTTTATTACGTACGCAATGCAAGAAGCAGAGAAGCAGTCGATGCAAAAGTTTGGCACTAAAATTGGTCCAGTAATTGAAGATGAGTTTAAAGATGTAATATTACCGAAAATTGAAGAGGCAATTGCTGAGCTTGCAAGTGATGTGCCAGAGGAGTCATTGCAATCATTAGCGATTTCTCAAAGACCAGCTGGCGGAAATAATGAAAAGATTTTTCATGTGTATGACACGAAATCAGGAAATGACTTATTGCGATTTCATGTAAGAAGAGATCATCCACCGCAAGATGGTTATTATTTTAATTTCCACTATCACCGTTTTGATGATGGGTACTCAGGACACCATGAATTAGGGAATATTTATTGGAATACGAATATACCGCCAAAGTGGCTTTCTTAAAAAGAACAAGAGAAAATCTTGTTCTTTTTTATGTATATAGAAGGTTTAGACAACTACGGTGTTGAATAAGATAGGTTTAGAAAAAGAAGCAAAGGGAGTATGGGGATGCAAAAATATATTGTTTTTGACTTTGATGGCACATTAGTAGATTCACAAAATATATTTGTACCAATTTATAATCAAATTGCTGAAAAGCACGGATATAAAACGGTAAGGGAAGAAGAAATTGAGTATTTACGTAAATTAACGATGCCAGAGAGATGTAAACAACTTGATGTACCATTGTATAAACTACCGATATTAGCGCTGGAGTTTTATAAATTGTATCAACCCGCTATAAAAGATCTTATTTTGTTTCATGGGATGAAGGATGTATTAGATGAACTGCATAAAAAAGGATACGGAATTGCCGTTATATCTTCTAACTCAGAAGAGCATATTCGGGCATTTTTACACAATAATGATATAGAAAATATACAAGAGGTATATTGTTCTAAAAATTTGTTCGGTAAAGATAAAATGATAAAAAGATTTTTAAAATCGAAAAAAATAACAGAGAAAGATATGTTATACGTCGGTGACGAACAGCGAGACGTAGCAGCGTGTAAAAAGGCTGGGGTGAATGTAATATGGGTATCTTGGGGATATGATGTTATTGAAACAGTGAAAAAAGATGCACCAGATTACATGGTCAATACACCAATGGAAATTGTGCAAATAGTACAAGGGGCATATTCTTAATATGAATACACTTCAATCAGCTATTCATCATATTGAATTTTGGGTATTGGATTTAGAGGAGTCCATTTCTTTTTAAGATCCGAATGGGTTTATTGTAGAAGTAGCGTATACACCAAATGTAGAAATGTAAGGGGAATAAAAATGAAAACAATTACAGCATGGCAAAACAATATACAGATAGTAAAAGATGCAGTTAATATTGAAGAAATTTCTAAAGGTTTCTCACCTGATAAGAAATATATCATTACGAAAGCGAATAATGAAAAATATTTATTACGGACAGGCGATATAAAAGAGTATGAAAGAAAGAAAATAGAGTTTCAAATTTTAAATGAAATGCAAAAACGTAGTGTGCAAGCTCAAAAACCAATTGAAATGGGTTTATTGGCAGAGGAAGATTTATGCTATGGTATTTTTTCATATTTAGAAGGGGAAGATGCGAAGAAACTATTGCCTACATATACACCAAAAGAACAATATGATATTGGTATAGAAGCAGGAAAAGATTTAGCAAAAATGCATACATATGAAGCTCCTAAGGATATCCTTCCATGGTATGAAAGAGCAATGGAAAAAAATCAAAAATATGTAGAGGCATATAAAACATGTGGAATAAAAATAAAAAATGATGATAAAATCATAAAGTTTATAGACGAAAATGGAATATATTTAAAGAACCGCCCAAATCGATTTCAACACGATGATTTTCATTTAGAGAATATAATTGTACGTGATGCGAAATATGTAGGTGTTGTTGATTTTAATGGTTATGATTGGGGTGACCCACTTCATGATTTCGTAAAAATTGCACTATTTGCAAGAGACATTAGTATTCCGTATTCAATCGGACAAATAGAAGGCTACTTTAATGGGGGAATACCAGAGGAGTTCTGGAACTTATATGCGGTGTACGTTGGCATGACAGTTTTCTCATCAGTTGTGTGGTCCTTACGAGCAGCACCACATATGTTAGAGGATACGTTAGAGCGTCTTACTATCGTTTTAGAAGATCATAAAGACTTTGAGTCATTAAAGCCAATTTGGTTTCAACCAGAGAAGATTAAGATGAAATAGAAAAGGTAGGTGTGATTCACATCTACCTTTATTTTTTACCATTCTTCGTTTTGAAGCAGTTGTAATGCTAATTTTAAATCAACATCTTCTTGTATATGTTCCGGAGTCCACGGGATATGTATATGCGGCTGTATACCAATTCCGGACATTCCTTCGCCTTTATCTATAATAGAGAGCCGTGAAGTAGGGTAGTAAAGTGCGAATGTATCAGCCCATTCCATTACCGCTAAATTAGAATAATCATTTAAACCAGCAGTAGGACGACCTATTACTTTTACTTTCAATGATTTTTTTGCAACTTCTACAAAAGAATCACCAGAACTTCCACATGTAACATCTGTTAATATAACTACTCTATTAGGTGATTTTCTCCCGTGTATTTTTAATGATTGAAGTTCTTTTGGTAACTCAGAAGTATCAAATGTAACGAATCCTTTTTTATAATTCTTTTTTAAATCTTGAATAAATATATCAGTGAATAATTTGGAAAGTTCGTCTAAAGAATCGTAATCTTCCATTTTGATGTCTTTCATACGTAAATGAAAGTTTCGTTCTGTATGATTTAATTGCATTGTATCTGAAGGATCTAAAAGGGAGATCTCTTTGTCTTCGAATAAGTAAGGAAGTAATTTAAAAAATGCATCATCACTTCCACCACGATTCAAACGCACATCAATAATTAAGTTCGGAAAAGAATTAAGCTCATTTTTGTGTGAGTCTAATAATTTATTAATCGCTTCAGTATTTGCGAAATCAGTCAAAGTAATTAAGAGTGTGTCTTTATTATGCTGTTTAAATGAATAAATAGGCGTGTATTCATTTTGTTTATACTTTTGTAAAGTAATGGTTTCGATTACGCCATCTTCATTTATAAGTGTACAAGTTGATGATTGTAATAAAACATAATCCCATTTTTCACGTTCATATGTATTCGCATTTAAATATTTCCTATATTTTATTATTAACTCAGGGATTTTCATATTATCTAATGCTAGAATAGACTGCCCTTTTTTCACTCTTATTTCTTGTGAAGTGGATGTAATATATAGGCGGTCTTCGTATCTTTTCACTTGGAAGCCAGCACTGTTAAGTGGTTGATTGTTAGAGTTCATTTTGAAAAACATATGATTATCTTTAAAGTCTAGTAAGTAATCACGTACAATTTCAGTAAATTGTATTGGTGTTAGTTCTCCTTGTTTCTCTAGTTTCTCGACTGTCTGTAAATATGTAGTAGGATCGTCCCATCCTTTCTTATCTATACAACCTGAATAATCGTGATGAGTGATCGAAACAATTTCTTTGAAAATTTCTGTATACACAGCTTTTCCTCCTGGTAATTTAATTAGTTGAATAATAGAATTCTGTATCCTTTACGTATTATCCTTTTTTTGCATAGAGAAAAGGGGAATAGAGGGAAGTGTTATCTTCCCTCTATTAAAATATTTATTTAATTTTCTTAAATACAAGCGGCTGCGTACTTAACATAGCTGGTACATGTAACTGAAGGGATGGGAATTCACCACTTACATTCATTTCATAAGCGAATAATAAACTCATTTTCATTTGGAATAAATCAACTTTTGCAGAGAAGATGTCGTAATGATGATGAGCTAATTGAATATCCATCTCCATAAATTGTACATATAACGAATCATCTCGTTTGTATACTTGTAATGTTCCATATGCAGGATGCTCGAAAGTACCGGTATAATCCTCTAACCTGTGAGAAGGTGTAGTCCCTTCAATTTGTTCAGGAATGGATTCAGTTGCTTCTTTCATCATTTCCTTCATTTTTTCAGTATCTTCTACAGCACGTTTATGCCAATCAATGGATTCTACTTCAAGTAGTTCGTCATAAATTTGATTAGCGAGATAAGTAGGTAGTAATGTGCCTCCAGCATTCGTTAAAATAACAAGGCCTATGTTTTCTGTTGGTATGAATGAAACAAGTGCTGAAAACCCATCAATATTACCGCCATGATGAATTACCTTATTACCACGGTAAGCGCTAATAAACCAACCAAGACCGTAACTATTTAATGGAGATTCCGGAAGTGATAAAACTGGTTGATCTGGAATGGAATTATGTGGTGTATACATTTGTTGTAATAATTCAGAGGAGATTAATTCATGATCTCCAAATTTCCCTTCGTTTAAGTGAAGAAGGACCCAATTTGCCATATCTTCAATTGTAGAATTAATACACCCAGCAGCGCCGACTGTATCGATGTTATGGAATGGAACTTCTTTTAGTTTACCGTCATTTTCAACGTAAGGTAATGCATAATCATCTGTATTTTGTGAGTCTGTAACAGAGAAGTTTGTTTGATCCATATTTAAAGGCTCTAAAATATGTTCTGCAACATATTGTTCCCATGTTTGATTCGTAATGTTTTCTACAATATAACTAATTGTCGCATACATTAAGTTGTTATAAAGAAATGCTGTACGAAACGGAGCATCAAGTGGTAAATATTTTATTTTTTCAACGAGATCTTTTCGAGATAAGGAAGAGCTATACCAAAGAGCCTCATGACGGCTTACACCAGTTCGATGAGAAGCTAAATCTCGTCCGGTAACTTGTGAGCTAGCAAGTAGTTCAGATAAAGAGAAGTTAGGTATATAAGTCTGGACAGGAGTATCCCAATTAAACTTATTTTGTTGTGCTAACAAGCTTAATGAAAGTGTACCAAAAGCTTTCGTTGAGGAACCGATTGCGAACCGAGTATTCGGTGTAACAGCCTCTTTTGTCTCTATATTACGATAGCCAAATCCTTCTGAAATAATGACTTCACCATCTTTTATAACAGCTATAGCAGTGCCAGGAACATTTAAATCCTTCATCATTTTTTCAACCGTTGTTTGTAAAGAAGTCATAACAGGAGTTTCAATTTTAGACATACTTCTAACCTCCAAATATAAATTTTATCCTACCGCACTATACTTTCGGTAATAGAAAATGAAAACCTTTATAAATTTGGAAAGTTAATAATTTTGTAAGAATGAATAAAGTTATTATTTATTTAGAATTTTAATTTTATTATAATTAATTTAAATTAAGATATAGAAAAGATGGTGAAGAAGTGTGCTAACAATAAAGAGAGTGCTTTGCGACAATAAAAAAAATCCGATAGGTATAGATTCAAAAGTTGTTAAAATGAGTTGGCTGCTTGAGTCGAGTAACCGAAATGTAAAACAACTTGCTTATCAATTGCAGGTTGCGAAAGATAGAGATTTTGAAATTATAATGTTTGATTCGCGAAAAGTAGAAACAGATCAAAGTTTACATATACCAATCAATTCATTTTCATACAGAGCGGAAACGCGTTATTTTTATCGGGTAAAGGTATGGGATAATTACGGAGAAGAATCATCGTGGTCAGAAGTAGCATTTTGGGAGACTGGATTACAAGGGCAAGATAACTGGAGCGGGAACTGGATTGCCGCGAAAAAAGAACGAGCGCAAGTTATGTCCTTTAATAAAAATTTTACTATTAAAAAAGTAGTTAAAAAAGCGCGTTTATATATCACAAGTTTAGGATTATACGAGGTTTCTATAAATGGAGAGCGCATTGGAGATTGTTATTTTACCCCTGGATGGACAAGTTATGATAAGAGAGTACTGTATCAAACGTATGATATAACGCATTTATTAAAGGGTGAGCACAATACTATTTCGGTTCTGCTAGGTAATGGATGGTATAAGGGACCACTTACCATGCATCATGTACGTAATTATTACGGTAGAAGACGTGTGATAATTGCTCAAGTACATATAACGTATGAAGATGGAACGAAAGAAAAAATTGTAACAGACGAAACATGGAAGGTAACTCCAAGCCCAATTTTGTATTCAGAAATTTATGAAGGGGAGGTTTACGACGCTAGGATAGAAGAAAGTAGGCAAGGGCTAGAAGATGTTGAAGTAATTGAGCATTCCAAACAAATAATTGTTGCGCAAGAAAACGAAGCAATTCGTAAAATGAAAATTATTAAACCGATTTCTATTTCAAAACTACCGAATCACGAATGGCTCATTGATATGGGGCAAAATATGGTAGGTTGGGTTCAATTTACAGTCCGTCATGTTTATATTGGCCAAAAGATAGAATTGCATCATGCTGAAATATTGAATAAAGACGGTAGTTTTTACACCGGAAATCTCCGAAAGGCAAAACAAAAAATAGTGTATATAGCAAAAGGAGAAGAAGAGGAAACGTTTGAACCTCATTTTACATATCAAGGCTTTAGGTATGTGAAAATAAGTGGATTAACCCAGCCACCTCAAATAGCAGATTTTGAAGGGGTTGTATTACATACGGATATGGAAAAAGCGACTGAATTTGAAACGTCTAATCCATTAATCAATCAACTTCATCATAATGTGGAATGGTCTCAAAGAGGGAACTTTTTTGATGTGCCAACAGATTGTCCGCAGCGAGATGATCGACTTGGATGGACCGGAGATGCACAAATGTTCATTGGGACAGCTACGCAAATTATGAATGTACAATTATTCTTTAAAAAGTGGCTCCAAGATTTATCATTAGATCAAAATGTTAATGGAGCTGTGCCTTTAGTTATTCCAGATGCTTTTGGGAAAAGAGCGGATTTTGATTTACATACTTCTGGTGGTTGGGGCGATGCAGCAATTATATGCCCGTGGGTTCATTATTTACATTACGGAGATGTATCGATTTTAAAAGAACAATATGACAGTATGAAGAAGTATATAGATTACATACGTTCACAAGGTGAGAACGAGTATTTATGGGATACAGGCTATCATTTAGGGGATTGGCTCGCATTAGATACGAAACCAGATGTATATGAAGGCGGAACAGACAAGCATTTTATTGCGACAGCTTATTATGCCTATTCTACATCGCTTTTACGAAGGATTGCTGAGATTTTAGGTGAAAATACAGATGCTAAATTATATGCAGAGTTACATGGGAATATTGTTCAAGCATTTCAAAATGAATTCGTTACACCAAATGGTAGGTTAATTTCAAATACACAAACAGCTCACATATTAGTACTTCTTTTTGAACTAGTGAAAGATGATGTGAATGAGAAAGTATTTAATCGCTTAATTGAGCTATTAAAAGAAAATAAAAATCATTTAACAACAGGTTTTATAGGAACACCGTATTTGAATTTAATATTAAGCAAGTTTAACCGGCATGACCTTGCTTGTAAGCTTCTATTTTATGAAGATTATCCATCATGGTTATACCAAGTGAAAAAAGGTGCCACAACGATTTGGGAACATTGGGATGGCGTGAAAGAGGATGGAACACTTTGGAATGATAGCATGAATTCTTATAATCATTACGCATATGGCTCTATTGTTGAATGGATATACCGATATATTATTGGATTAGAAATGGATGAGACAAAAACTGCATATAAACATTTTTATGTACAACCACATTTTGATTCGAATATAGAATGGGTTAAAGTAAAACGTGAGACAGCTTATGGAGAAATTAAGATTGAGTGGCGTGTAGAAAAGGAACAAGCCTTTTTATATATTTCTGTACCAGCTAATACAAGCGCTACATTACGGATAGACGAAACAAAATGGAAAGCAGAACATGACGTTGGAAGGGATTTAGGATCAGGTGATTATAAATTTACATTTTGTAAAAATATATTGAAGTAGAATTCTGTTTATATAGAAATATATTTTTATTCATTAGGATTATTTAATTCACTGTTTTTCATGTTATGATAAATTTCATATAAGATTGAAAGAAGGTTTTACTACATATGAAACATGCTGAATATGAATACTTAAATTTATGCCGCCATGTAATGGAGCATGGTACGAAGAAAGAAGATCGTACAGGGACAGGCACTGTATCTGTATTTGGATATCAAATGCGTTTTGATCTAAGTAAAGGTTTTCCTTTATTAACGACAAAGAGAGTGCCGTTTCGCCTTGTAGCAAGTGAACTGCTTTGGTTTATGAAAGGTGATACAAATATTCGTTATTTATTGCAGCATAATAATAATATTTGGAATGAATGGGCATTTAAGAGCTGGGTAGAAAGCGATGAGTATACTGGTCCTGATATGACTGATTTCGGTCTTCGCTCACAACAAGATGAGGAATTTAAAGTGCAGTACGATGAGCAAATGGAATTGTTTAAAAAGAACGTTTTAGAAGATGATGATTTCTCGAATAAATATGGTTATTTAGGAGATGTATACGGAAAGCAGTGGCGTGCCTGGAAAACGACAGCTGGTGAGACGCTTGATCAATTAAAAGATGTAATTGAAATGATTAAAAAAACGCCAGACTCCCGTCGCCTAATTGTTTCTGCCTGGAATCCTGAAGATGTACCAAGTATGGCATTACCACCTTGTCATACGCTATTCCAGTTTTATGTAGCGGATGGCAAACTTTCTTGTCAGTTATATCAAAGAAGTGGTGACATATTCCTTGGAATTCCATTTAACATTGCAAGTTACTCACTACTAACACATTTAATTGCACATGAATGCGGACTTGAAGTGGGAGAATTTGTTCATACAATTGGAGATGCACACATTTATACGAATCATTTTGAGCAAGTGGAAAAGCAATTGGCACGTGAAGCACGTCCGTTCCCAAAACTTGCATTAAATCCAGATGTGAAATCTGTGTTTGAATTTGAAATGGAAGATTTAACGATTGAAGGATATGATCCACACCCAGCAATTAAAGCACCGGTTGCAGTGTAATTGTAGAGGAGATGAAAAGATGATAGTTTCATTTATGGTCGCAATGGACGAGAATAGAGTAATTGGTAAAGATAATAATTTACCTTGGCGTTTACCGAGTGAATTACAATATGTAAAGAAAACAACGATGGGTCATTCGCTTATTATGGGAAGAAAAAACTATGAAGCGATTGGTAGACCACTGCCTGGAAGACGTAATATCATTGTAACTCGTAATGAAGGGTATCATGTTGAAGGTTGTGAAGTAGCACATTCTGTAGAAGAAGTGTTTGAGCTATGCAAAAATGAAGAAGAGATTTTTATTTTTGGCGGAGCGCAAATTTATGATCTCTTTTTACCATACGTAGACAAGTTATATATAACAAAAATTCATCATGCATTTGAAGGAGATACATTCTTCCCAGAAATCGATATGGCAAATTGGAAAGAAATTTTTGTTGAAAAAGGGTTAACGGATGAAAAAAATCCGTATACGTACTATTATCATGTATATGAAAAGCAACAATAATAATAGAGGTTGATGTGAATATTCGCATCAATCTTTTTATTTGTATCCATCAATATAGGTTTATAGATGAGATTCGATAGTGCTATAATGAATGGTAGCATGTAAAAATGCTAATATTTTCTAAAGTATTGATGTAGAAAGAGGAGGAGAATCGATTGAGAAAGATATGGGGGATTCTTTTTCTTTGCTTAACATTCATGTTAGTTGGATGTGGTAAAGAAGAAAAACCACAAGAAGCGTTTGATACATATGCAAAAGCATGGAATAAACAAAAATTTGCAGAAATGTATGATCAATTATCAGAAAAGGCAAAAAAAGATATTTCAAAGAAAGATTTCACTGAGAAATATGAAAAAATTTATGCTGGCATTGAAGTGAAAGATTTAAAAGTAGAAACAGGGGAAGTAAAAGAAGATAAAAAAGATGAAGGTCCTGTTCCTTTTAAAGTAAGTATGGATACAGTTGGCGGTAAAATCACTTTTGGTCATGAAGCAAAAATGGTGAAAGAAAAAGATGGAGATAAAGAATCTTGGAAAATAGATTGGACTCCTGATTTTATCTTCCCAGGGATGACAAAAGATAGTAAAGTGCGCATGCAAACGACAGAGCCAAAACGTGGAGAAATATATGACCGCAATGGTAAATATCTTGCGGTAAATGGTAAAGCTTCTGAAATCGGATTGATTCCTGAACAGTTAGGGGATGCTGCTCCGCAAACGAAAGAAACGGTAGCGAAGTTGCTAAATATGTCTGTAGAAGAAATTGATCAAAAACTAGCAGCTAAATGGGTAAAACCAAATTACCTTGTACCAATGGGAATATTGCCTGAAGGAGCAACACAAAATACGTACATAGATTTACCGGGTGTTGCAACAAAACCAGTCAATATTCGTTCATATCCATTAGGAGAAGAAGCAGCACATCTTACTGGCTATATTGGAAAAGTGAATGCTGAAGATTTAAAAACGCTACAAAAAAAAGGCTATCAAGCAGATGATCCAGTAGGTAAAGCTGGTTTAGAGCAAGTACTGGAAGAAAAGCTACGCGGTAAAAAAGGCGGCCGTGTCTTCATAGAAGATGCACAAGGGAAAGAAATTAAAAATTTAGCAAAAACAGATGCTGTTGATGGAGAAAATGTAACTTTAACGATTGACAGTGCAGTTCAAAGCGAAATTTATAATGAAATGAAAAATGAGGTAGGGTCAAGTGCAGCAATTAATCCAAAGACTGGAGAAACACTTGCACTAGTGAGCACACCAGCTTATAACCCAAATACCCTTACAAGAGGGGCGTCAAAAGCGCAACGTGATGCGGTATATAATGATCCGAAAAAACCGATGACGAATCGATTTACACAATTATCAGTTCCAGGATCTGTATTTAAGCCGATTACAGCTGCAATCGGTCTTGAAACGAAAACAATTGATCCAAAAGAAGAGTTAAAAATTGAAGGATTAAAATGGACGAAAGATTCTTCTTGGGGTAATTATTATGTAACACGTGTAAAAGATGCAAATCCAATTGATTTTGATAAGGCAATGAAATACTCGGATAATATTTATTTCGCACAAGAGGCTTTGAAAATCGGAAAAGATAAATTTATGAGTGAAGCGAAAAAGTTCGGATTCGATGAGAAATTACCAATTGAATATGGATTCCCAGCTTCTAAAATCGCAAATGGTGGTATTAAAAATGATATTCAAATGGCAGACACAGGTTATGGACAAGGGCAAGTATTAATGACGCCACTCCATCTAGCGTTAACGTACGCACCAATTGTTAATGAGGGAAACATACCTTCTCCATATATTATTAAAACAGATAAGCAACCGAAAGTTTGGAAAGAGAATGTCATTTCAAAAGGAAATCAGGATATATTAAAAACTGCTATGACGAAAGTAATTAATGATCCAGATGGTACTGGGAAAATTGCTAAAATTGATGGAATGACTCTTGCTGGAAAAACAGGTACAGCGGAATTAAAAGTATCAAAAGAGGCCGAAGGAAAAGAACTAGGCTGGTTCGCTGCATTTGATTTAAATTCACCAGATATGGTCATTACAATGATGATTGAAGATGTAAAAGGTAGAGGCGGAAGTAATATTCCAGCTGAAAAAGTGAAACATGTGTTTCAAAAATAGAAAATGATGAAGACTATCTCCATGGAATGTGGAGGTAGTTTTTTGTTTCACCAAAAACATATTGAAAAGATAGTGTTTATTAACTTACGAAAAAAAAGTAGCTATTTTTTATTGACATTGAACATAACTTTTTGTATTATACTTACATAAGGTAAGTTATTTACTTTCGAATTATAAATCTCAAATTAAAGATAAGATGTGTAAAAGGGAGAGAATACAATGACAAAAGTACTATTTATTACAGCAAATCCAAATTCAGCAGAAGGTTCTTTCGGAATGGCAGTAGGAGAAGCTTTCATCGAAGCTTATAAAAACGAACATCCACAAGACGAAGTTGTAACAATTGATTTATTCAACACTACAGTACCAGCAATCGATGCGGATGTATTTGCTGCTTGGGGTAAATTTGCAGCAGGTGAAGGCTTTGAAACTTTAACTGAAGTTCAACAACAAAAAGTTGCAGCAATGAACACAAACTTAGAAACATTTATGCATGCGGATCGTTATGTATTCGTAACTCCAATGTGGAACTTTAGCTATCCACCAGTAGTAAAAGCATACTTAGATAACTTAGCAATCGCAGGTAAAACATTCAAGTATACTGAAAATGGCCCAGTTGGCTTATTAGAAGGCAAAAAAGCACTTCACATTCAAGCAACAGGTGGCGTTTATTCTGAAGGAGCATACGCAGCTGTAGACTTCGGCCGCAATCACTTAAAAACAGTATTAGGATTCATTGGTGTAAATGAAACTGAATACATTGCAGTTGAAGGTATGAATGCAAACCCTGAAAAAGCACCAGAAATTAAAGAAGCAGCAATTGCTAATGCTCGTGAATTAGCAAAACGTTTCTAATATAGAATACTTGAAAATGTCCAAGCACTTGCTGTTTGGACATTTTTTCTTCTTTTTCCTTCGTTTGTCTAGTATAATGAAGGTCGGAATGATAATAGGTGGGGGTTCTGTATGATTCAAACGTTTTTTAAAATCTTTTATTTAATTTTAATCGTAATTGCGATTACACCGAGAATGTGGCGTCTGAAAAGACAAGTAAATACGATGTCGCCACAAGAAAAAGATAATGTTGTGTATAAAACGACAAATTGGTTTGGTAAGAAAATGGTACGTGTAGCTGGTGGGACAGTTGAAGTAAAGGGACTGGAAAATGTTCCAAAAGATAAGCCGGTACTAGTTGTAAGTAATCATCAGAGTAATATGGATATTCCTGTTTTACTAGGTTACTTAAATAAACCAATTGGATTTGTTTCAAAAGCAGAGATTAAGAAGTTTCCAGTTGTACCAACTTGGATGGAACTTATGAATTGTGTATTTATGGTTCGTAATGATCGTCGTCAATCTCTTCAAGCGATTAAAGATGGAATTGGGCTGTTAAAGAACGGGCATTCAATCGTAATCTTCCCAGAAGGGACGAGAAGTAAGGGTGGCGAAATTGGAGAGTTTAAGGCTGGGAGTTTTCACCTTGCAGTAAAATCTGGTGTAGCAATCTTACCTGTAACATTAGATGGGACATATAAAATGTTTGAAGCGAATGGAAACCGTATGAAACCAGCTTATGCAACAGTAACAATTTCTAAGCCGATTACAGCTGAAGAGTATGCGAATATGGATATTAAAGAATTAACGAAGCATACACAGGATGTTATCGCATCACAATTACATAAGTAATAAAAAAAGGTTTCAGCTTAATATAAGCTGAAACCTTTTTTTATGCTGTAGGTAAGACATAAAAGAGTACGCAGAAGAACATCATCGCACTACCACCTAAAACGAAAAGATGCCAAATGGCATGATTGAAAGGTAACTTTTCCCAAAGGAAGAATATAGCCCCTACAGAATATAAAATTCCGCCTGCTAAAAGTAGTGAAAAACCATGTCCAGTTAGATTTTCATAAAGTGGTTTAATAGCAACGATTATGATCCATCCCATTATGATATAACATAATGTTGATGCCTTAATAAAGCGACGTACAAAGAAAATTTTGAAGATGATACCTCCGAGTGCTAGTGTCCATATAATAGCGAGTAACGTCCAGCCTAATGGTCCGCGAAGCGTAATAAGTAAAAAAGGAGTATATGTGCCAGCGATTAATAAATAAATGGCTGAGTGATCTAGTATAGTAAATAATTTTTCTACTTTTGGATGATGAATGCTATGTAACAAGGTCGAAAACAAGTACAGTAAAAACATGCTTACACCATAAACCGTAAATGCAACTACAGCAGATGCGGTACCATGCTTAGAGGCATGAATAATTAATATAATTAAGGCAGGGATGCTTAAAATGGCACCGATACCATGTGTAATTGCATTTGCAATTTCTTCTTTCACAAAATGTGTCATTCGTGTCATTTTTTCAGTCATAATGCAAATCCTTTCTACTATCATAAAATAATATGTCACTTCCCTTACCATATCATACACAAGGGCAATAGAAAATGAAATTTGTATAATTGATTATATTTTTGAATTTTTTTGACAAAAGGCAATGGATTTGTTGACGTTTTCAAACTTTTTTGACAAAATAAAATTATGCAATAGTAGGACAAGGAATCTACTAATAAAGGGGATGGAGAAATGTTTTCAAATATTGGCTTTCCAGGATTAATTTTAATTTTAGTAGCTGTACTCATTTTGTTTGGGCCGAAAAAATTGCCGGAAATCGGAAAGGCTTTAGGGGAAACGTTAAAAGAATTCAAAAAATCAACGAAAGAATTGACTGATGATGCATTTCAAGAGAAGGAAAAGAAAGAAAAAATGTAATGAATTTTCCTCGAAATGGATAAATAAAGTGTGGTGAACGAGATGGAAGATCGGGAAATGAGCGTAGTAGAACATATTGTTGAGCTTCGCAAACGAGTAATATATACAGTACTATCCTTTGTCCTATTTTTAATTATCGGATTTACTTTTACGAAGGATATTTATTTTTGGTTAGTAAAAGATTTACCAATGAAATTAACTGTTCTCGGTCCAAGTGATGTATTATGGATTTTTTTCTCGATTGCTACAGTATTTGCTATCGTTTGTACAATTCCTTTTGCTGCTATACAAATTTGGTTATTTGTAAAACCGGGTTTACATCCAAATGAACAAAAAATGACAGTAATGTATATACCGGTATTGTCTATATTATTTATTGCAGGTTTATGTTTTGGATATTTCGTTGTAATGCCGTTTTTATTTCATTTTTTAACTACGATAGGTAATGAAATGTTTAATACGATGTTTACGACAGAAAAGTATTTTCATTTTGTTCTTAATTTAACAGTTCCATTTGCTGTAATTTTTGAATTACCTGTAGTTGTCATGTTTTTAACGAGTATTGGACTGTTAACGGCGGAATTGCTAATAAAAATAAGAAGGTATGCTTACGTAGCATTGATTATCATTGCATCGTGTATATCACCGCCGGATTTTTTATCACATAGTTTAGTAGCGGTACCGCTTATTTGTATTTATGAAATTAGTATCGCTTTATCAAAGATTGTCAGTAAGCGGAAAAAGAAAAGAGAAGAAGAAATACAGTCGAAAAGTGCCTCGTTATAAAGGCACTTTTTTTATTTATTTGTTATACTTTAGACATAAACGTATACAATATATAGAAGAAAAAAATTATAGAATCTCCAAAATTTAGACAAACTTTGCGCTTTGCTAAGTTTATACTAAAATTATTAAGCAATATACGGATAGCGGGATTCCTGTCTGATCGGATATTTAGGATGGAGGATGAATAGAGTATAAATCTTCTAACCAAAAGGACTACAGGGATTGACTAAGGATACTTTTGTATTCATAGAAGTCTCCACTTTAAACAACGTGTTACAGCGTAAAGTAGAGGAAGTTCAAAAATCCAATGAAAAAGAGGATTGATATTGTGATTACGAAAAGTTTTTATTTCACTCATTCAACAGGGGATTGTATTAAAATATTCGAAATCCCTGTCCTACAGGCACAGCATCCATTATCGTTTCTAATTCAGTCTCGTCTTCAATTATTTATTGCAAAAATTCAAAAACAAAAGCACCCAAGATTTTCGTATTCTTTCCGTGAATATTTGCAAAATTGTTTGAAGTGGAATGATTATTTAAATGTATATAAAACAAATACCCTTGAAAAAAATGCATGATACAAAGTATGGACAGGGTTAGTAAACTCTGTCTTTTTCATTTTAGGTATAAAAATATAATTAATTTGGTGAAATTTGTTCGAAATTGTTGAAAGCACAGGGAATGCTAGTATAATAACAAGGAGAGCGTATTGGAAAGGGAAGAATATAATATGCAAAAAATTAAAATTGTAACAGATTCAACTGCAGATTTAACGCAGGATGTAATCGAAAAGTATGGCATTCATGTGCTACCATTATCAATCTCTGTAAATGGACAAACATATTTAGATCGCGTTGATTTACAACCTGATGAATTTATTGAAGAAATGATCAAATCAGAGGAATTACCAAAAACATCACAACCGGCAATGGGTACATTTGTAGAAATGTATGACAAGTTAGGTGAAGATGGAAGTGAAGTACTTTCCATTCATATGACAAGTGGAATGAGTGGTACTGTGGCAACTGCCAATAGTGCTGCATCAATGACCGAAACAAAAGTAACAGTTGTTGATTCTCAATTTATTACACATGCTTTAGCATATCAAGTAATAGAAGCTGCAAAAATGGCAAATGAAGGACGCTCACTAGAAGAAATTTTAAAACGTGTAGATGAAGTGAGAAAGAATACTCGTTTATATGTAGTAGTAGATACATTAGAAAATTTAGTGAAGGGTGGGCGTATCGGTAAAGGAAAAGCGTTTATCGGTTCGCTACTCAATATAAAGCCAATTGCTAGCCTTGAAGATGGTGTTTATAACCCTGTAACGAAAGTGCGTAGCCAAGGTCAAATTGTAAAAACGTTAGCTAAGTTATTTGAGGAAGATACAGCTGGAAAAGTTGTAAAAGCTGTTGCAATTCCGCATGCGAAAGCAATTCCTTTAGCTGAAAATGTAAAAGCGGCTGTTGAAAAAGTGAGTGGATTTGCTCAATCAGAAATTTTCTTTACAACGCCTATTATTAGTACTCATACAGGTCCGGGTGCAATCGGATTTATGTATTTAGCAGAGTAATAAAAAAGCTACTTGAAATGAATTTTCAAGTAGCTTTTTTATGTGAATAGAAAGTAAGAAATAAGAAGGGTTATACAGGCACTCCCGCTAATGATATAGCGAGTCTGTAAATATTTATTCATAGAAAACACCCACTGATTAAAGTTTTACTTTATGATTTTCTATAGTATATGTTGGATATAGAAAATAAGTAGTTACGTTATACGTGTAATGTTTCAATTTTTTCATTTACTTGCTTATCGTTTGTTGCGCTATTATAAGTAAAAGTTTGGCCTAAAAAGAGTACATGCAGTTGTTCCCACGGTAACATACGTAAATTCCAATTATTTCGGAGCCTTGTTACTGCCTCGCGAGGTGTTTCATCGGCAAGGGCAAAAGCTCCGTAATGCATCGGTATAAAGTGTGTAGCGTTTAAATCTAAATAAGCTTGCACTGCCTCTTCAGGTGAAACATGAGATACTTTCATAAACCACTCTGGTTCATAAGCGCCAATTGGCATAAGGGCAATATCAATTGAAAAGCGTCTGCCAATTTCTTTGAAACCTTGGAAATAGCCACTGTCACCACAAAAATAAACGGTTTCTTTCGTTGGTTCATTATTAATAATCCATCCCCCCCAGTGAGATGTATTCATATCAAATAAGGATCTTCTCGTCCAGTGCTGGGCCGGTACGAAGTGAAAGGAAACATCATTAATGATCGTATTTTCCCACCAATTATACTCTTCTACACGAGTAAATTTTTTGCGAGTAAATAGTTTTTTCAGTCCAATAGGAACAAGGTATAAAACATCATCATTTAGCTGGCGAAGCGTTGAAAAATCTAAATGGTCATAATGACCGTGTGAAATGAGGACAATATCAATTTTAGGTAGTTCTTGTATAGAAAGACCAGGTTCAGTAAGTCTTGGAACTAATTTTAATTTAGTAGCCCATACTGGATCTGTTAATATATTCAGCCCATTCGTTTGGATAAGGAATGTGGAATGACCAATCCAAGTTACAGACGTCTTTTCAAAGTTGTTTTGTAGAAATTTACTTTGCTTAACAGGTGATTGTTCTACTAAAAAAGAAAAATCCTTTTTATTTTGTTTTCGTTCTTTTCGCCAACGTATAAAGGAACGAATTGATTTTTTTGTACTCACATTATCCATGTTTTCATAACGTTTTGTCATGAACATCACCTCATTTAAAATCGTTGTAATTGTATTGTACCGAAATGTTGTTAAGGAATACAGTGTATAACATGGATGAATGTTTAAGGAATTGTTAAAAAATAGGGGGATGCGTTTACAAAAGTAACAATAAAATTAGTTTTGCAACTTCTATTTAGAGAAATAATAGTAAAAAATAAATTTTGTCTAGTAATTGGCTTAAAATAAAGAAGTAACATACGTAAATTCGTACGATTTCGTGAACAAATGTAGTAAATAATTTTCTCGTAGTGTTAACTTTTGTTATGATAAACATAACCTATTTAAATTTAGGATAGAGAAAAGAGGTTTATAAATGAAGCGTTATCAAAAAATAATTGGTCTTATGGTTGTATTTTGTCTCTTTGTACTTGCTGGATGTAGTGGATCGGGTTCAAAGCTTCGTAAACCATTGAATTGGGATTTAGAAACTTTCCAATTTACAAATCAAGATGGAAAGTCATTTGGTACAAAAGATTTAAAAGGGAAAGTTTGGGTTGCTGATTTTATGTTCACAAATTGCCAAACAGTTTGTCCGCCAATGACTGCCAATATGGCAAAACTGCAAAAGATGGCCAAAGAAGAGAAATTAGACGTTCAGTTTGTTTCGTTTAGTGTAGATCCAGACCTTGATAAGCCGGAGAATTTGAAGGCTTTCATTCAAAAGTTTACAGAGAATACTAGTAACTGGAATTTATTAACGGGTTATTCATTAGAAGATATTACAAAGTTTTCAAAAGATAATTTCCAATCACTTGTAGATAAACCTGAGGATGGTCAAGTTATACATGGTACATCATTTTATTTAATTGATCAAAACGGAAAAGTAATGAAAAAGTATAGTGGTATTAGTAATACGCCGTACGAAGACATTATACGTGATATGAAGAGATTAGTGGATTAAAAAGAAGGGTGCATAGCACCCTTCTTTTTTTACATTAGTCTATGGATAAAATGTCATGTTGTTGTGGAAGTTTTGGTGCCCGAATTTCTAACACGCCGTTTTGATACGAAGCTTTCGCTGCTTTTTTATTAATTGAGTACGGTAATTTAATCAATCTTGATGCTTCTGAAATGGAACGTTCTCGGCGATAATAGTTATGAGATGTTTCTTCCTCGACCTCTTCAAGTATCTCTTCTTTTACAGAGACTTTTAAGTATTCACTTTGTATTTCAATTTGAATTTGTTCTTTTTGTATACCTGGTAGTTCAGCTGTAACAACGAGTTCTTCACCAACTTCATATAAATCTACGGGGAATGTTAATAAACGATTTCCTTTTTGGAAAAAATGATTTAAATCAGCGATTACATTGCGAAGTGGTGTTTGCTCGAAGAAATCATCAATTTGCTTTAAATAATTGCGAACCGGTGGGCGAGAAGAGTCTTTTTTTTCTTCACTCATGGTATTCCCTCCTAGAAATCAATTTGCAATATCATATGACAAAAGCGGAGAAAGGTGATTGCCTAGTTTTCATGTTTTCATAAAAAATTGTTAAAAATGTGAAATGGAGTGATTTTTTTATAGTTTTTGGTCGCCATATTCAATTGATTATGCTAGTATAAATAGGGTTGATATAGTAGTATATAGACAGAATGAAAACTGAAAGAGGGTAAGAAGTATGTGTGGTTTTGTAGGATGTTTATGTGAAAACCCTAGAGAGTTTTCAGAAACAGAAAAACATCAATTTGAAAATATGAACACGATGATTTTCCACCGTGGTCCAGATGACGAAGGATATTTTCGTGATGAACATGTACAATTTGGCTTCCGCCGTTTAAGCATCATTGACTTAGAGGCAGGACATCAGCCGCTAACTTATGAAAATGATCGATATGTAATTATTTTTAATGGTGAAATTTACAACTATGTAGAATTACGTGAAATGTTACTTGAAAAAGGTGCAACGTTTGCAACACAATCTGATACAGAAGTTATCATTGCATTGTATGCACATATGAAAGAAAAATGTGTAGACTATCTTCGTGGTATGTTTGCATTTATGATTTGGGATCGTGAAGAGAAGAAACTTTTCGGTGCACGTGACCACTTCGGTATTAAACCTTTATACGTCGCACAACAAGGTGATACTACATTCTTCGCATCTGAGAAGAAAAGTATTATGCATGTGATGGAAGATAAAGGCGTTAATCCAACGTCACTACAACATTACTTTACGTACCAATATGGTCCAGAGCCAGAAACATTAACAATTGATGTTAATAAAATCGAGCCTGGTCATTATTTCGTAAAAGAAATCGGTAAAGAGATGGAAATCCATCGCTACTGGAAACCTTATTTCAATGCTTCAAGCGCAACGAAAGAGGAGCATATCCAAGCAATTCGTGATGTGTTGTATGATTCAGTAAAAGTGCATATGCGCAGTGATGTACCAGTAGGTTCATTCTTATCTGGTGGTATCGATTCATCTATTATCGCTTCTATCGCAAGAGAAATGAATCCAAATCTTTTAACATTCTCAATTGGTTTTGAACAACGTGGTTTCAGTGAAGTTGATGTTGCAAAAGAAACTGCTGAGAAATTAGGCGTTAAAAACCATAACGTATTCATTTCAGCGAAAGAGTTTATGGATGAGTTCCCAAAAATCATTTGGCATATGGATGATCCTTTAGCAGATCCAGCAGCTGTACCATTGTACTTCGTTGCAAAAGAAGCACGTAAGCATGTAACAGTTGTTCTTTCAGGTGAAGGTGCAGACGAGCTATTTGGTGGTTATAACATTTATCGTGAGCCAAACTCACTAAAAATGTTCTCTTACATTCCTAGCCCAGGTAAGAGCGTTCTAAAAGCATTAAGTGGTGCTCTTAAAGAAGGATTTAAAGGAAAGAGCTTCCTAGAGCGTGGATGTACGCCAATTGAAGAGCGTTACTATGGAAACGCGAAAATCTTCCGTGAAGAAGAGAAAGTTGAATTAATGAAGTATTACAATGAAAGTGTTAACTATATGGATATCACGAAACCATTGTATAACGAGATTAAAGATTATGATGATGTAAGCAAAATGCAGTACATTGACATGTTCACATGGTTACGCGGTGACATTTTATTAAAAGCTGATAAAATGACAATGGCAAACTCATTAGAACTTCGTGTACCGTTCTTAGATAAAGAAGTATTTGATGTTGCATCTAAAATTCCAACTGAATTTAAGATTGCTAACGGAACTACGAAAGCTATTTTACGTGAAGCGGCACGCGGAATCGTTCCAGATCACGTATTAGATCGTAAAAAACTTGGATTCCCAGTACCAATTCGTCACTGGTTAAAAGACGAAATGCATGATTGGGCTATCAATATTATAAACGAGAGTAAAACAGAGCATTTAATCGACAAACAGTATGTATTAAACTTACTGGAAGCACATTGTGCAGATAAAGGCGATTATAGCCGTAAAATTTGGACTGTACTTGCGTTTATGGTATGGCATCAAATTTATGTTGAGCATAAATACGATACGAATAAGTTCCATGAAGAAACGAAACGTGCGTATAGCTTAGTTTAATTAGAAAAACCTTAAGATCGCATATGGTCTTAAGGTTTTTTTCATAAATAGGACGTATTATTGATACAATAATAGTAAAAGGATGGACAACATATGATTACGTTTGAAAAAGTAACTGTAGATAATGAAAGCGTTGTTAAAGAAATGTTTCGCTCACATAGTTTAACTGAGAATCAAGTACAGTATTGTGTGAAAGTTGATGATACATATATTGGTGTAATAGACTATAGTGTACAAGAGGAGAGTGCAATTTTATCGCAGTTAATTATTCACTTTGATTATCAAAGTTACGGTTATGGGACAAATACGTATTTTACATTTGAAACGATGATGAAAGAAAGAAACGTGAAAGAGATAAAGGTATTACAAACGGAATTAACAGAACAAGCAAAAACTTTCATAGAGAGCTTTGGTTTTAATGAAGAAGATGGAATATATGTGAAGAAAATATAACGATGAGTAGTTGTGCGAGATAAATATAAGGCAGGTGGATATATGACGATGACTTCTGGTCTTGTATTAATTGGAGGGTGTTTTATAGTAGCAGAGCTAATCCATATGTTCATTCGAAAAAGAATGAATAAGAAAAGAAAGCCGTATGAATTACAATATGCCCCTGTGTTTTTCCTTTTATTTTGTATGCTTATTACATTACAAAACATAACGAACTTTCCACCGCTTTTAAATATTTTTTTAAAGTTCGGTTTGCTGTATAGTAGCACTGGAATAGCCCTTTTATTTCTTTTATTTTGCATACGTTATATTCACTATCAATCGTATATATTTATTTTAAATTGGTTAAAGCACAATGATAGAAACCGCCTTACATAAGGCGTTTTTTTTATTTGTAATTGTAATGGTTTTGAAAGTTATACGTATGCTGATTTATTTAATAGTAGTTCCATATATCAAAAAACAACGAGGTGCAATTTGACATGGAATATAAATAAGTGGATAACAAGATACAGATATTTTTGTATATAAAGCTCAAAATTTCATTAAAATTTATAAAAATAATTAGATGATTTAACATATTATCTATTATTAGTATGTGGTACTATATGTTCTTAATCTGTAACGTAAGTAGGTGTATAAATTTGAAATGTTAATCAACTAGTTTATCTTAAGTGCTGACAAATAGCAGGATTAAATTTTGGGGAGGTTTCGTTTTTTTTATGTTTAATTTGGATATTTTATTTCTTGAATGGATGACCAGTGTGGAGGGAAGTGTGCTTACAATACTTTTTAAACTTATATCTAGTATTGCAAATGAAACGTTGTATTTAGTCATTATTTCGATTTTATATTGGTGCGTTTCTAAAAGAAAAGCATTTCATATGATTGTTATGCTTTGTTTCTCTGGGTATATAGGGATAGTGGTAAAAGAATTCATGAAAATCCCGCGACCGTATACATACGAAGGAATTCAGGCTTTATATGAAAAATCAGCTGCAGGTTATTCTTTTCCAAGTACACACGTCCAGTTAGCGACAACATTTTGGGGCTCTTTTATGATGTTATGTAAAAAGAGAATCATTTGGATCATTGGAATTATTTTTATAATATTGGTTGCTACTTCTCGTCTATATTTACGTGTACATTGGCTCAGTGATATAATAGGTGCCGTTTTAATTAGTGTCATAGTTGTTTATTTATATACGAAAGTAACAGAGGAATTAAGTGATAGGAAATTTATATTGTTACAACGAATTGTATTGGCAGTTTCACTCATTATGTATTTTATGACTGACCAAATAGATAATTTAAAATTACTTGGAGTTTTGACAGGTTCTACGATTGGTATCATGTTAGAGAATCACTTTATTAAAATGAATGAAAATAATAATTTTAAAATACAAGTAGTAAAAACAGTTTTAGGCCTTAGTTTCATGTTAATGATACAGCTCATACTAAAAAAAGTAATACCTGATATGTATTATGTACGTTATGCATTGACTGGAATTACAATTACTTTCTTATGTCCGTTTATGTTTCACATGTTACGGTTAAAAAGTGAATAGCAAATAAGTACAAAAATATTTTGAATAAAAATGAGGTCGAAATTATATATATTGAAAAAGTTTTCTGATATATCTATTGACAATGTATGAGATATACATTAATCTTTAAATGTTAATGAAAATCATTTTCAACTAGGAGGATTTATGACACGCACTAAAAATATTCTTATACTTTGCATTATGTTATTAATGGTCATAATTGCAGGTTGCGGTAAAGAAGAAGAGAAGAAAGATAAAGATACATCAGTAAAGGCAAAAGGTTCATATAGTATAAAGCATGCAATGGGCGAAACGACAGTAAATGGTACACCAAAAAGAGTTGTTGTTTTAACGAATGAGGGTGCTGAGGCACTTTTAACTGTTGGAGTAACGCCAGTTGGAACGACAAAACCACGAGCTGGGGATGAATGGTATCCTCATTTAGCGAATGAGTTAAAAGATACGAAAGTAGTAGGAACTGAGCGTGACATTAATTTAGAGGCAGTAATGAAGCTTCAGCCGGATTTAATTATTGGAAATAAAATGCGTCACGAAAAAATATTCGAGCAGTTAAAAGAAATCGCGCCAACAGTATATGCTGAAACATTGCGCGGTGATTGGAAAGAAAACTTTACGCTTTATACAAAAGCTGTAAATAAAGAAAAAGAAGGGCAAAATGCTCTTAATGATTATAAAAAGCGTATTGCAGGAATAAAAGAACAATTAGGTGATAAAATTAACTCTAAAGTTTCAATTATTCGCTTCGTCCCAGGTGATGTTCGTATTTATCAAAAAAATTCATTCTCAGGCGTTGTATTAAATGATATTGGATTTAAACGACCACCATTACAAGATAAAGATGAATTTGCGATAAAAGGAATTACAAAAGAACAAATTCCAAATATGGACGGGGACTACTTATTCTATTTCACATCTGATAAAGATGCGGATAAGAATAATGAAGGAAACACGTTAGCGAAAGAATGGACAGAAGATCCGCTCTTTAAGCAGTTACAGGCTTCTAAAGATAATAAAGTATTCGAAGTAGATGAAGTGATTTGGAATACAGCAGGTGGTATTGTAGCTGCAAACCTTATGTTAGATGATATTGAAAAATATTTTTTAAAGTAAATGAATGGTCGAGTACATCACCTTAAATGGGTGATGTACTTTTTTATTTGTGAAAATACAGAAAATTCCTTCTTTTGAGTGTGGATAAGTTGTACAATTAAATCAATTATGGAATAAAGGAGTGGGAATGAATGAAAGCTACTCATAAAGATTGGATTTTGTTTAACGGAAGAATTGTAAATACGAAGGAAGAACAGCCGATGATTCCATTAGAGGAGAGAGGCTTTCAATTTGGTGATGGTATATACGAGGTATTCAGACTATATGATGGGAAGCCACATTTATTAGATCTACATTTGGAACGATTCTTTAATTCTATGGAAGAAATAAAACTAATTCCACCTTTTACTAAGGAGGAGTTAGTGGAAGAGTTGCATCAAATGATTGAAAAAAATCAATTTCAAGAAGATGGGAATGTATATTTGCAAATATCAAGAGGTGCTCAAGCACGTAATCATGTATATGAGTCAAATATGCAACCAACATATTTTGCAAATATTGTTTCGTTTCCAAGACCAATTGCTGCTATGGAACTGGGAATAAAAGTTACGGTAGAAGAGGATATACGGTGGAAGTTTTGTCATATAAAATCTTTAAATCTGCTACCTAATATTATGATTAAAAATAAAATAAACGAACAAGGCTATCAAGAAGCGATATTAGTACGAGATGGAATTGTAACTGAAGGGTGTCATTCAAATTTCTTTATGGTGAAGAATAATAAATTGATTACACATCCGGCTGACAACTTCATTCTACACGGCATTACACGTCACTTCGTTATTACATTAGCGAAAGAGTTACATATTGAAGTAGAAGAACGAGAATTTTCACTACAAGAAGTATATGAGGCTGATGAGTGCTTCTTTACAGCGACACCACTAGAAATATTCCCAGTCGTTCAAATAGGTGATGAACAGCTTAGAACCGGCGAAAGAGGACCAATTACAAAGAAACTCCAAGTTGCATATGAAGAAAGTATTCGTTTATTTAAAGTTACGAACTAATATTGAAGAAAAAAGCTGGTATTCCTCCAGCTTTTTTTCATGATATAATTCAAACATAGGACAAGATTTGAAAACGTTGTAAAAAGGGGATTTAATGTATGAATTATGAAGATTTTAAAGAAGTAATTCACGGTAGACGAAGTGTTAGGAAGTTCACAGAACAAGAAGTATCCATTAGTGACATAAAAGAAATTATTGATTGTGCTCGTTATGCACCGAGTGATACGAACTCACAAACTTGGGAGTTCTTGGTCATTATGAACCGAGAGAAAATTAAAGAAATTGAGCAAATGACTTGGGATGCATTACATAAACTTGCGGCAAAAGCGGCAGAAAACGGAGAAGAGAAAGC
The DNA here is from genome assembly GCF_002209985.1 of Bacillus sp. K2I17. Taxonomy (NCBI): domain Bacteria; kingdom Bacillati; phylum Bacillota; class Bacilli; order Caryophanales; family Bacillaceae; genus Bacillus; species Bacillus sp. K2I17. The sequence continues at coordinate 122,174 of NZ_NJGF01000012.1, forward strand.
AGGGAAATTACTTACCCGTTCATTTGGACCATATGCAACAGCTTTCTCAGAGGCACCTGTATTAATCGTGTGTTTGGCAACACCATATGAATCAAAATTTCGCGAAAAGATATTTGATCCAATTGCTTTTGTTCCAGATTCAGTTTGGGAAGAAGAAGGAATTAAGAGTAGCTGTTTAGCGGCACAAAACTTAATGTTGGCTGCACATGCGAAAGGGCTGGGTACTTGTCCAATGACAGGACCGGTATTGTTAGCTCAAGATGAACTACGACAATATTTACAAATTGAGTCTGAAAAACAAATAAATATGGTTATTTCACTCGGTTTTCCGAAAGATAAGCCGAAGAAACTTCCAAGAAAAGAAGTAGATGAGATTACAACATTTGTTTTTTAAAGCTTAAAATAAAAAGACATTGAATGAACAATGTCTTTTTATTTTGGACAGGTATGTAATTAATTTGTTGGGCTAAAATGATAGATAAGAGGGAATTACTATTTATTTCATAAAAAAAATTAATGTTCTATTAAGGAAAGTATGATACATTAATCGTGGGCAAGATTCTATTTGTTCATGAAAGTGTTGAAAATAGTCTTAAAATTTAAAAGTTATTTTTGTATAATAAATTATAATGAAATGACAGGGGGGATGAATTTTGAAAAAATTCATAATCACTGGATTGTCTGTATTGTTATTAGCCGGTTGCGGTGCTCCACAAGAAAAAGAGGATGCGCAATCAAAGCAGGAAGAACGAGTTGTAAATGCAAGTAATGAGAATATAGTAGTATTCCCTGAAGGTGCAGTACCAGTTGGTGAAGGAAAAGTAAAAGTTATTACACCAGATGGTACTTCTGAAAACGGCAATATACCAACTGTATTCATCAAAAAGGATACTTTAATTCAACATGTTGAATTAGAGCTTTCTAATTTTCAAAATGATAAAGAAACATTTATATTTGTAGATCAAGTATATGCAGATAAACATCAAGTCACTAGTACAACACAGACAACAGTACAATTAAAAGAAAAGACACTTGAGACAGGTAGTCATACGATTACTGCAGTTCAGTATGAAAACAATGATCCAAAAGGAAAGGTTATTAGTTTAAATCAAGCAACATTCGAAACAAAACCAGCGTCATAAGAAGAATAAAAAGTACATTACTCAAAAAGTAGTGTGCTTTTTTGTTTATACTAGAGGATGTAACAGTGAATAACTTGTTTCGTTTTCTAATACGATTAAGTAGGAAGAAATCACTTGTTTCTACTATGATAGAGAAAGAGGCTGAAGATGTGAATCGGTGTATTCGTATCGTCTTGATTATTTTAACGATGTCAGTCATTTGGTTTATGATCCAAGAGGTGACTCAAATTACGCTCAATTAACAAATTCATGATTTGTTAATAGGAGCTATTTGTTTTACCATTGTTTATCTATCATATGATAAACTCAGGTTAAGGTAAGTTTTACATGAAAAATGTAGGTATTTCATTTGAAATGTCGAATAGTACATACGATGTCGTAATAACAAATTTTCTATTGTTTACTGTGAAACAGGAGAAGGGGAGATAGTGGTTATGAAACGAGCTCTTATTAATATTGATTATACATATGATTTTGTAGCTGAAAAAGGTGCTTTAACATGCGGGAAACCAGGACAAGAAATTGAGAAGGAAATTGTCCATATAACGAAAGAATATATTGAAAATGGGGATTATGTTGTCTTTGCAATCGATAAACACGATGAAAATGATGTATATCATCCAGAATCAAAGTTATTCCCGCCTCATAATATAGCTGGTACAAATGGAAGAGATTTGTTTGGTGAATTACAAGATGTGTACGAAACATATAAAAATGCAGAGAATGTATATTATATGGATAAAACACGATATAGTGCATTTGCAGGAACAAACTTAGAGATGAAGTTAAGAGAAAGAGGAATAGAAGAAGTTCATCTTGTAGGTGTTTGTACTGATATTTGTGTTCTTCACACAGCAGTAGACGCTTATAATAAAGGATTTAAAATTGTTGTTTTTGAAAAGGCGGTTGCATCTTTTAATGAGCAAGGACATGAATTTGCCCTTGGACATTTTAAGTCATGCTTACATGCAGAAGTGAAGTGAAAAAAAGAGGCCTTTAAAAAGGTCTCTTTTTTCGTTTAAATTGAGACGAGGTTTCGCTCGATTAGTTTTTTTATGAACGGACTAATTTTTTCTGGTAACCCATTTAAGTCAAAAAATTGTACATGTAATGATTCTAATCCATCAGCTTTTAACGTACCACCTGTAATATCTTTGCAAAGATATGCGATTGTTATAGGGTAAAATTCATCTCCGTTCGGTAATTTTACAAAAAATTCTTTTCCGGAAAATACGCTTATTAACTGTAAAGAGCCTATTTCAATCCCTGTTTCTTCAAGCACTTCCCGTCTTCCGGCTTCTTCCGTTGATTCGCCAAGTTCAACGAATCCACCAGGGACAGCCCAAATACCACTTCGTCTCTGTTGTAGTAATATTTGTTCTTTTTCATTGAAGACAGCTACAGCAACGCCAGATAAATTGAGTGGTCTTGATCCAATAACTTCTCTTAGTTCTTCGATATAGCCCATTGTTAGTTAACCCCCGCGAGTCAAAATATTTACAAATGAACTATTTGGTATTGTGTTAATATTTTCCTTTTTTGAGATATGTAGCGCAGTCATAAAATAAAGTCGGGTATAAAAAAATTCTAATGTAATCTCCCTTTAGATAATGAAAAAGGGTATATTTATAGAAGAAAGTGTAACAAGTTTTAAGGAAATCAAAAGGTATGACAATAAATTAGTTTTTCATGAAATTTTCATTAGTTAAGGGTGTGGATGGATGAGTTTATTAACGTATACTGAAGAATTTTTTAATTATGTACGTGAGTTTTTACTTTTAAGATTTTTACTATTTGCATTAGTTTTAATCATTATCTCTTTTGTAATCAACCGTATTATTGATTGGTTTTTTAGGAAATCAAGCTTTTTTGATGAAGAGGTAGAGCAAACGATTCAAAGTGTGATTCGATCTATTTTTAGATATATCATTATCATCAGTCTAATCATATATTTAATTAGCCAATTTGTAGATATAAAAAGTATCATTGCAGGTGCAGGGATAGCGGGAGTTGTTATTGGTTTTGCTGCACAACAGATGTTAAAAGATGTTATATTAGGCTTTGCGAGATTAGCGGACAAAGAGTTTCGTGTTGGCGATTTTGTTACTTTTAACGGAACAAATTCAGGAACAATTGAGGAAATTAGTATTCGTTTTATGCAAATTCGTGAATGGTCAGGAAAACTTCTTACGATACCACACGGAGAGATTAGGACGATACAAAATTTTAATAAAGGATGGATGCGCGTAATTGAACGGATTACGGTAAGTTATCAGGAAGATCCTACAAGAGTTAAGGAATTGTTAGAAGAAGTTTGTGTTAATTGTAATGAAAGATTGGCTTCGAGTCTTTATAAAGTAGAGGATGAAGCTGTTGAGCCGTTTAAATATGTTGGTGTCACAGATTTAAACCCGAACCTTAAATATGTTGGATATGAATTTTGTATTACAGGTTTAATAAAGCCAGAAGATTATTTTGAAACTTCTAGACAAGTAAGGTTTGAATTAATGTCTATGTTCCATAAGAATCAAGTGCAAATGCCAGCAGCAAATATGGTCGTTACTACTGAAAGTTTACAGCATAACCATGGTGGACAATCTTTATCGGACAGCTAAAATAGAATAGTTTGTTAACAAAAATCTAGCTTCCAACATTGGATAGAAAAATAATAAAATGATTAATTTAAAGAAAGAACTGAAGGAATTCAGTTCTTTCTTATTTGTAGAATTTAGAAATTTCTTAATGTTATAATGATAGATGGTGATGAAAATGAACTTTGAAGAAAAAGAGATGCATCGTTTAGAAGCATTAAAAGCAATTGCAGAATTATTAAATGAAGCAACAGACTTACAAGTCATGTTAGAAAAAGTGTTACATACATTGTTACAAGTTATGAATTTACAAACAGGGTGGATATTCTTTATCGATGAAAGTGGAAAGCACCGTATGCTTGTAGATGAAAACTTACCACCGGCTCTTACATGGAAAGAGAAGAAGCCGATGTGTGAAGGGGACTGCTGGTGTGTAGAGCGTTTTGTGAATGGCAGATTGGAAAAAGCGACAAATATTATTGAATGTAAGCGAATAGAGGATGCGATTGAGTGTAATTGGGGAGAGACAGAAGATGTTACGCATCATGCGACGATTCCACTTAGGTCTGGATCGGAGAAGTTTGGTCTATTAAATGTAGCCTCACCTCAAAAAACACACTTTTCAGAGGAAGAATTGGCATTATTAGAATCGATTGCATTTCAAATAGGAACGACAATACAACGTATTCAGTTAGTAGAGAAAGAACGTAAATACGTAGTGGTAGCTGAAAGAAATCGACTTGCACGTGATTTACATGATTCAGTAAAACAATTGTTATTTTCTATTATGCTAACAGCAAAAGGTACTTTAAATATGACGCAAGATAGAGACTTGCAAGAGATGTTGAGCTATATTGGAGAATTATCACAGGAAGCATTACAAGAAATGACACTTTTAATTTGGCAATTAAGACCGGAAGGATTAGAGAAAGGTTTAGCAGAAGCAATTAAAAATTACGGAAAGTTGTTAGGGATCCACGTGGAAGTTCGAATTGATGGTATGGTTTCAATTGGAGATGAAATAGAAGAAGTTTTATGGCGTATTAGTCAAGAAGCAATACATAATTGTAAAAAACATGCTTCATGTGAAAAGGTAAATGTTCTTTTAAAAATAGAAAATAACCAGTTGTATTTTTACATAGAGGATAACGGAATAGGATTTATACAAGATCACGTAAGAGAGTCAGCGCTCGGTTTAAAAAGTATGAAGGAACGTATTCAGTTAATGAGGGGATCATTTCAAATAAAAACTGAGCTGAAAAAGGGTACAAAAATTGAAATTCAATTGCCGGTTTAAAGGGGAGAAGAAGATTGAAGATTAAATTACTACTAGTTGAGGATCATCATATCGTTCGAAGAGGACTTGTATTCTTTTTAAAAACGAGAGAAGAATTTGAAATAGTTGGGGAAGCAGAAAATGGTGAAGAGGCATTAACATTCATTCAAACGGAAAGACCAGATGTAGTATTAATGGATCTATCAATGCCGAAGATGGATGGTATAGAAGCAACAAAACGGATAAAGCAATATGATAAAACAATAAAGATACTTATATTAAGCAGTTTTTCAGAGCAAGATTATGTTTTACCAGCACTGGAAGCTGGAGCAGATGGTTATCAATTAAAAGAAGTACAACCTGAGCAACTTGTAGCTTCAATTATCGCAGTACATGAAGGGAATGCGAATTTTCATCCGAAAGTAACACCGGCACTATTAGGACGATCAGCAGTTAAGAAAGAAAAAGAGAACCCTTTTTCCATGTTAACAAAAAGAGAGCAAGAAGTACTTCGTGAAATTGCGAAAGGGCGAAGTAATAAAGAAATTGCAGCAGAGCTTCATATTACAGAACAGACTGTGAAAACACACGTTTCAAATGTTTTAGCTAAATTGGAAGTAGATGATCGTACGCAAGCTGCATTATATGCGGTGAAGCACGGGGGAAATAATAAGTATGAATAATTATGTCCCATGTTACGACAGAATACATAGGAGTATTTAAAATTTATCCCGCTATTTGCGGGCTTATAATTAGTGGGAGATGTACAATACTCTCACTGATTAAAGTTTCAATTTATAGTAGTGCTAAATAAAGGTTTTTCTTCTTTCTATAATTAGGTACAATAAAACTACAATGGAAGGGGAAGATATGCTATGCCAGGTACAAGAAGTGGGATTGGAAAGATTCAGGCTTCGTTAAACGGTTTATCACCGAAATTGCGAAGTATTGCCGAACATATATTGAAACATCCACAAGATGTTGTACATAAATCTATTACAGAATTAGCTGAAGTTACGAATAGTTCTGAAGCTACGATATTCCGCTTATGTAAGCACCTCGGTTTTCAAGGGTTTCAAGATTTAAAGATTACATTAGCTCGTGAAATTGTACATACTCCTATGCAAAATATTCATGAAGAAGTATCGGCAGAAGATAGTATGGTAACTGTTGCTAAAAAAGTTTTTCATTCGCATATTACAGGACTGCAAGATACATTGCATTTGTTAAATGATACAGCGCTAGAGCAAGCCGTAAAGGTATTGCAAGATGCAAGTCGTATTGAGTTTTATGGAAATGGTGGTTCTGGTATTATAGCGATGGATGCATATCATAAATTTATGAGAACGGGTATTTCTTGTATTGCTCATACAGATTCACATTTTCAAATTATGGGTGCGGGTTTACTTACTAAAGAAGCAGTGGTAATTGCAATTTCTCATTCTGGTAGCAATAAAGGGTTACTGGAAGCGTTAGAAGTAGCAAAAGCAAGAGGAGCTCGCATTATTGCAATTACGAGCTATCAGAAATCAGCATTAAGTCAACTTGCTAATATTACATTATATACTTCAACACGTGAGACGGAATTCCGTACAGAAGCAAGTTCATCAAGATTAGCACAGTTAAGTTTGTTAGATACTTTATACGTTGGGCTATCGTTACAACGCCAAGAAGAGACATTGCAAAATTTACAAAGTATACGCGAAACAATTTCGATGAAACGAATATAAAAAGTCCTTCAATTGAAGGGCTTTTTATATTGGTCAATAGTTTGATGATATATAATCTAGGTTTACTCGTTATAATCTTTTTTGAAAATATGATGATAATAATTTCCTATATTAAAAAATCTTTATTTATTACTTCGCATCTTGAATTCTAATAAACGATACATAGATGAAATCTCAGTTTTCCCTTCAAATATAGTAAGAAAAAATTTGGTTAATAATTCAAATATTGTTCAATATTTAACAATAAGCTTTTAAAATTACATGTTATGATGAACGTGTAATGATGATTGAACATTTAAATTTGGTGCAATAATTGGCCGAAACAGTGCAGGTAGAAGTTGTGAGATGAACTCATTAAAATTCTAAAACACTAAAGGGGAGATCACATATGAAAGCGGTAGTAGTAAATAAAAATAGTAAAGCAAACATTGAAGTTATTGAAAAGGAATTGCGTCCGTTACACTCAGGTGAAGCGCTAGTGGATGTAGAGTATTGTGGAGTTTGTCATACTGATTTACACGTTGCAAATCATGATTTTGGAAATACAGATGGCCGTATTCTTGGTCATGAGGGTGTAGGTATTGTTACGAAAATTGCTGATGATGTAACTTCACTAAAGGTAGGTGACCGTGTAAGTATTGCGTGGATGTTCCAATCTTGTGGACGTTGTGAATATTGCATAACTGGTAGAGAAACATTTTGCCGTGAAGTTAAGAATGCTGGTTATTCAGTAGATGGTGGTATGGCAGAACAATGTATTGTTACAGCTGATTATGCTGTGAAAGTACCAGAAGGATTAGATCCTGCTCAAGCATCATCAATCACATGTGCGGGCGTAACTACATATAAAGCAATAAAAGTATCAGACATTAAACCTGGTCAACCTATCGTCATCTATGGGTGTGGTGGATTAGGTAACCTAGCTATCCAATATGCTAAAAACGTATTTGGTGCAAAGGTAATTGCAGTAGATATTAATGACGATAAATTAGCATTAGCAAAAGAGGTTGGTGCGGATATGACTATCAATCCAATTTCTCAAGGTCCTGCTGATAAGATTGTTCAAGATGAGTTTGGTGGTGCTTATGCTGCTGTAGTAACAGCCGTTTCTAAAGTAGCGTTCAATTCAGCAGTTGATGCAGTACGTGCTTGTGGTAAAGTCGTTGCAGTAGGTTTACCAGTAGAAACGATGGATTTAAACATTCCGCGACTTGTACTAGATGGAATTGAAGTAGTTGGTTCTCTAGTCGGTACTCGTAAAGACTTAGAAGAGGCATTCATGTTCGGTGCAGAAGGAAAAGTAGTGCCGGTTGTTCAAACTTGTTCTCTAGATAAAGTACAAAATGTATTCGAAGAAATGGAACAAGGTAGAATTCAAGGGCGTATGGTAATCGATTTTAAACAGCATAATTGTGATTGCAAATAATTCATTTTAAATATAAAAAGCATGAGTCTAGCTAAAGACATGTAAAAAAGTTAGACGGCAGAAAGAAGATGATCCCTGCATTCAACAGGAATCATCTTCTTTGCATTCCACTACTATCAATGTCGACTAACGAGAAAGGATTAAAGGTTCACTTTATCTACAAACGAAAAAGAATCTTTACTTTTAACAAATTTTTTATGATTTGGAACGGTTTGAATTGCTACAACTTGCGAATCTCTTGCTTTCAGTGCATCTTGAATCCCGATTGTCATAAGCTTTATAAATAGAATCGTAATAAAGAATGAAACGAGAGTATACAAAATAATCCACCATGAAATATTCATTTCATAACGATTTAATCCAATAAGGCCTGCCCAATCATTAGATAGAGAAACAGGTTTGAGTACTCCGTCATAGAGTTCACGCATTTGTATCCCACCAATTACAATATCAAGCAACGCTAAATGGATAACGAGTATGAGAGTTTGAACGATATGTTCCATAAATAACACAAATAAGCGGTCAAGTAATAAGACTCGTAAGTGTTTTTTGATAATATGAAAACGGCTAGCCCCTAGCAATTGGGAACTTAAAATGTAATCTTGTTTCATAAATTCATCAACCTCTGAGGATATATATAAAGAAAGTGTAGGCAGAGCGACGAAAATAAGTACGAGTACTTGATAAAACGCAAATGAAATATTTGGATCTAATCTATCAGCATTTGATACGATTACAATATTAACGGGTGTGATGAGTATAAATGCGATAAATAAAGTAGGAATGTAATAAAAAACTTCTGAGCATGACTGGAAAAATCTCTTGAATTTTGGAGCATATAAACTTAAGAGGATCCCTATACATGTTCCGAATAAAATTCGAAAGAAGCTAATTGCCACGGCTAATAAAATGGTAAATTTTGCTCCTTCTATAATTTGTAAGAAAACAGATTCTCCAAAACGATCAGATCCAAAAGGAGGTATTAACGATGGTGGAAAGGGGGCCTTTCCAAGTAATTCGTTATTGTCATTGTAAAGTAACTGAGGAGGTTTTGGGATGTTATCTTTAAAGAACCAACTATAAATAAAACTAGCTGAAACAAGTATGAATAAATAAGTAAAGCCGATTAAAAAGCGTTTTGATTTCCAAATAGATTTCATAAAGCTGCTCCTTTCAATTGCTTTTGCCATCTATTCATCATGAAAGAGGTTATTTGAAAAATGGCATAAAACGGTAAGATAATCATGACAAGTATGATAAATGCAGCTGGAGGTGAAATAAACGCCTTTTTAAATAAAAATTGAATAATGCCTTGCATATTAAAAACAAATTCTAAAATGAATAAGTTAGAAAGTAAGAAAACAAAAATCGTTTTTAAATGGTGGAAAAAGTGGATAGATATATTTTTGAATAAATGAATGCATAGTATATAACTTGATGAAAACCCTTTTCCATATGCAACCTCTATGTAATGTTTTCCATGTTCTTCTTGTATGTATAACACCATCATCCGAAACATTTGTAATGTAGGTAAGACCGCTAAAGATAAAATAGGGAGTAAATAAGCACGATTTTCATTAAAAGAAATAATGGTGAAAGGAGCTTCCCCAAATTTCTTAAGTACCCAAATGAAAAATATTTGCAAACAAATCATCATCATCATATCAGGGACAGCTTCTAATATGAACACAATCCGGTTTATCCATTTTTTTATATAATCTTTTGCTAAAAAATAAAAAAATGCCATGCTAGATGAGATAAAGAGCGCAAGCAAAAAGGCCACAAATAATACAATAAACGAATATAGGTAAGGTTCTAAAACAGTTGGAAATAGTGGTGTTGTTTTTAAATGACCAAACTTTGGGTCTGATCCTATAACCAACAATGATTCAGGTGAGAAAACCTGTTTTAACATAGTAACGATCTGGTTAAAAAAATAAATTGGTTGAAAGGTGAATCCTTGTTGAGTGATAAATAAATAAGGTAAATTTAATAATAGTAACAGTGATAAAAGAATTGATGAAAGCTTAATTGTGAATTGAGATATTTTATGTAACATTAAATCCCTCCGACATCTTTTTACAACATTATACAATAAAGTCTAAAATATTGTTTTATTTTTCTGAAAAATAAAAATACTATTAGATTTTATAGTATGGAACATATATTTACAAGTTAATAAAGTTATAGTAGGATCCGCGCTCTAAGTTTATTAAGGTAATAGGATGAGTGAACCAAAAACAATTAATAGAGCAAAATGTACAGAATTCTTATTTGGAGAGGTAGCGGCTATGTTACGCGACTTCAGCGCGATAAAGCTAAGCTGATGCAAAGTTAATTTTAGACGAGATGGTTTCTTCTTTTAGGCTACGTGTAGGAAATTTAAAAAACTCCTAGGGATCAATGAATTCCTAGGAGGGCACCTGTGGTTCAACAAAGAGATAATTCTAACAAGCTCTAGAATTATCTCTTTGTTGAAGTTTAATGTTTAAAACCCCATAAGATTCTTTACATGTTTAGCGTTCTGTTTAGATGTTAATTTTTCAAGTAATAAAAATGCAACATCAAAAGCTGTACCTGGATTTGAAGATGTAATAATATTTCCATCTTGAACAATTAAATCATTTTGTACTTTTGCACCGAAATTCTTTAACTGCTCTTTTCGTTTACTCGTTGGATGACTGTATGTGGTAGCTTTTTTATCTATAAGAATTCCACTTTTACCAAGCGCTAATGATGCAACACAAATACTTGCAATAGGCTTCTGTTTGACATGGAAATGTTGAATAACATGTAAGAATTCTTTACTGAATGCATCCCGATAAAAACCAGCTTCTTCAAACCCTCCTGGAATAGCTAGTGCATCAAACTCATCCAATTGAATATTATCAACCGTTTTTTCGGGTATGACAGTAAAATTCCAAGTACAGGTTAATTTATCCCGAAGACCAGCTGTTATGACCTCGGTCGATCCATCACCCTCCCACTTATTCCAGCCTAGTACGTCTGTAAATACACTAGCTTCTACTGCTTCAAATCCGTCAGCTAATAATAATAAAATCTTTTTCATATCGTAAATCGCCTCCTAATATCCTTATTTTATATAAATATAAAAAGCTGATGAATAAGTTAAATAAGGATATTCAATTGTTTGGCTTTATTATATAAAGAATTTAGGTTATTCTATTTTATAAAAAAAGGTTGGATAGTTTATGGATCAAATTGATAAAAAAATCGTGGGGTTATTACAGTCAAATGCAAAAATTTCAATGAAGGATTTAGCTGAAGCAGTTCACTTATCTTCTCCGTCAGTAACTGAGCGAGTAAGGAAGTTAGAGGAGCAACAGATTATTGAAGGTTACCATGCACGTGTTTCTCTAAAAAAAATTAATCGTCCAATTTCTGCACTTATATTGTTTAAATCAACGAATTGTAAATCATTATCTAACTTTTGCTATAATCATCCAGATGTAATTGAGTGTTACAGAGTAGCAGGGGAAATTAGCTATATTGTCAAATTAGCAACGTATTCTGTAGAAAGTTTAGAAAAATTTATTGATGATTCGATGCAATATGGTACGCCATCAACAAATATCGTGTTATCTTCTCATGAAAAAAAGATAATTGCTCCCTTTATTAGTGAAGAATAAAAATACTGGCCTAATCAATTAACTATTGCCTACTTAATAATCTTTTAAAAATATCCCTTATTTTTCGGACTTGTATAAAAAGAAGGGTCACTAATCATTTTTCTTAGCTTGATGGTTATGTAAAGTGACCCTTAAAAATGAATATTGCTTCTCAACTCTTTTTCATGCAAATGAGTAGAACGTAAGGAAGAACTATGTATGTGTTGTTAATGAAAGAAAAAGAGAGTGTGTTGCGAAATGTAACGAATATAACGCAACTTTACCGCGGGGAAAATCTAAATTTAGTATGTAAGTGAAATGGAATGAGGGGGATATATTTTTTGTTATGAAAAAAATTTTCTTTTTTAAAGCTTGATTAATGAAAAAATATTTTATATACTAATTCATGTAAACGGTTTACTAGATCGTATTTTGCTAGAAACGAAGGGAAGATTCGCATGGAAACAAGGGGGAGAGTAATCGGGATTGATATCGGTACCACAAGTACAAAAACGGTTGTGTTTACAGAAAAAGGAAAAGTCGTTGTATCACATGCAGTTGATTATCCAATTATTCAACCGAACGTCGGATGGGCTGAGCAAGATCCTGATGTAATATGTGCTGCTGTATATAAAACTGTAAGCGTTGCCATCCGAAAGGGTAACGTGTTACCAGAGGATATTTCTTCAATCGGTATTAGTACAGCAATGCACGCATTAATTGCAGTAGATAAAAACGGTGCACCATTAACGCGTTCTATCATTTGGGCAGATAATCGAAGTACGAAACAGTCAGAAAAATTATTACAACATATGAATGGTCATGAAATTTATAGACGAACGGGTACACCAATTCATCCGATGTCGCCACTTTCTAAATTATTGTGGATGAAAGAGGAAGAGCCAGAATTATATGCGAGCGCATATAAATTTATTTCCATTAAAGAGTATGTTATGTATCAATTGTTTTCACGTTACGTAGTGGATTATTCAATAGCATCAGCTACTGGGTTATTTAATTTAGAAACATTAAACTGGGATGAAGATGTTTTAACGTTGTTACATATGTCACCAGAACAATTATCAACACCAGTGCCAACTACATATATTTTGTCGGGTATGAAACCGGAATTAGCACAAAAGATGGGTATTCGTGAAGATACGCCAGTTGTTATTGGTGCAAGTGATGGTGTTCTTGCGAATGTGGGCGTTGGGGCAATATCGCCTGGCTCAGCTGCAATTACAATTGGTACAAGTGGTGCGGTTCGAACAATTTCATCAAGTGTTAATACAGATGAAAAAGGAAGAACGTTTTGTTATGCATTAACAGACGAGCACTGGGTGATCGGCGGACCAACGAATAACGGCGGAATATTACTGAGATGGTTACGTGATGAATTTGGTAGCCCAGAGCAAGAAGTAGCAAAAAAACTTGGCATTGATCCGTATGATTTATTAATTAAGTATGCGGAAAGTGTACCAGCTGGAGCGGGTGGATTGCTATTTTTACCGTTTTTATCTGGAGAGCGTGCACCGTACTGGAATGCAAATGCTCGTGGTACATTCTTTGGAATAAACCTTCAGCATAAACGAGAACATTTTATACGTGCAGTCATGGAAGGTGTTTGTATGAGCGTATATTCTGTTGCACTCGCAATCAGGGATTGTACAGGGCCACTTACTGAAATACGCGTTTCAGGAGGTTTTGCGAAATCTGCATTTTGGAGACAAATGTTATCCGATATGATGGGAAAAGAATTGCTTGTTCCTGAAAGTCATGAAGCATCTGCGCTTGGGGCAGCGGCAGTTGCTTTATATGCTGTAGGAAAAATTGATTCTCTTGAAGAGGTAAAGGATTGGATTGATATTGTTCATCATCATGTACCGAATAAAGAAAATACGGCTATATATTTAGAAATGTTTTATATGTATGAACGACTTTACAATCGCTTGAAAGAAGAATTTGATTGTATAGCTGCTTTCCAACGTAAACAATAGGGGGATTGGGAGAAATGGTAGTTGGAATCGTACTAGCGGCAGTTGTCATACTACTTTTACTTATTACAGTAGTAAAATGGCATCCGTTTGTCGCGTTAATTTTAACAGCAATTGGTGTAGGACTTGCAATGGGAATGCCATTGATTGGAACTTCACCAAAAGATCCAGGGATTATCGATTCTATTAAACTAGGGCTTGGTAATACGTTAGGGTTTTTAGCGATAGTTTTAGCATTAGGAACCATGCTAGGAAAAATGATGGCCGAATCTGGCGGTGCTGAACGAATTGCTACCACATTAATAGATCGTTTTGGGAAGAAACGTGTTCACTGGGCGATGATGTTCGTTGCATTTTTAGTAGGGATTCCAGTATTTTTCCAAGTTGGATTTGTACTACTAATTCCATTAGTATTTACAATTGCGTTAGAAACAGGGGTATCACTTATTACAATCGGTATTCCACTAGTAGCAGGTTTATCTGTTGTACACGGACTCGTTCCGCCACATCCAGCAGCGATGGCAGCAGTAGGTATTTTTAAAGCAGATGTAGGGAAGACAATTTTATATGCTTTAATCGTCGGACTTCCAACTGCAATCATTTCAGGTCCGCTTTACGGGAAATGGATTGGTGCTCGTATACATAAAGAAGTACCATTAGATATAGCGGAGCAATTTATTGAAAGAGATAAGAAGAAGGAGCTTCCTAGTTTCGGAAATACATTGTTTACAATTTTACTTCCAGTATTTCTAATGCTAGGTGCATCAATTGCGGAAGTAGCACTAAACAAAACAAGTCAACTTGCACAAGTATTGCACTTTATTGGAGATCCAATCGTCGCGTTATTAATTGCAACGATATACTCTTTCTTTAGTCTTGGTTATGCAAAAGGTTTCTCAAAGGATAAAGTATTACAATTTACAAACGATTGCCTTGGGCCTATTGCGAACATACTGTTAGTTATCGGTGCAGGCGGCGCATTTAATAAAGTATTATTAGATTCTGGAATTGGAACGACAATCGCAGAAATGGCGAAAGAATCTCATATTTCACCGATATTATTAGGCTGGGGAATTGCGGCACTTATCCGAATCGCAACTGGATCGGCAACGGTTTCTATGATGACAGCAGCTGGTATTGTTGCGCCGATTGCAGCAAGTACACCAGGTGTAAATGTTGAACTACTAGCACTTGCAACAGGTGCAGGGTCATTAATTTTATCACATGTAAATGATTCTGGATTTTGGATGATTAAAGAATATTTCGGAATGACTGTGAAAGAAACATTATTAACATGGACTGCAATGGAGACGATATTATCTGTTGTAGCACTTGGACTCATTTCGTTATTAAATATATTTGTATAGAATGGGAGATTGATTAATATGAAACTAGGTTTAATTGGATTAGGAAAAATGGGATTCCCATTAGCAGAACATTTATATGAAGACAAGCATGAAGTAGTGGTATATGACGTTAATAAAGAGCTTGTTGAAAAGGCAGGGGCAATAGGGATTACCGCTCGTCATACATTAAAAGAAATGATTGCTGAACTAGAAGCTCCTCGTAAAATTTGGGTAATGGTACCTGCGGGAGAAGTTGTTGAATCGGTACTAAAAGATGTATATCCATTATTAGAGGAAGGCGATATCGTTATTGAAGGCGGGAATTCATTCTATAAAGATACGTTACGCCGTGCTGAAGAAGCGAAAAGTTTTGGTTTACATTACGTAGATATCGGTACATCAGGCGGTGTAGAAGGAGCTAGATACGGTGCTTGCTTAATGGTTGGTGGAGAAAAAGAAATTTATGATCAATTAGAACCTTTATTTAAAGATTTAGCAGTAGAGAATGGGTATTCTTATGCAGGCCGCGTCGGAAGTGGTCATTTCTTAAAAATGGTTCATAACGGTATTGAATACGGAATGATGCAAGCAATCGCTGAAGGCTTTGAAGTGTTAGATAAAAGTGAGTTTGATTTCAATTATGAAGATGTTGCTAAAGTATGGGCAAACGGATCAGTTATCCGCGGTTGGTTAATGGACTTAACTGAAAAGGCATTTGCAGATGATCCTAAACTTGATGGCATTAAAGGTGTGATGAACTCTTCAGGAGAAGGGAAATGGACTGTGGAAACGGCACTTGAACTTCAAGCGGCAGCACCGGTAATCGCAATGTCATTATTTATGCGCTACCGTTCTCAAGAAGATGATACATTCCACGGAAAAGTAGTTTCAGCTCTTCGTAATCAGTTCGGTGGACATGAAGTTGTGAAAAAATAAGGTTGTTTTTAAAAAGAAACTTGTGCATAGGCGCAAGTTTCTTTTTTTATAGTTTAAGAAATTTCTAATTTAAAAATACCAATCAATCATTGTTTATTTGTACTGATTGTATCAAATATATAGTGAAGCATGAAAGATGTCCCAACATAAAAATAAGAATAAATAAAATGAAATTTTCATAAATAGTAAAAGGATGATTATGTCATCAGTGTAGCTATGAAGTGGTGTTACATATGAAAAGAGCGTGTTAATAAAATATGAGGTGGTTAAATGGGAAATGAGCAAGTGAAGAATGCAGGGGAAGAAAAAAAGTTATGTCTTTGTATGATTGTTAAAAACGAGTCTAGAATTATGGAAAGATGTTTAAATGCTACAAAATCAATTGTAGATTTTGTTTCTATTTGTGATACGGGATCAACTGATAATACACCTGAAATTATTGAAAATTGGTGTGAAGAAAATGAAATCCCTGGAACAGTTCATCATGAACCATTTCAAAATTTTGGCTATAACAGAAGTTTAGCAGTTTCATTAGCACAAAAAACATATCCAGAAGCAGATTATTTATTAATATTAGATGCAGATATGATATTAGAAGTTGATCTCGAGTTTGATAAGACTAGTTTAACGGAAGACCACTATCTTACAATGCAATATGATATTCATATTAAGTATTGGCTTACACGCCTTTTGAAAGCTTCTTTACCATGGAAATCTGTCGGTGTTACTCATGAGTATTGGGATATAGATCGTTCCAAAGTTGGTGCGAATTACAATACGAGAGTAGCTAGGTTAGAGACGCTTGTCGTTAACGATCCTGGGGATGGTGGTAGTAAAGCTGATAAATTTGAGAGAGATGAGCGGTTGTTGTTACAAGGATTGAGTGATCCAGAAACAACGCCAGATTTGCATATAAGATATTTATTTTATTTAGCCCAAACTTATTTTCATTTAAGTCAATTTGAAGATTCGATTAAATGGTACAAAAAAAGAGTGGAAGCAGGTGGATGGGTTGAAGAGGTGTTCTATTCGTTATTGCGAATAGGATTTTGTTATGAACAATTAGCAAACCGTTCAGCAAATAAACAATATGAGGTAACAGAAGTGGATGAAAAAGAAAATGCTAAGGCGCAAGAAGAGCAATATACAGCATTAGCTATTCTTTATTTTCAAAAAGCGTGGGAATATAGACCAACTCGGGCTGAGCCATTATACCAACTTGCAAGAATGTATCGATTAAAATCTCAAAATAATATTGCTTTGATGTATGCGTTGCAAGGGAAGGAAATTCCTTTTCCGAAAAATGATCTGCTATTTGTAGATTATCATGTGTATGATTACTTATTTGACTATGAGATTTCTATAAGTGCTTTTTATATACCGCATAAAAAACATTTAGGTGCAGTATCACAAAAATATTTGGAATCGAGAAAAGAAGAGCTACCGTTGCATATAGCAAATATGGTAGAAAGTAATGCGAAATTTTATTAAATACATTGTCGGTTAAAGGAGTAGTGGAGTAATCATGGAATTAATACGATGGGCGCTAGAACTAGGGGAATCCGTGCATGGAAATACGTATGAAGAATTGATGCCACTACTAGATTATTATTATGATCGTGATCATTTAAAAGCGTATTGTATCGCAAATCTCCTTATAGACATGGACGTAGCAGAAGAGCATCGGCAAAAAATCGAATTAAGAAGGTGCATTGCTGCTTATTATGCTGGAATGTATAAAGTAGCAAAAAAACATGCAAGTGAGCTTTTAATTAGATATCCGGATGTGGATTTATATAAAAATAATTTAAGACTAATGGAAGCTTATTTGAATAAAGAATATGATTATTGTCTTTTTATATGCCCAAAGACGTATGGTAGTTTTATAGATGTTGCGCGAGCTTTGAAATGGCGATTGGAGCAGGAGGGAAATACAGCAATTATTTCAGAAACAATACTAGAAAATGTGAAAAATACAATTGTTTTTGGAGCGCATACGTATGCGCATAATCCGAATCTACTACCAAAAAATGCAATTGTTTATAATTTAGAACAGCTATATGAAGGAAGTCCTTATGCGCATCCTCTTTATTTAATGTTATTAAAAGATAAGGAAATTTGGGATTATAGTAAACAAAATATAGAATGGTTAAAACAAAAAGGAGTAGGAAAAGAAATAAAACATGTGGAAATGAACTATGCCCCAACTCTAGAAATAAAAAAAGATGCATTTGATGAAGAGTTAACTGAAGACATTGATATACTGTTTATAGGTGCTCTTAACCCAAGGCGACAAGCTATTTTAGATCAATTAAAAGTAGTTGCCCCGAATTTAAATATTGTTTTTAAAAATAATGCGTGGGGAATTGTTAGAAATGAGTTGATTGCTAGGTCTAAAATTATATTAAATATTCATTTTTACTTATCGGGTATTCTTGAAACTCCTCGAGTTTCTTATGCAGTGGCAAATAAGAAATTTATTATCTCTGAAAATAGTAATCCCGAGGACGAGATAGAGTGGCCAGGAATAGTGTTTACTCCGTATGAAAAAATAATAGAAAACGTTATGAAATATATAGAATTACCAGAAGAACGTATTAAATTAGCAGAAAAAGCGTATAACCATTTTGAAGCAAAAAGAAGCATAGACATACTGAGCGATAAAGCGGAAGAAAAGTAATTGTGAAGAACTCCTACTTTCGTATGAGTTCTTTTTTTCGTCTATCATACTATTTTATCAAGCTAGTTCCCTCTTTATATTGTGTTTTGTATAGAAATTTCTGATAATATATAAGTATAACTGAAAAACAAAGGAGAGAAATAATTATGAAACTAGTCGTTATTAACGGTACGCCAAGAAAATTCGGTAGAACTCGTGTGGTGGCAAAATATATTGCTGATCAATTTGAAGGGGAGTTATACGATTTATCAGTAGAGGAACTGCCTTTATATAACGGGGAAGAATCACAACGTGAATTAGAAGCGGTAAAAAAATTAAAGGCATTAGTGAAAACTGCAGACGGTGTAGTACTATGTACACCTGAATATCATAATGCAATGAGTGGAGCGTTGAAAAATTCGTTAGATTACTTAAGCAGTAGTGAATTTGTTCATAAACCTGTCGCATTACTTGCAGTTGCTGGAGGCGGTAAAGGTGGCATTAACGCATTAAACAATATGCGTATTGTTGCTAGAGGGGTGTACGCAAATGCAATCCCAAAACAAGTTGTGCTTGATGGACTTCATGTACAAGACGGTGAACTGGGAGAAGATGCAAAACCGTTAATTCATGATCTAGTTAAAGAATTAAAAGCATATATGAGCGTATATAAAGAGGTGAAAAAACAACTAGGAGTTGAGTGATATGCCATCTCTGTATAAAGATTCACGCTTGTATTTCATTCTAGGGGCCAATAGTTTATCAGCTATTGGTTCCGGCATTGTTATGATAACGATTCCGTGGTTGTTAATTAAAGAGAATGGAGGAGAGACAACGTTTGGTTATGTATCCATCATCGCAACTCTTATTATGTTTTTATTAACACCGTTTATCGGGCAGAGTATTGATCGTTTTTCAAGAAAATCTTTATTATTATGTAATGAAGGTATTGGGATAGTCGTTATTGGAATGATGGCTATATGGGGATTTACTGGGCAACCTTATCATTCTATTCACTATATTCTAATATATATAGCAGGGTCATTTTACTATTTATTATTTTATCCTACAATATTTGCGTTTAACCAAGAGATATTTCAAGCAGAACATTATAAAAATTTAAGTGGAACAATGGAAATACAAGGACAGTTAACTCAAGTTATTTCAGGAGCGGCTGCTAGCTTCCTTATTGAAATCATTTCTTTAAAATGGATCTTGTTAGTAG
The DNA here is from genome assembly GCF_002209985.1 of Bacillus sp. K2I17. Lineage (NCBI taxonomy): Bacteria > Bacillati > Bacillota > Bacilli > Caryophanales > Bacillaceae > Bacillus > Bacillus sp. K2I17. The sequence goes on from NZ_NJGF01000012.1 coordinate 142,128, forward strand.
ATATGTTAACTTTTGCAGGAGCATTTTTCCTTTTCTTATGTATACCGTATGTAAAGAAAAAGGAAGTAAAAAGAAAAGTAACATTTAAGAAGCAATTGTTCGAAGGGATTCACTTTATGCAAAAGCGTCCGAAGTTCTTTTGGTTTTTACTGGCGACTTATATGCCGTTTATCGGTGTCATGATGGCAAATTATTTAATCCCGGTATATATCTCAGATCTATTAAAAGCCAGTGCCTCTGTATACGCAATAGAAGGTATGATGTACGGTGTCGGAGCGGTTCTTGCGGGAATAAGTATTCCAATTATGATGAAATATGTAAAGACAGAAGTTTCAATCGTCATGACGATGTTCATATATGTAATTTCAATTACCGTAATGATTATTGAACCTTCCGTAATGTTGTTATATGGACTTGCAATTTTTCATGCAATTGGAAATGCGGGTACAAGAGTGGCAAGAAATGTATTGATGATGGAGGAAATTCCAAATGAAGTAATGGGACGTGTAGACAGCTTATTTCGATTAATTGGTACAGGAATAAGAATTGTATTATTAATGCTGTTTACAGCTGGTGTATCTAAAGTAGGTGTCATGGTACCGTTTTATTTACTAAGTTTCATATTGATCCTTTCGTTAGGAATTGCTATAAACTATGTAATCTCAAAACGTAAATTCGAAGCGAGTGTTTCTAATAAATCGATCGTTTAAAAAATACTTCTGCCTTCCTTTCTTTTTCTATATAATAAAAAGAAAGGGTAATTAACTGTTACGATTTATTTAACCAATTATAACGAAAGTTAATTAAACATATCAGTAAGCCCTGCTAGTCAAGTGATTGGCTAGTAGTGAGGGTTAACTGCGGGCAATCCCTAAAGCTGATTGAACTACAACGTGGCTAGAAATAGCGAGCGTGAATGTCGCGAAAGCAGAAAAAATCAATCAGATCGTGCAAGGTTAAATCCTAAACACTAGAACAATGGGTCTTCCGCCTCGAATCATCTAAGTCAAAATGGATAAGATGAACGTTCAACGACTATCTCG